>JAIUOX010000077.1 GCA_020160955.1 Pseudomonadota bacterium
CGGGCGTCAGGAAGTTGCCGGCGACGCGCACCACGAACAGGTCGCCCGGCGCCTGGTCGAACACCAGTTCCGGCGCGACGCGGCTGTCGGCGCAGCCCAGCACCGCGGCAAACGGCGCCTGGCCCTGGGCACGCGCCGCCCGGGTCGCCGAGAAGTCGCGCTCGTTGGGCTTGTTGGCGACGTAGCGCGTGTTGCCCTCGGCCAGCAGCTTGATCGCGGCATCGGGTGTCTCGGCGAGGCGCGGCGTCTGCGCGCGCGCCGTCGAGGCGAAGGGCAGCGCGGCGGCGGCGAGGCCGGCGCCGAGCATCAGTCGACGGGACGGCAGGTGCGGCACCCCGCGAGCGACACAGACCTCACACATGGAAATTCTCCCTTGGTCAAAAGGCACCTTCACATGAAGTGCAAGAGAGAAGCAATCGCGGAACGCGCAGATCAGTGCACCGAAGAACGCGGGAGGACCGGTCGGACGACAGGCGCGATGGGGTCAACATTCGGACTGCAACGAAAGTTCCCCGGACGAAAGTTCCCTGTGCTGCCCCAGGCGCACCATCCTTGTCATCCCTCGCTGGCGCTCGGGATGACAGCGCTTGTTGTCAGGCCAGCGATGTCCGCCGCTGCAAGGCTGACTTGCCATCGTGGTGCTTCCGACCCGGCGGGTGGCTGGTATCCTCGTGACATGAGCGACAGTACCCTGCCCGCCGGCGCCGCCGTCCCCGCGTCTCCCGTCCCGGCCGCAGCCCCGCCCCTCTCCGCATCCGCTGCCGCCACCGGCACGACCTTCGCGGTGATCCTGTCGCTCAGTTTCTGCCACCTGCTCAACGACATGATGCAGTCGCTGGTGCCGGCGCTGTACCCGATCCTCAAGGACTCCTACGCCCTCACCTACACGCAGGTCGGCCTGATCACGCTGGCCTTCCAGTGCACGGCGTCGATGCTGCAGCCGGTGGTCGGCCTGTACACCGACAAGAAGCCCCAGCCCTACTCGCTGGTGGTCGGCATGGGCTTCACCCTGGTCGGCCTGCTGCTGATGTCGCGCGCCGATTCCTATCCCTCGATCCTGGTCGCCGCGGCGCTGATCGGCATGGGTTCGTCGGTCTTCCATCCCGAGGCCTCGCGGGTCGCCCGCATGGCCGCCGGCGGCCGCTACGGCCTCGCGCAGTCGCTGTTCCAGGTCGGCGGCAACATGGGCTCGGCTTCCGGGCCGCTGCTCGCCGCCTTCATCGTCGTGCCGCGCGGCCAGCAGAGCATCGTGTGGTTCTGCGGAGCCGCGCTGCTGGCCATGCTGGTGCTGTTCCAGGTCGGCGGCTGGTACGCCCGCCGCCGCGCCGCGCAGAAGCCGGTGGCGAAGAAGGCCGCGGCCGCGCCGCACGCCGCCGCCCCCACCCTGTCGCGCGGCCGGGTGATCGGCGCGGTGATGATCCTGGTGGCGTTGCTGTTCTCGAAAAACGTCTACAGCGCGAGCCTCGGTTCGTACTTCACCTTCTACCTGATCGCCAAGTTCGGCGTGTCGATCGAGACGGCGCAGTTCTACCTGTTCGCCTTCCTGGTCGGCATCGTGATCGGCACGCTGTTGGGCGGCCTGGTCGGCGACCGCGTCGGCCGCATCCCGGTGATGTGGTTCTCGATCCTGGGCGCCCTGCCCTTCGCGCTGATGCTGCCATGGGCGAACCTGTTCTGGACCGGCGTGCTGGCCGTCACCGTGGCGATGATCATGGCCTCGGCCTTCTCGGCCATCCTGGTCTACGCGCAGGAACTGATGCCGGGCCGCGTCGGGCTGGTCGCCGGCATGTTCTTCGGCTTCTCGTTCGGCCTGGGCGGCCTCGGCGCCGCCGCGCTGGGCGCCATCGCCGACCATGCCGGCATCGAGGCGGTCTACAAGGTGACGCCGTTCCTGCTGCTGCTCGGCCTGCTCACCGCCTTCCTGCCGCGCCACCCCGGCCGGGCGACGCTGAAGGCCTAGGCGTCAGCCGGCGGCGTCGCGCGCCGCCAGCGCCGCTTCGAAGGTCCGCTTCATCCGGCCGACATCCGGCGACAGGCCGGTGAAATGCCGGAACGCATCGACCGCCTGGTGCACGCACATGCCGCCGCCGTTCATCGTTCGGCACTGCTTGCCCTGCGCCGCCTTCACGAACGCCGTGTCGATCGGCGTGTAGATCACGTCGGCCACGAAGTGGCGCGGCTGGACCAGCGCCGGGTCGAGCGGCAGTCCCTCGTAGCCGGTCATGCCGACCGGCGTGGCGTTGACGATGCCCGCGACCTCGGCCGCCGCCGCCACCGGCTCGGCCAGCAGGTCGCAGCGCTCGGCACCGAAGCGCGCCGCGAGGTCGGCGTGCAAGGCCGCGGCCCGCGCCGTGTCCTTGTCGTAGATCCGCACCCGGGCGGCACCCAGCGCCATCAGCGCCACCGACACCGCGCGACCGGCACCGCCGCCGCCCAGCAGCAGCACGCCGCGCCCCTTGGCGGCATCGGGACCGAACGCCTCGACAAAGGCCTGGCGGAAGCCCGAACAGTCGGTGTTGTAGCCGCTGGTCCGGCCATCGGCGCCGAACACCACCGTGTTCACGGCGCCGATCTCGCGCGCCTCCGTCGACACCGCGTCGAGCAGCGGGATCACGGCTTCCTTGTAGGGGTGGGTGATGTTGACGCCGGCGAAGCCCGCGGTGCACGCCGCCGCCAGCAGGTCCGGCAGCGTCCGGCCGGGCAGCGTGTCGACGTCCATCAGGTGGTAGTGGCCGACGAGCCCCGCCGCGGCGAAGGCGTCCTCGTGCAGGAACGGCGCCAGCGACTTCTGGATGTTGGTGCCGATCAGGCCGACCAGCCGCCGGTTGCTCATCGAGGTGTCTCCGTCGCGAGGCCGCCACCCAGGAACAGCTGGGCGATGCGCGGGTCGGCGAGGATCGCCGCCGCGCTGTCCGAAAGCCGCGCCTGTCCCTGCTCCAGCACCAGCCCGTAGTCCGAGATCGCCAGCGCTTGCCGGGCGTTCTGCTCGATCAGCAGGATGGTGACGCCGGCGGCGCGCAGGTCCTTCAGGATCGAGAAGACTTCCTGGACCATCAGCGGCGAAAGGCCGATCGACGGCTCGTCGATCAGCATCAGGGTCGGCTCGAGCAGCAGCCCGCGCACCACCTCGAGCAGCTTCTGCTGGCCGCCCGACAGGGTCGAGGCCTGGGCGTCGGCCTTCTCTCGCAGCATCGGGAAGCGCGCCATCATCGCCTCCATGCGACCAGCGAGCTTCGAGGGGTCGGACAGCGCGACGCCGCCCAGCTCGAGGTTGTGGCGCACCGACAGCTCGGGGAACAGGTTGCGGCCCTGCGGCACGTAGCACATGCCGGCATCGAGCATGCGGCGCGGCGCGAACGAGGTGGTGTCGCGACCGTCGAACGTCACGCGCCCCGAACGCACGCCGAGCAGCCCGAACACCGTCTTGAACAGCGTCGACTTGCCGGCGCCGTTGGGCCCGATCACCGTCGTGATCGCGCCGCGCCGGATGCCGGCGCTGAGACCGTTCAGGATCGTCATCTTGCCGTAGCCGGCAACGACGTCGTCGAGGACGAGGATCGGATCGGCCGCCATTCTCAATGACCCAGGTAGGCTTCGATCACGGCCGGGTCGCGCCGCACCTCGGCGGGCGGACCCTCGGCGATGATGCGGCCCTCGGCCAGCACGATCAGGCGCGTGCACAACGCCATCACGAATTCCATGTTGTGCTCGATCACCACGAAGGTCGCCCGCGTCTCGCGGTTGATCGCCTCCAGCCGCTCGCGCAGGTCGGCCAGCATGGTGAGGTTCACGCCGCCCGCCGGCTCGTCGAGCAGCACCAGCCGCGAGCCCGACATGAAGGCCATCGCCGCGTCGAGCAGCTTCTGCTGGCCGTACGACAGGCTGCCGGCCATCGCGCCGGCCAGCCGCGTCAGGCGGAAGAACTCGAGCATGCGGTCGGCCTCGGGCCCCAGCCCGACATCGGGCGCGCCGAACAGCCGGCCGAGCCGGGTGCCGCGATGTTCCTGCGCCGCCAGCACGAGGTTCTCGCGCACCGTGAGCTGCGGGAAGACCTGCAGCAGCTGGAAGGTCCGGCTGACGCCCAGCCGGTTGAGCCGCGACGGGCGCAGGCCGGTGACGTCGCGGCCATCGACCCGCACCCGGCCGCGGTCCGGCGCGAGCTGGCCGAGGATGCAGTTGAACAGCGTCGACTTGCCCGAGCCGTTGGGCCCGATCACGCCCAGGATCTCGCCCTCGCGCACGTCGAAAGACACGCCGCGCACCGCCTGCACGCCGCCGAACGACTTCTCGATGTCGCGGACCTCGAGCAGCACCGTCACGGCCGGCCTCCGGTCGCCGTGCCGCGTCGCGCCAGCAGGCGCGAGAGCAGGCCGACGATGCCGCCCGGGAAGAAGGCCATCATCACCATGACCAGCACGGCGTAGATCAGCAGGTACCAGGTCTCCCAGGCGCGCAGCCACTCCGGCAGCAGAACGGCGATGCCGGCGCCGACGAACGGCCCGAGGAAGGTGCCGCTGCCGCCGATCACCACCATCAGCATGAACAGCAGCGACGGCCCCAGCGCGAACGGGCTGGGATCGATGAACTCGACCAGCGGCGCGTAGAGGCTGCCGGCCATGCCGCCGTAGGCGCAGCCCAGCGCGAAGGCGACCAGCGTGTAGAGGCGCACGTCGATTCCCAGGCTCTCGGCGCGCAGCGGGTTCTCGCGCAGCGCCGTGAAGGCGCGGCCCCACGGCGAGCGCAGGATCCACCACAGCACGAAGGTCAGGATCGACGTGATGCCGAGCACGAACCAGTAGAAGCGGACGTGGTTGCGCAGCGGCCAGCCGAGGAAGCTCGGCCGCTCGATGTCGCGGATGCCCATGACGCCGCCGGTCAGCCACTGCTCGTTGCGGAACACCAGCCAGCACAGCACGGTGAAGGCCAGCGTCACGAAGGCGAGGTAGTGCTTTTGCACGCGCAGCGCCGGGAAGCCGAGCAGGACGCCGACCACGAAGGTGACCAGCGCCGAGGCGGCGAAGGCAACGCCGAACGGCACGCCGGCCTTGGTGACGATCGCCGTCAGGTAGGCGCCGATGCCGACGAAGGCGGCCTGGGCCAGCGTCTCCTGCCCGGCATAGCCGACGATCAGGTTGACGCCCATGGCGGCGATCGCGGTGACCAGCCACAGCGTCAGGATGTAGGTGCCGTAGCGGCGCAGGCCGGGGTAAGGCAGGCCGATATCGGTCAGGTCGACCGGCACCAGCGCCAGCACGGCGACCAGCGCGAGGCCGACCAGCAGCGAGCGGCCGGCGCTCATACCGCGCGCTCCTCGCGGCGGCCGAGCAGGCCCTGCGGCCGGAACAGGATGACCAGCACCAGCAGGAGCAGCGGGATGGCCTGGCGGTAGGCGGTCGAGACGTAGGCGGCGGCGAGGTTGTCGAGCACGCCGATCAGCAGCCCGCCGACGATGGCGCCGCGCACCTGGTTGAAGCCGCCAACGATCGCCGCGACGAAGGCGATCAGCCCCAGCGTCTCGCCGTTCGAGAACTTGGCCAGGTAGATCGGCGAGATCAGGATCGAGGCCATGGCGGCCAGCACGGCGTTGATCAGGAAGGTGTAGAGGATCATCCGCTCGATCGGCACGCCGAGGATCTGCGCCACGGTCGGGTTCTGCGCCGTCGCCTGCATCTGGCGGCCGGTGCGCGTGCCGGCGAGGAACCACTGCAGCCCGCCGATCACGGCAAAGGCCACGACCAGCACGCCGAGCTGGGCCAGCGACACCGAGACGCCGGCCACGGTGATCAGCGTGTCGGGCAGCAAGGTCGGGAAGGACTGCGCCTCGGCGCTGTAGAAGTCCTTGACCCCTTCCTTCAGCAGGATGCCCAGCGCGATGGTCGAAATGACCAGCGGCAGCACGCCGCGCCGGATCAGCGGCCCGACGACGACGTAGCGGAAGGCGACGCCCAGCAGCAGCATCGAGGCCAGCACCGCGACGACCAGCGAGGCGACGAACGGCAGGCCGAGCCAGCGCATGGCGATCAGCGCCAGGAAGGCCGGCACCATGACGAACTCGCCTTGCGCGAAGTTGATCGTCTGCGAGGTCTGCCAGAGCAGCGTGAAGCCGATCGCCGCCAGCGCGTAGATCGCGCCGGTCGCCAGCCCCGAGATCAGCAGTTGGAGGAAATCGGCCATCAAGTCTCTCCTCCTCCCGCGCGGGCGGCGCGGGAGGAGGACACGGGACTACTTCTTGAGCTTCGGCAGCGTCTCGGTGATGACCTGCTTGCCGTCCTTGACCTCGCCGAGGAACGAGATGCGGTCGATCTCGCCGGTGTCGTCGAAGGTCGCCTCGATCAGGATGCCCGGCTCCTTGTCCGGCGTGATCGTGAGCCCGTGCAGCGCGGCGGCGATCGCCTTGCCATCGAGCTTGCCGGCCTTCTCGGCGGCCGCCTTGATCATGTACGGGGCGATGTAGCCCTTGATGCCGTTGTGGTCCGGCTTGGACTTGTACTTGGCCTCGTACTTCTTGCCGAACTCCTGCACCGACGGCAGCGGCGCGTCGACGGTCAGGCCGACGTGGCCCTTGACGCCGTTGGCGGCGTCGCCGGCCAGCTCGATGACCTTCTGGCCGAGCAGCGTGGTCTCGCCGATCAGCGGCTTGTTGAGGCCCTGCTTCTTGGCCTCGCGCAGGAAGCGCGCGCTCTCTTCCTCGTTGAGGTAGACGAACACCGCGTCGGCATTGGTGCCCTTGACCTTGATGACGTCGGCCGCGAAGTCGGCCTGGCCCGGCTCGGTCGAGACGTCGGCCACCACCTTGATGTCGCGCGCGTTCAGTTCCTTGACGATGGCGTCGCGGCCGCCCTTGCCGAAGTCGTTGTTCACGAACACCACGGCGACGTTCTTGGCCTTCACGCCGTCGCGCAGGTAGTTGGCGATCTTCGGCATCGACACGTTCTGGCCGAACGAGGTGCGGAAGATGTACTTCGATCCCTGCGCCGTCAGCGGGCCGGCCTCGCCGCCCATGACCTGCGGGATCTCGGCGTCGGCCGTCAACTTCATGGTGGCGCTGACCGAGCCCGAGTAGATCGGGCCGAAGATGGCGATCGGCTTGTCGTCGAGCGCGCGTTGCACGGCGGCGCGGGCCTTGCCCGGGTCGCTCGCGGTGTCGATGAACTCGAGCTTCACCTTCTTGCCGAGGATGCCGCCCTTGGCGTTGATCTCCTCGACCGCCATGCTGGAGCCGTTCTTCCACATCGCGCCGACGGTGGCGCCGCCGCCCGACAGCTCGATGATGTTCGGAATGACGATTTCCTGGGCGTTGCCGGCGGTCGCACCCAGCCCGCCAAGGGCCAGGGCCGCCAGCGCCAGAGTCCTGCGCAGCATGTATGCCTCCTTGTTCTCGCGTTTCTTCTCCCGGAGGGCATAGATGCCGGAACGGCCGGGCGGCGGCAAGCCCGCCCTAGATCATCCCGCCGGCGATCATGTCGAAACGCGAGCGCAGCTCCTCGACGCTCGGGACCTTGTCCTTGTCGAGTTCCGGGTACTCCTGGGCCAGCTCGTAGCGGTCGAACTCGTCGAGGTGCATGTCGGCCGTCGCGTGGTCGTGCGGCAGGTGCTCCAGCGCGTTGTGCAGGTGGTGGGCCAGCCAGTGGACCGGGCCCTTGTGGGTCTTGGCCTCGAGGCGGGCCAACCGGTCGCCCAGCCGCTGCGCCACCTTCTTGCGCTCTTCCGACATCGTCACTCTCCTCTTCGGGTCTCTAGGCCGGCAGCAGGTTGAGCCGGCGCAACAGGTCGCGTTCCTCGTCGTAGGTCTTCGCCATGGCGGCGCGGTAGGCCGGGCCATCGAGCAGGATCAGCGGCATGTCCATCGCATCCAGGAACTTCAGGTGCTCGGGCTCCAGCGCGGCCGCCCGGAAGGCGTCGGCCAGCACCGCCACCGTCGCGGGGTCCATGCCCTTCGGCCCGATCAGGCCGCCCGGGCTGTCGACCACGACCGGGATGCCGAGCTCGTGCACCGCCGGCACGGCCGGGAACCGCTTGGCGCGATCCTTCGTGAAGACCGCGAGCAGGCGCAGCTGGCCGGCCTCGACCATCGGCGCCCAGCCCGAGGCCTCCGATGCGAAATCGATCTCGCCGCCCAGCAGCGCGCGCAGCGTGTCGGACGTGCCGCGGTAGGGCGCGTGGGTCCACGAGACGTTGCGGGTCAGGCCGACCCGCTCCATCGCGAGGTGCTGGGTCGAGCCGATCCCGAGGGTGCCCCAGTTGAGCTTGCCGGGGTTCGCCACGGCGTAGTCGAGCAGCTCGGGCAGCGTCTTCCACGGCGCGTCGGCGCGCACCACCACGCCCATCACGAAGCCGGTGATCTGCAGGATGTAGGTGAGGTCGGTGATCGGGTTGTAGGTCAGCGCCTTGTTGAGCAGCGGCTGGCGCAGCACGCTCATGTGCATCTGCGACACCACGTAGCCGTCCGGCTTGGCCTCCTGCAGCGCCATCGCGCCCATGATCCCCGAGGCGCCGGCCTTGTTCTCGACCACCACCTGCTGGCCGAACTTCTTCGAGGCCGACTGGGCGAGGATCCGGAAGCCGGCATCGGCCGGGCCGCCGGCCGCCCACGGGATGATCAGCCGGATCGGCTTGTCCGGGAACTTGGCCTGGGACTGGGCCTGGGACTGGGCGCGCGCCGCGCCGGCCGCCAACGGCAGGGCCGACGCCGCGGCCAGCACCGACCGGCGGGAAAGAACGGACATGCGCGAAACTCCCTGTCGCCCGAAGTCTGGCGACAGAGCCTTCCCGGAGCAAGCCGGCCGAAGGGCCCGAAGGCCCGTCAGGCCTTCACTTCCTGGGCGAGCCACTCGATCGCCGCCTGGGTACCGCCCTTGCCGTGCGGGATCTGCAGCGCCCCCAGCGCCATCTCGATGACGCTCAGCGTGCCGAGGATCATCGGCGCGTTGACGTGGCCCATGTGAGCGACGCGGAACGCCTTGCCCGACAGTTCGCCGATGCCGTGGCCGAGGATGACGCCGCACTTCTCGTTGCAATAGGCGCGGAGCTGCTCGGGGTCGCGGCCGTTCAGCAGCACCGTCGTGACGGTGTCGCAGCGCTCCGACGGCTCGAGGATGTTGAAGCCCACCGCCTGGCCCTCGGCCCACACGCCGACCGCGCGGCGCACCGCCTCGGCCAGCAGGGCGTGGCGGCGATGGACGTTGTCCAACCCTTCCTGGAACAGCAGGTCGAGCGCCTGGCGCAGGCCGAACAGCAGGTGCTCGGGCGGCGTGCCGGCATACTTCTGGTAGTGCTGGTCGCCCTCGCGCTCGGTCCAGTCCCAGTACGGCGTGCGCAGGCCGGCCTTGCGATGGACCTCGCGCGCGCGGTCGTTGGCGACCACCAGGCCGAGGCCCGGCGGTGTCATCATGCCCTTCTGCGAGCCCGACATCGCGACGTCGACGCCCCACTTGTCCATCTCGAACGGCATGCAGCCCAGCGACGCCACGGCATCGACCATCAGAAGCGCGTGGTGACCGGCGGCGCGGATCGCCTGGCCGATCGCGGCGATGTCGTTGACCACGCCCGAGGCGGTGTCGATCTGGACCACGAGGATCGCCTTGATGGTGCCGCCCTTGTCGTCGCGCAGCCGTTTCTCGACCTCTTCGGGCCGCACCGCGCGGCGCATGTCGCCCTTCAGGATCTCGACCTCGACGCCCATGCGGCGGGCGCTGTCGCCCCAACCCAGCGCGAAGCGGCCGCTCTCCAGCACCAGGATCTTGTCGCCCTTGGACAGGACGTTGGTCAGCGACGCTTCCCACGCCCCGTGGCCGTTGGAGATGTAGATGTAGGAACGGCCCTTGGTGTTGAAGACACGGGCCACGTCCTTCAGCAGCGAGTCGGTGAGCTGCAGCAGCGGGCCCGAGTAGATGTCGACGGCCGGCCGGTGCATGGCCCGCAGCACCTCGTCCGGCACCGTGGTCGGGCCGGGAATGGCCAGGAATTCGCGTCCCGCACGCACGCTCATCGCTTGTCCTCCGTGGCCGCGGCGGGTCGGAAGGACCGCCGACAGCAGGGAGCAGTGTCTACACCGGAACGGCCGGCTAGACCATCACGCTGACGATGTCCGCGCGGACCTGCGGCGAGCGCCGGTAGTACTGGTGGGATCCCTGGAAATCGCGCGGGAAATCGGCGATCCCGCTGCAGTCGACCATGCGGAACTGGGCCGACGGGAAGTGGGCGGGGTCGGCGCGGTCCGGCGGCCCGTCCTGGCCCAGCCGCTTGTTGCCGTTGATCGTCTCGCTGAGGTCGTCGAGCACCTTGTCGGCCCGGCTGAAGTAGATCGAGATCCGCCGCGACAGCCGGTCCAGCCCGCTCAGCCGGCCGAACGGTTCGAAGTCGAAGCTGTTGGCGACCTCGTCCGGCGCCGCCAGCAGCGCCTCGTGGAACATGAAGGCGTCGCCGTTGCCGTGGGCGAACCACGTCTCGACCGCCGACTGCAGGGCCCAGTTGCCCATGCTGTGGGCCAGCAGGTAGGCCCGCCGCCCCTTGCGGCGGGCCGCCTCGAGGATCGGCAGCAGGTTGGCGAGGAACGCCATGATCGCCGGGCCCGACTGGCCGGCCGTGGTCTGGTCCCAGCGGTAGGCGAAGGACGGGAACGGCGGCTCGATGACGTGGCCGCGCGACGGCCAGCTGAACGCCACCACGGCGGTGTCGGCGCCGCCGTCGACCAGCCATTCGCGGTTGAAGGCGGCGCGCGTGATCGCGTTCTCGAAGCTGTTGGCGAAGCCATGGATGAAGACGAGGATGTCGCGCGTGCCGGCCGACAGGTCGTCGATCGTCGACTGCGCGAAGCCGCCCTGCTGCAGGTCGTGGATCGAGGTCACCGCGCCGACCGTGTCGGCGGTCAGGTTCGCGGAGTTCACGAAGGCGGTGCCGTAGGTGATGTCCTGCGGCCGCATCGGCGAGACGATGTTGTGGGTGTAGCTGCTGGTGCGGTCCGGCGGATCGTTCACGATCCGGTTGGTGGCGAAGTAGACGGTGGTGGTCATGCCTTCTCCGTTGTCGCGGGCGTGAACCCAGTGTGCCGTGGCCGCGCCACCGGCAGTGTGGCCAAACTCACTCCCGCACGTCGTGCAGCAGGCGGCCGACATTGTGGCCGCCGATTTCCTCGGCCTCGATCTCCAGCACCAGCCGGGTGCGCAGCGGGGTCGTCCAGACCGTCACGTAGTGCACCGGCGCGCCGTCGCGGTGATGGACCAGCCGCGTGGTGCGCAGGACCGCCGAATTCAGTTCGACCTGCAGGCCGTCGGCCACGATCGGGTCGGCCAGCGCGGCGTTGACCTCCTGCGCGACGCGGCCGAGCTTGTCGAAACCGCCGGCGATCAGCTCGTGCAGCGACTTTCGCTTCAGCCCCTTGGCCGTGACGTTGGCGGCGTAGGGCGGCGGGATCCAGCCGTCCATCAACGCCACCGGCTTGCCGTCCTTGGAGCGCGTGCGCACCACGTGCAGCGCCTCGGCACCCTCCGGCAATCCCAGCGTCGCGGCGATCGCCGGCGGGCAGCGCTGCGCCTGCAGCAGCAGGAGCTGCATGGTGGTCTCCTTCAGCGTGCGGCGCATGTCGCCGATGAAGCTGAAGTCGGGCCCCCGGCTCAACCGCTCGATGTCGGCGGTTACGAAGGCGCCGACCCCCTGCTCGTTGCGGATCAGGCCCTCGTCCTGCAGGTCGCCCAGCGCGCGGCGCACCGTGATGCGGGAGATCGAGAACTGGCGGCACAGCTCGTCCTGGGTCGGCAGCCGGTCGCCCGAGTGGTATCGACCGGTCACGATCTGCTCCTTCAGCAGGACGTAGAGCTGGCGGTGCAGCAACGTGCCGTTGGAAGAAAGTTTCAGCGAGCTTTGCATTTTACGCATGGGGACGAACCGCCTGTTACCTCTTGCCTCGCGACCAAATGGCAGATTGTAATGTCGATATAACAAGTAATGGAGGAGGAAACGTTGAAAAGGGTTATAGCCCTAATCTGGGTGATTTCCGCCTGCCTTGGCGCGACCGCCGCGCTGGCGCAGTCCTCGGCGCCGCTCACGGCCTCGGCCGAGAGCAAGCCGGCCTTCAAGCCCAACGGCCCCGTCACCATCGTCGTGCCCTACAGCCCGGGCGGCGGCACCGACCAGGTCGGCCGCCTGATCGCCAAGGCGCTGGCCGCGATGTGGGGCCAGACCGTGATCGTCGACAACCGCACCGGCGGCAACGGCTCGGTCGGCGCGATCCAGGTCGCGCGCGCGGCGCCCGACGGCCACACCATGGTGCTGGCGGTCTCGGGCATCGCGATCAACGCCCACCTCATGAACCTGCCCTACGACACCGCGACGGCCTTCGCGCCAGTCACGGCGGTCGCCTACCCGGCCTCGACCCTGATCGCCTCGCCCGACCTGCCGGCCAACGACCTCAAGGAACTGCAGGCGCTGGTGAAGAAGGAAGGTCCCGACAAGCGCACCTTCGCCAGCCCCGACCCGGGCAGCCGTCTCACTGCCGAGCGGGTGTTCGACGTCGCCGGCATCAAGCTGCTGAACGTGCCCTACAAGGGCGCCGCGTCGTTCGTGCTCGACGTCTCGGCCGGCCGGGTCGACCTCGGCATCTCGAGCGTCACGTCGGCGCTGTCGCTCCTGCAGAGCGGCAAGCTCAAGGCGCTCGGCATCATGGGCACCCAGCGCGTCGGCATCATGCCCAACCTCAAGACCTTCAAGGAACAGGGCTTCGACGGGCTCGAGGACAACAGCTGGTACGGCCTGTTCGCGCCGGCCGGCACGCCGCCCGCCGTGGTCAAGGCGATCCAGACCGACATCGTCACCGCGCTCAACACGCCCGAGATCAAGGCCAAGCTGGCCGAGATGGGCGCGCTGGCCGGCGGCGACACCCCGGAGGCGTTCAACGCGCGCTTCCAGCGTGACCTCAAGGAATCCGGCGAGACCATCAAGCGCATCGGCATGAAGGCCGAGTAAATCAGAGTGGGAGAGAAAGCGATGAAGTACGATGTCATCTCGGCCGACGGCCATGTCGACCTGATCTGGCTGCCGACCGACCTGTTCACCAGGAACGCCTCGGCCAAGTTCAAGGACCGCATGCCCTACGTCGAGGAAGGTCCCGACGGGCCGCGCTGGGTCAGCGCGAAGGGCGCGCAGTTCGGCCTGGTGAACGGCATGGGGTCGGCCGGGCGCAAGTACGTGCCGGGCGAGATCCACCGCTCCGACCGCATGGCTTCGACCGGCCTCTACGACGACGGCAAAAAGGGCATCCGCCGCCTGACCGAGCCGGACCTGCGCCTCAAGGACCAGGACCTCGACGGCGTCTCGGCCGAGGTGCTGTACGGCGTGCTGGGCTCGAGCGGCCGGCTCAACGACCCCGACGCGGCCTGCGAGATGCTGAGCATCTACAACGACTGGCTGCACGACTTCTGCCGCCACCATCCCGACCGCCTGATCGGCCTGGCCAACGTGCCCAGCCATGACATGACGGCGGCGGTGAAGGAGGTGAAGCGCGCGGCCGATCGCGGTGTGCGCGGCATCGACGTCGCCAACCGGCCGGACATGATCCCGCTGTACGAGGACTTCTACGAGCCGCTGTGGCAGATCGCGCACGAGACCGGCATCCCCGTGCACTTCCACACGATCGGCGGCCGCTCGCCGGACTACACCAAGATGAGCAAGGCGGTCGCACGGCGCGCCTTCGCCAGCCACATCACCGGCTTCCAGATGCACATGAGCTACATGCTGATCCAGCTCATGTTCTCCGGCGCGCTGGAGCGCTATCCCAACCTCAAGGTGGTGATCGGCGAGGCCGGGCTGGGCTGGATCCCCTACGTCCTCGACCACATGGACCTCGAGTGGGAGGACCAGTTCAAGGACATCCTGAAGATGAAGCCCAGCGAGTACTGGTACCGCCAGTGCTACGCGACCTACCAGTCCGACGTCATCGGCATCAAGCTGCTGAAGGAACTGGGCGAGGACAACGTGATGTGGGGCTCCGACTACCCGCATCCCGACGGCATCTGGCCCGATTCGCAGTCCTACCTCGACCGCGAGCTCGGCCACCTGCCGGCCGCCACCCGCCGCAAGGTGGTGTGCGACAACGCCGCCAAGCTCTACCGCCTGTCCTAGGCGCTCCCAAAGAAAGGCACGTTCACCATGCGTCTCGGTCAGGCCATCCCGGAGCGTCCGGGTACCACGCTGCGCCGCCTCATCCGCGAGGCCGCGCCGCTGATCGTTCCCGGTTGCTACAACGCGATGTCGGCCCGCGTCCTCGAGGCGGCCGGCTTCCCGGCCATCTACATGTCGGGCTACGGCGCCTCGCTGTCGCTGCTCGGCCTGCCGGATGCCGGGCTGCAGACCCTGACCGAGACGGCGATGAACGCCCGCTACATCGCCGGCGCCGTGAAGGTGCCGGTGATCGCCGACGCCGACACCGGCTTCGGCAACGCCATCAACGTCGTGCGCACCGTCGAGGAGTACATCCGCAGCGGCCTCGCCGGCATGCACCTCGAGGACCAGGTGGCGCCCAAGCGCTGCGGCCACGTCGCCGGCCGCGAGGTCGTCGACCGCACCGAGGCGATCGGCAAGATGCGCGCGGCCCACGCCACGCGCCAGGCGCTCGATCCCGAGTTCGTGCTGATCGCCCGCACCGACAGCCGCGGCGCCCACGGCGGCTCGCTCGACGAGGCGATCTGGCGCGCCAACGCCCTGCTCGACGCCGGCGCCGACCTTGCCTTCCTCGAGGGGCCGAAGGACATGGCCGAGGTCGAGCGCATCTGCAAGGAAGTGAAGGGGCCGGTCTTCTACAACATGACCGGCATCTCGCCGCGCATGGACCGCGAGCAGATGAAGAAGCTCGGCATCGCCGTCGCCATCCTGCCGGGCGTCAGCATGCGCGCCTCGATTATCGCCATGTACGACCTCGCCGTGGCGATCCGCGACAAGGGGCCGATGGCCGAGGCCGAGTTCAACAGGAAGCTGAAGGACCACCCGCTGGGCAACACCCACGAGTTCGCCGGCTTCGACCGCATCCGCGAACTCGAGGAATCGTTCCTGCCGCCCGAGACGGCGCAGAAGTACGAGGGTACGCTGGGCCACATGCCGAAGAAGGCCGCCGAGTAGGCAGACAACAGGGAGCAACGCACATGACGAGCAACGCCACGCGCCTCAGGGCGCAATTCGCCAGCGGCGACATGGTGATCGCGCCGGGCGCCTACGACGGCATCACCGCCCGGCTGGTCGAGCAGGCCGGCTTCCCGGCGATCTACATGACCGGCGCCGGCACCGCCGCCACCATCGGCTTCCCCGACTACGGCCTCGTCACGATGAGCGAGATGGCGGAGAACGCCGAGCGCATCACCCGCGCGGTCAAGGTGCCGGTGATCGCCGACGCCGACACCGGCTACGGCAACGAGCTGAACGTGGTGCGCACGGTCCGCGAGTACGAGCGCCGCGGCGTCGCCGCCCTGCACCTCGAGGACCAGGGCTTTCCCAAGCGCTGCGGCCACCTCGACGACAAGGAGATCGTGCCGCGCGAGGACTGGCTGGCCAAGATCCGCGCCGCCGCCTCGGCCCGCACCAACCCGGACTTCACCATCATCGCCCGCACCGACGCGCGCGCGAAGATGGGCTTCGACGAGGCAGTCACCCGCGCCAACCTCGCGCTGGCGGCCGGCGCCGACATGGCCTTCGTCGAGGCGCCGCAGACCATGGAAGAGGTCGCCAACGTGCCGAAGCTGGTGCGCGGTCCTTGCCTGCTGAACGTCGTCTACGGCGGCAAGACGCCGGAGATCGACCTGCGCGACGCCCAGAAGATGGGCTACCGGCTCGCGATCGTGCCGGGCCTGCTGTTCAAGACCGTGATGGCGTCGTGCGACGACGCGCTCGCGGCGCTCAAGAAGGAGCACCGCCACCCGGTGCCGGGCCGTCCCATGACGGTGCAGCAGGCCTTCGCCCGGGTCGGCGCCAACGACTGGGACCCGATGCGCACCGCCTTCCGCGAGCCGACGGCGAAGGCGGCGGAGTAGTCGACAACGGAGGAAAGGTCCCTCGCTGCGCTCGGGATGACAGGCCTTCGTTGTCATCCCGAGCGCAGCGAGGGACCTTTTTCATGCTAGAACGGCGCCGTGAACACCATCCCCGCTCCCGTCCAGCGCGCCGACTTCGGGCGCGTTTCCGTCTTCTTCGGCGACAAGAACGGCAAGTATCCCGATGGCAACCAGGTGATCGTCCGCGGCGGCGACACGCGGGTCGCCTTCGACACGCCGCTGGTCTCCAACCACGTCGGCCCCGAGTTCGACGCCACCGAACTGGTGGTGATGGGCCACGTCCACGAGGACCACATGGCGGGGCTGCACCGCCTGCCGCGCGCCGCCGTGCACGTCCACGAGGCCGACCTGGCCGCGGCGCAGAGCTGGGACGGGCTCGCGGCGCACTACGGCAGCAACCCGGCGCGGCTGCCCGACATGCTGGCCAAGTTCCAGGCCAAGTTCTTCTACGCGCCGCGGCCCGACGCCGTCGGCTACGTCGATGGCGCCACCTGGGAGGTCGGCGGCAGCCGCATCCGCGCCATCCACATGCCCGGCCATACCGCCGGCCACACCGTGCTGCTGGTCGAGCCGGAAGGCGTCGCCTTCATCGGCGACATCGACCTGTCGAGCTTCGGGCCGTACTACGGCGACGCCTGCTCCAGCCTCGCCGACTTCCGCCGCTCGCTGGCCCGCCTGCCCGAGGTGCCGGCGAAGGTCTGGGTGACCTCGCACCATCGCGGCGTCTACACCGACGCCGAGAAGTTCCACCGCGACCTCGCCGCCTACGCCGCCAAGCTCGACGCACGCGAACAGCGCCTGCTCGAGATGCTGAAGGATGGGCCGCGCACGCTCGCCTCGCTGGCCGAGGAGCGGCTGCTCTACCCCAAGGACTACCAGGAACTCTGGGTGGCCGACGCCGAGCGGCGCACCATCGGCATGCACATCGCCGAGCTGGTGGCTGCCGGCCGCGTGCGCGAGGACGATGGCGCCTTCCGCCTCGCCTGACGCGGCCTAGAACATCTTGCCGGGATTGAAGATGCCGTCCGGGTCGAGCGCCTGCTTGACCCGGCGCATCAGTTCGACGCCCTTGTCGCCGGCTTCCTGCCGCAGGTAGCCGACCTTGTGCAGGCCGATGCCGTGCTCGCCCGTGCAGGTGCCGTCCATCGACAGCGCCAGCCGCACGATCTCGTCGTTCAGGGTCTCGGCCAGCGCGATCTCCGAGGGATCGTTCGGATCGATCAGCAGGCCGCAATGGAAGTTGCCGTCGCCGACATGGCCGGCGATCACCGTCGGGAACGGTGCCCGGTCGAGCAGGGCGCGGGCGCCGACGATCGAATCGGCCAGCCGCGAGATCGGCACGCAGGTGTCGGTGACGATCGCCTTGCCGCCCGGCCGGCTGGCCAGCAGCGCGAACAGCGCGTTGTGCCGGGCCGTCCACAGCCGCGTGCGGTCCTCCGGCCGGGTCGCCCATTCGAAGCCCTGGCCGCGGTGCGCCGTGGCGATCTCCTCGACCGTGGCGGCCTGCTCCTGCACGCCGGCCGCGGTGCCGTGGAACTCGAAGAACAGCGAGTGCGCCTCGCGCAGGCTGAGCTTGCTGTAGGCGTTGAGCGTGCGGATGCTGGCCGGGCAGACGTACTCGCAGCGGGCCAGCGGCACGCCGCACTGGATCGCCTCGATCACCGTGTCGATGGCGTCCTTCAGAGTCTCGAAGCAGACCACCGCCGCCGACATCGCCTCGGGTACCGGGAACAGCTTCACCGTGACCTCGGTGATGACGCCCAGCGTGCCCTCCGAGCCGATCATCAGGCGGGCGAGGTCGTAGCCCGCCGCGCTCTTCTTGGCGCGGTTGAAGGGACGTACGAGGTCGCCGTCGGAATCGACCACCGCCAGGCCCAGCACGACCTCGCGCATCGTGCCGTAGCGCACCGCGTTGGTGCCCGAGGCGCGGGTGGCGCACATGCCGCCGAGGCTGGCATCGGCGCCGGGATCGATCGGGAAGAACAGGCCGGTGTCCTTCAGCGCCTCGTTGAGCTGCTTGCGCGTCACGCCGGCCTGCACGGTGGCCGTCATGTCCTCGGGCCGCACGTCGAGCACGCGGTTCATGCGCGACAGGTCGAGCGAGATGCCGCCCCGCACCGCCAGCAGCTGGCCCTCGACCGACGAACCGGCGCCGAACGGGATCAGCGGCACGCGGTGCCGGCGGCACAGCCGCACGACGTCGGCCACGTCCTCGTTGCTCTCGGCGAACACCACCGCCTCGGGCGGCGTCACCGGGAACGGCGACTCGTCGCGGCCGTGGTGCTCGCGCACCGCGCGCGCGGTCGAGAAGCGCTCGCCGAAACGCTCGGCCAGCGCCGCCCGCAGCGGTTCCGGCAGGCCACGCGCCTCGACCTTCAGGGTGTGACGCGTGTCGCCGTCCGCCATCTCCTGCCTCCTCAGTCGGCTGCCGCCGCGCCCATCGCGGGGTAGTCGGTGTAGCCGACCGGTCCCCGGCTGTAGAACGTCGCGCGGTTGTACGGCGTCAGCGCCGCGCCGGTCCGCAGCCGCTCCGGCAGGTCGGGGTTCGAGATGAAGAAGCGGCCGAAGGCGATCGCGTCGGCATCGCCCGCCTTTACCATCGCCTCGGCGCTGTCGCCCTTGAAGTTGCCGGCGGCGACCAGCACGCCGTGCCACAGCTTGCGGAACAGCTGGGCCGCCGACGGCACGTCCTGGCGGTCGACCTCGCGCTGGCCGGCGCCGCTGGCGCGCGGCTCGATCAGGTGCAGGTAGGCCAGCCCCAGCTTGTCGAGCTCCTTGATCAGGTGACTGTAGAGCGGCATCGGGTCGTCCTCGCCGCTGTCGTTGGCGATGCCGAACGGCGACAGGCGGATGCCGACCTTGTCGGCGCCCCACACGCCGGCGAGCGCCTCGGTGATCTCCAGTACCAGCCGGCAGCGGTTCTCGACCGAGCCGCCGTAGGCGTCGGTGCGCCGGTTGGTCCGGCTCTGCAGGAACTGCTCGAGCAGGTAGCCGTTCGCCGAGTGGATCTCGACGCCGTCGAAGCCGGCTTCCTTGGCGCAGCGCGCGGCGTGGACGTACTTCTGGATCAGGCCTGGGATCTCGGCGGTCTCCAGCGCACGCGGCGTCGGCGCCGGGATGCGCTTGAACTCGGGCGTCGTGACCTCGACGTTGGCGGCGACCGCCGACGGCGCGATCGGCAGGCCGCCGTCCGGCTGGTAGGCCGGGCACGACAGCCGGCCCATGTGCCAGAGTTGCAGGAACACCTTGCCGCCCTTGGCGTGGATGGCGTCGGTCACCAGCTTCCAGCCGGCGACCTGGGCCGGCGTGTGGATGCCCGGCGTGCAGGGCGCACCACGGCCGTCGTCGGACACCTGGCTCGCCTCGGCGATGATCAGCCCGCCCTTGCTGGCGCGCTGGCCGTAGTACTCGGCGTTCATGGCGTTGGCGACGTTACCCGGCACGGTGGCGCGCATGCGCGTCAGCGGCGCCATGATCACCCGGTGGGCGAGCGGCAGGCCGCCGACGGAGAGAGGCTGGAACAGGCTGGCAGTCATCGACGTCCCCGCGGGCTGATACTCGAGTCCCCAAGGGCTTGCCCGCCGCCCGCGCCCGGCGGCAAGCCGAAACGCCCCCGGGATTTCGAGAGGCGAGATACTTCCTCCCTGCGCGCCAGCGCGGGGAGGTGTCCGCGCAGCGGACGGAGGGGTCATGGGCAGCCGTCGTGTCGCCCATGACCCCTCCGTCGGCGAAGACGCCGACACCTCCCCCTGCTTACGCAGGGGGAGGAATTCGTGGCGACGGTGGCGGCGTGCTCAGCCCTGCGCCGCCTTGTGGTAGGCCTTGCGGATGGCGGCGAGGTCCACCGTCGGCTTGGGCATCTGCATCTTCATGCCTTCCATCGCATCGACGATGATCGACGAGACCGCGAGGTTGCGGAACCACTTGTGGTTCGACGGGATGACGAACCACGGCGCGTGCTTGGTGGAGCAGCGCTCCAGCATTTCCTCGTAGGCCGCGCTGTAGTCGTCCCAGTAGTTGCGCTCGGTGTAGTCGCTGTCGCTGATCTTCCACTGCCGCGCCGGGTCGTCCAGCCGCTCCTTGAAGCGCGCCAGCTGCTCCTCCTTCGAGATCCAGAGGAAGAACTTCAGCACCGTGGTGCCGCTGTCGACCAGCAGCCTCTCGAAGGCGTTGATGTGGTCGTAGCGCGCCTGCCAGGTCTCCTTGGGCACCAGCTTGTGGACCCGCACCACCAGCACGTCCTCGTAGTGCGAGCGGTTGAAGATCGAGACCCGGCCTAGTTCCGGCGCATGCTTGTGGACGCGCCACAGGAAGTCGTGGCCGCGCTCCTCCGGCGTCGGTTGCTTGAAGCCCGTGACCTCGCAGCCCTGCGGGTTCATCGCGGTGATGACGTGCCGGCACACGCCGTCCTTGCCGGCCGCGTCGATGCCCTGCAGCACGATCAGCAGCGAGTGCGCCTTCTCGGCGTACAGCGTGTACTGCAGCTTGGTCAGGCGATCCAGGTGGGCGGCGATCTCGGCGGCCGCGGACTCCGGGTTCTCGTGCTTGTCTCGGAATCCCGGGTCGATGTCCTTCAGCTTGACCTTCTGGCCCGGTGCAATGGCGAAGTGCCTGGCGTAGTCCATCGTGCTCTCCCTCAAGCCGCCTTGCGCGGCGCGGCCGGCAGGTGGGTCTGCAACGGCTGCGTGACCAGTGCTCCGCTGCGGGCGCGGGCCGCGGTCCGGTTGTCGATCAGCTTCTCGGTCGCCAGCCGGACGGCGCCGAGCACGAACATCCAGGCGATGTTGTACGCCCAGACGGCGCCGATCGCCTGCCACGAGATCGCCGGCACGAGCCAGCCGAAGGCGCACATCAGGGCCGCCACCACCTGGGTGGCGAGGATGGCGGTGAACAGCGGCCAGGCCGGGAACGGCGGCAGGAAGAACCAGCGTTCGCTGCGTGTCACGAACAGCAGCAGGTGGCCGCCGACCACCAGCTGCAGGAACACCGCGGTCTGCAGGTGCGCCCGGTCGGCGAGCGCGAACCACGCCTTCCAGGCGGGGTTGGACAGCACCTCCAGCCCGATCAGCAGCAGGCCGAAGGCCTGGGCCACCGAGAACAGGCCGAGCACCGCCGAGACCGACAGGATGCGCGGCATGCGCCAGCGGATCGGCCGCTCGGAGACCGGCGTGTTGTCGTAGGCGATGGTCATGATCGGGATGTCGTCGAGCAGCGACATGATCACGATCATCACCGCGGTCAGCGGCTGGAAGCCCAGCGTGATCGACGACAGCACGACCAGGAACATGATCGTCATGGTCAGCGCCACGCGGTAGATCGTGTAGCTGGTGATGCGGCCGAAGATGCGCCGCGCCTCGTCGATCGCGCTGTTGATCACCGACAGGCCGGGCGAGGTCAGGATCAGCGCCGCCGCGCCGCGCGCCGCGTCGGTGGCGCCCGACACCGCGGTGCCGCAGTCGGCCTGCTTCAGCGCCGGCGCGTCGTTGACGCCGTCGCCGGTCATGGCGACCAGGTGCCCCTGCCCCTGCAGCGCCTTGACGATGGCGTACTTGTGCTCGGGGAAGACGCGCGCGAAGCCGTCGGCCCGGATGATCGTCTCGACGATCTGCGGCGGCACGTGGTCCGGGTCCATGTCCTTGGGGAACGCCTCGGCCGCCGGCACGATGTTGGTGCCGAGCCCGAGCTGCCGCGCCGTCTCGCGGGCGATCGCCGTGTCGTCGCCGGTGATCATCTTGATCGCCACGCCCTTGGCGCGCGCGAGGTCGATGGTCTCCTTCGAATCGTCGCGCGGCGGGTCGAACATCGGCAGGATGCCGAGCAGCGACCAGGTCTGGCCGTCGTCCCGCGAGCGCGCCACGCCCAGCGCGCGGTAGCCGCGCGAGCCGAGGTCCTCGACCGTCTTCTTCACGCGCTCGGCCGCCGCACCCTCGGCCTTGACCAGCGCGGCGATGACCTGCGGCGCGCCCTTGGACACCAGCACGGTGGCGCCGTCGGGACCCGTCACCTTGGCCGAGGTGCGCTTGGTGACCGGATCGAACGGCGTGAAGGTCACGGTCTTCCAGCCGGCCAGCACGGTCCGGTCCTTCAGCGCCTCGATGACGGCGGTGTCGATCGCGTCGCGATCCTCGATCCTGGAAGCGAGCGCGCCGGCCAGCACCACGTCCTGCCCGTCCGTCGAATCGAACAGGATCGCGTCGCCCAGCTTCAGCTGGTTCTTGGTCAGCGTGCCGGTCTTGTCCGAGCACAGGATGTCGACGCCGGCCATCTCCTCGATCGCCTCGAGGCGCGACACGATCGCCTTCTGCTTCGACAGCGCCAGCGCGCCCAGCGCCATGGTCACCGAGAACACCGCGGGCATGGCGACCGGGATCGAGGCGACCAGCAGCACCAGCACGAACTGCAGGATGCGCAGCGCGTCCTCGGTGCCCCACGTGTCGGACAGCACGACGTCGTGGTAGACGCGGAACGCCACCATGATCGCCGCCAGCACCAGCGCCAGCACGATCAGGAAGTTGCCGATCTGGAACATCGCCTTCTGGGCGTGGCTGACGGCGCCGGCGCCGGCGACCAGCTTGGCCGTACGGCCGAAGAAGGTGTGCGAGCCGGTGGCGATCACCACGCCTTCCATCTCGCCCTGCTTGACCACGCTGCCCGAGAACGCCTCGTCGCCGATCTTCTTGGCGACGGGCAGCGACTCGCCGGTCAGGGCCGACTGGTCGATCGCCGCGAAGTCGCCGGCGACCAGTCGCAGGTCGGCCGGCACGATCTCGCCCAGGCGGATCTTCACGATGTCGCCCGGCACCAGCGTGGCGGCCTGCACCTGGCCCCACGTCCCGCTGCGCCGCGCCGTGGCGATCGGCGCCAGTCCCTTCTTCAGGGCGGCCAGCGCATTCGACGCCTTCATGTCCTGCCACAGGTCGAGCGCGGCGTTGAACAGCAGCAGGCCGGCGATGATCGCGAAGTCTTCCCAGTGGCCGAGGAAGGCCGAGATCGCCGCCGCCGCCTCGATCAGGTAGGCGATCGGCCCGGTGAAATAGCCCAGCAGCTTCTGCGCGAGGCTCTTCTCCTTCTCGACCAGCGCGTTGGGGCCGTACTGCGCGAGCCTCTCCTGCGCGACCGCCGCATCGAGCCCGGTCGCGGGATTGGCATCGAGGTGCGCCAACACCTCGGCGATCGGCACCTTCTCGAGATCGACGGTCGGCGGTGTTCCAGGCGTCATGGCGGCCTCGTGCTCGGCAATCACCGAGTGTAGGCCGCATTTGGAGCGAAGTCGGTTGATTTGGGTCAACGCCGGGACCGGGGGCCCCGGAGCGTCGGCCGCCTAGCGGCAGCGCACCGTCACGGTGAATTCGCGGCCCGCGCTGCCGCCCTTGCCGCTGGCGGTCAGCACGCCGTTGGCGACCCGGCCGGAGATCTGCGCCGTGAAGTTCTGGCCGGTATGGGTCTGCTGGCCGACGCCGTCGTACCTCAGGATGACGTTCCCGGCGCCATCGATGCGGCCCTGCACGACGTTGCGCCGGCTGGGGTCGGATTGCGAGGTCCAGCCGTCGCTGACCTCGCCGTTGCGGATGACCATGGTGCCGCTCCAGCAACTGGACGGGAACCCCTGGTAGGCGGCGCGGCACCATTGCGACTTGAAGGTGCCCTCGCAGCGTTCGCCCGAGGCCGGGGGCGAACTCGAGCTTCGGGCGGGGGCCGGTGCGGCGGGCGCCGACGGTGCCGCCGGAGAAGGTGCCGGTGCCGGGGGCGCCGGGCCCGTCGCGGCCTGCGCCTGCGCGGTCTTCTTCTGCTCCTCGTCCCAGCGCGCGAGCGCCGGCGCGGCGTCGCGCAACAGCGTCGCCTGCTGGTCCTGCGTCAGGAAGCCGGTCGCGGCCCGCCCGGCCTTGCCCTGCCAGGCGGCGATCATCTCCCGGGTGCGGGGACCGAACACGCCGTCGGTCGCGCCGGTCGCGAAGCCGAGCGCGGTGAGCGCCACCTGGAGGCGCTGGCGGTCCGGCTGCCCGAGCCGCAACGCCGCCTCCGCCGCTTCCGCGCCCTTGCGGTCCGCCTCCTCGGCGCGCAGGCGCGCGGTGGCTTCTTCCTGCGCCTTTGCGGCGGCGGCCTCGGCGGCCTGCTTGCGCGCGGCCTCCTCGGCCACGGCCTTGTCCTTGAGTTCCTGCTCGATGCGCGCCCGCAGCGCCGCCTCCTCGTCCTGCTTGCGCCGCGCATCGGCCTCGGCGCGCAGCCGGGCCGCCTCGTCCTGCGCGGCCTGCTGCGCCCGCCGGGCTTGCTCGAGTTCCTGTTGTGCCGGCCCCGGTCCCGCGGGCGCCGCGGCCGCGACGACCGGCGCGGCGACAGGTTGGGCAACCGAGGACGCGGCGGAGGACGCGGCGGGAGGCGACGAGCCGCCCGACCCGAGCGCCAACCATCCGCCGCCCGCCACGACAACCAGCAC
>JAIUOX010000078.1:0-22500 GCA_020160955.1 Pseudomonadota bacterium
GACGCGGTGCGCGACATCCGCAACGGCAGGAGCGTGGTGATCGGCAACTCGCGCTTCGACATCGTCACCGAGGCCGAGCTGGTGGCCGAGGCCGGCGCCGCCGCGGCGCCGGCCGCCGAGGGCCGCAAGGCCTACATGGCGGGCCTGACCTTCCGCACGACCTCGCTCGACAAGGCGGCACGCGCCTTGCAGGCCGGCCGGATCGCCGGCGTGACGAAGGCGGCGGGCAAGCTGGTCGTGCCGGCCAGTTCGGCGATCAACGCGGTGCTGGAGTTCGTCGAGTAGCGAGGGAAGCAGGCGAGATGGCGACGATCCGCTACGACAACCAGGGCGATGCGCTGTCGCGCGACGTGCCGCGCGAGTCGCTGGCCCTGGTCGACGCCGGCGGCAATGGCAGCGAGCGACGCTACACCTACGACGACCTGTTCCGGCTGTCCGGCGCGGTGGCGCGCGGCCTGCTGGCGCGCGGGCTGCAGCGCGGCGACCGGGTCGCCATCCTGTCGGCCAACCGCGCCGAGTTCCTGGTCACCTTCCTGGGTACCATGCAGGCCGGGCTGGTGTCGGTCCCGGTCAACTGGAAGCTGCCGGCCGAGACGGTCGCGTACATCCTCGAGGATTGCGACGCCAGGCTGGTGATCGGCGACGACGCGCGGCTGGCGCTGGCGCCATCGACGTTGCCCCGGGTGTCGTTCGACCGCGACTTCGACGGCCTGCTGGACGAGGGACCCTTCACGCCGCTGGCGATGAAGCCCGGGGAACCGGCGATGTTCCTCTACACCTCGGGGTCGACCGGCCGGCCCAAGGGCGTGGTGCTGTCGCACTACTCGCACCTCTGGGCGATCAGCCAGCGCGTGCGCCGGCCCGGCGCGATCGGCCAGCGCGCCCTGGTGGCAGCGCCGCTCTACCACATGAACGGGCTGGCGATGTGCCAGACGACCTTCTCGCAGGGCGACACCATCGTGCTGCTGCCGCAGTTCACGGCGCGCGGCTACATCGAGGCGGCGGCGCGCCACCGGGTCGCCTTCCTGACCTCGGTGCCGACCATGATCGCCATGATGCTGCGCGAGAAGGACCTGCTGGCGACCGCCGACCTGTCGGCGGTCGAGGCGGTGCGCATGGGCTCGGCGCCGATCACCCAGGCCCTGATCGACCAGGTGCGCGCGGTCTTCCCGCGGGCCGTGATCAGCAACGGCTACGGCACGACCGAGGCCGGGCCGGTGGTGTTCGGCCCCCATCCGAAGGGCATCCCGCAGCCCGAGCTGTCGACCGGCTACCCGCATCCCGACGTCCAGCTGCGGCTGGTGCGCGACGGACGCGAGGTGACGGGCAGCGATCCCGAGGGCGGCGTGCTCGAGATGAAGTGCGGCGCGCTGATGACGCACTATCACAAGCTGCCCGAGACGACGGCCAAGGTGATGACGCCGGACGGCTACTACCGCACCGGCGACGTGTTCCGCCGCGACGACGACGGCTTCTTCTACTTCGTCGGCCGGGCCGACGACATGTTCGTGTGCGGCGGCGAGAACATCTATCCCGGCGAGGTCGAGAAGATGCTGGAGCGCCATCCCGGCATCCACCAGGCCGCCGTGCTGCCGGTGCCCGACGAGCTCAAGGGCCACAAGCCGGTCGCCTTCGTCGTGCCGGCCGCCGGCGCCGCGCTCGACGAGCAGTCGGTCAAGGACTTCGCGCTGGCCCACGCGCCGGCCTACCAGCATCCGCGCCAGGTCTTCTTCGTCGACGAGATGCCGCTGGCCGGCACCAACAAGATCGACAAGCGCGCGCTTGCCCAACGCCTTCCAACCGCAGGAGCCACGTCGCCATGAAAGCAGCCGTCGTCCGGGAACATGGCGGACCGGACCGCCTGAACTACGAGACCGACTTTCCCGATCCGGTGGCCGGCGAGGGCGATGTCATCGTCGCGGTCAAGGCGACGTCGCTGAACTACCACGACGTCTTCACGCGGCGCGGCATGCCCGGCATCAAGGTGCCGATGCCGGCGATCATGGGTCTCGACGTCGCCGGCGAGATCGCCGAGGTCGGTCCGGGCGTCACCGGCTGGAAGAAGGGCGACCGCGTCGTCGTCGACCCGATCAACCGCGTCGAGGGCGGGTTGATGGGTGAGACCGTGCATGGCGGCCTGGCCGAGCTCTGCAAGGCGCGCGCCCACCAGCTGGTCCGTATCCCTGACGGCGTCAGCTTCACCGACGCCGCCGCCCTGCCCTGCGCCTACGGCACGGCGCTGCGCATGATGACGACCAACGGCCACGTCGCGAAGGGCGAGAAGGTGCTGATCCTCGGCGCCTCCGGCGGCGTCGGCGTGTGCTGCCTGCAGATCGCCAAGCTGGCCGGCGCCGAGGTCGTCGCCTGCGCCGGCACCGACGAGAAGGCGAAGAGGCTGATCGAGCTGGGCGCCGACAAGACGATCAACTACGTCACCAGCGACTTCCAGCAGGAGGCCTACAACCTGTATGGCAAGCCGACGCGGCGCGGCGGCGGCACCGACCGCGGCTTCGACCTGGTGGTGAACTACACCGGCGGCGACACCTGGGTGAAGTCGCTGAAGGTGCTGAAGGTCGGCGGCCGCATGGTGACCTGCGGCGCCACGGCCGGGTACGACCCGAAGGAAGACATCCGCTTCATCTGGACCTTCGAGCTGAAGGTGCTGGGCTCGAACGGCTGGATGCGCTCCGACATCGAGACGCTCCTGAAGATGGTGCAGGAGGGCAAGCTGAAGGTCCTGGTCGACCAGGTCTTCCCGCTCAAGGAAGCGCGCGCCGCGCTGGCCAGGCTCGAGGACCGCACGGTGTTCGGCAAGGTCGTGGTGACGCCATGAGCGCGCCGAAGCCGGAGGAGAAGCTGGTCCCCCTGACGGCGGACGAGCTGCAGAAGATGCTCGACCGCTCGCCGTTCATCGCCTTCCTCGGCCTCAAGGTGACCGAGGCCGACCCGGCGAACGAACGCCTCACCATGACCTGCGCCATGCGGCCGGAGTTCGAGCGCGGCGCCGGCACCGGCCAGTGGCACGGCGGCCCGCTGGCGGCGATCATCGACACGGTCGGCGACTACGCCCTGATCATGGCGCTGCGCCGCGGCCTGCCGACCATCAACTTCCGCGTCGACTACCTGCGGCCGGCGATCAAGACCGGCCTGGTCATCACCGCCACCGTGCGCCGCGCCGGCAAGAGCGTCGGCGTGGTCGACGTCGACGTGTTCAACGACCAGAAGGCGCTGCTGGCAGTCGGCCGCGCCACCTACTCGACCCTGCCGACCTGAGCGGCGCGGTACGAAGTTTGCACAGGGGCTGAGGGGCTACCGACACGAAGAGGGACACATGACGGGCAAGGTTTCGCGCCGCACGTTCGGCGCCGGGGTCATTTCCATCGGCATCGCCGGCCCGGCCCTTCTCGGGAGGGCAGCCGTCGCGCAGGAGACGCCGAAGCGCGGCGGAACGCTGGTCGCGACCTGGGGCGGCGGCGAACCGCAGGCCTGCTACGTCCCGGCCGGCGGCGGCTCCTCGCCGACCTTCTCGTCGTCCAAGCTGCTGGAGCGGCTCGGCAACCGACTGATGGACGGCCGCTTCGTCGGCGAGCTGGCGGAGGGCTGGAAGCCCGCCGCCGACTTCAAGTCCTACACGGTGAAGCTGCGCAGGGGCGTGAAGTTCCACGACGGCAAGGACATGACCGTCGACGACGTCATCTACTCGATCGACGAGATCTGGAAGAAATACGCCGCCGCCTCGGCGATGACCGACTATGCCGGCGTCACCGCTCCCGACGCCGAGACGGTGGTGGTCGCCTTCAGCAAGCCGGTGCCGGAGTTCTTCTTCGCCTCGCTGCTGTGCGGCCCGGTCAACTACATCGTGCCCAAGCACGTCTATGCCGGCAGCGACCCGGTCACCAACCCGGCCAACAACGCACCGATCGGCACCGGCCCGTGGAAGTTCAAGGAGTGGGTGCGCGGCAGCCACTTCGAGTACGTGCGCAACGACGCCTACTGGCGCAAGGACCAGCCCTACATGGACCGGCTGATCATCCGCTACGTCCGCGACCCGGCGGGCCGCGCCGCGGCGATGGAGGCGGGCGACATCCACCTCGGCGTGTTCAACCCGGTGGCGCCGCCCGACATCAAGCGGCTGACCGCGACCGGCAAGTTCGTCGCCACCAACAAGGGCTACGAGGAAGCGGTCTGGTCGACCACGCTGGAATGCAACGTGCGCAACCCGATCTTCGCCAAGAAGGAAGTGCGCCAGGCGATGTTCTTCGCGGTCGACCGCAACCTGATCGCCAAGACCGTCTACTACGGCTACGCCCGGCCGGGCACCGGCCCGATCTACTCGCCCAACGTCGAGTTCTTCAGCAAGGACACCTTCAGCACCGCCTTCGACCCGAAGAAGGCGGCGGCGCTGCTCGACGCCGCCGGCTACCCGAAGAAGGCCGACGGCAAGCGCTTCACGGTCAACCTGCTGTCGGCCGGCTGGTTCACCGAGAACGGCAAGGTCGGCGCCATCGTCAAGCAGGGGCTGGAGGACATCGGCGTCGGCGTGAACCTGACGGTTCCCGACCGCCCGACCTCGATCAAGCGCATCTACACCGACTACGACTTCGACCTCGCGATCTCCAACCAGGCCAACCCGTCGGAGCCGGTGCCGACCACGACGCAGTACTTCACGTCGGACGGCATCAAGAAGGGCGTGCCGTTCCGCAACGCCAACGGCTTCCACACCGACGCGGTCGACGCGCTGGTCGAGCAGATCAAGGTCGAGACCGACCCGGCCAAGCGCAAGGCGCTGGTCGCGACCTTCCAGAAGGCGATCTCGGTCGAGGCGCCGCTGCTGCCCCTGCTCGAGCTCGAATCGATCACGGTGGCCAGCAACAAGGTGCGCAACCACTCGAACGACCCGAACTACCTGGCGGCCAGCTGGTACGACATATGGCTGGCCAGCTGAACCGGCGGACGGCGGCCTTCCGCCTGCTGCGGCGACGGCTGATGCAGGCGGTGCCGCTGATCCTCGGCGTGGTGATCATCAACTTCTGCCTGATCCAGCTGGCGCCGGGCAGCTTCCTCGAGCTGATGACGGCCGAGAACCAGGTCAGCGACCCGGAGACCATCGCGCGGCTGCGCACCACCTACGGGCTGGATGACCCGGTGTGGCTGCAGCTCGTGAAGTACATCTGGGCGCTGGCGCGGCTCGATTTCGGCTTCTCCTATCGCCAGAACATCCCGGTCATCCAGGCCATCTGGGTCCACCTGCCGGCGACCCTGCTGCTGATGCTGTCGAGCATCGTGCTGGCGCTTTCGGTCGGCGTGGCGGCGGGCGTCGTCGCCTCGGTGAAGGTGCGCACGGCGTGGGACACCATGGTCTCGGTCGCCGCGATGTTCTTCTTCGCCGCGCCGAGCTTCTGGCTGGGCATCATGCTGATCGTGCTGTTCGCGGTGAAGCTGGGCTGGCTGCCGGTCGGCGGCATGGTCACGATTGGCGGGGCCAGTGACTCGGGAGGGGGCGGCGGCGTTCTCGACATCCTGCACCACCTCGTGCTGCCGACCCTGGCGCTCGGCCTGTTCTACGCCGCGACCTACACCCGCGTGATGCGCTCCTCGATGCTCGAGGTCGCCCAGCTCGACTTCGTGCGCACGGCGCGGGCCAAGGGGCTGAGCCGCAACCGCGTCACCGTCAGCCACGTGCTGCGCAACGCGCTGCTGCCGGTGGTCACCATCCTCGGCGTCCAGATGGGCACCGTGCTGGCGGGCAGCGTGGTGATCGAGAGCGTATTCAGCTGGCCGGGCATCGGCTCGCTGCTGTTCGACAGCGTCTCCTCGCGCAACTACCCGGTGGTGCTGGGCATCATGGTGCTGGGCTCGCTGGTGGTGATCGCCGCCAACATCGCGGTCGACCTCGTCTACATGTGGCTCGACCCGCGGATCGAGATCCGATGAACCGCTTCGAGTTCCTCGGCCGCTTCGCGCGCAACCGCGGCGCCCTGGTCGGCGCCGTGCTGATGCTCGGCGTCGCCGCGCTGGCCCTGCTGGCGCCCGTCCTGTTCCCGACCGACCCGCTGCGCATCGTCGGACCGCCCGAGCTGTGGCCGGGCGAGGATCCCGACTTCCCGCTGGGCACCGATTCGCTCGGCCGCGACATCCTGGCGATGATCGTGCACGGCGCACGGGCGACCCTGCTGATCGGCCTGTTCGCCTCGGCGGTGGCGACAGGGATCGGCGTCACCGTGGGCGCCGTCGCGGGCTACTTCGGGGGCTGGATCGACGATGCCGCGATGCGCGCCGCCGAGCTGTTCCAGACCATTCCCAACCTGATCTTCGTGCTGACCATCGTCGTCATCCTCGGCTCGACGCTGGGCAACATCGTGATCGCGATCGGCATCGTCAGCTGGACGCCGATCGCCCGCATGACCAGGGCCGAGTTCCTGTCGCTGCGCGACCGTGAGTTCGTGCAGGCCTGCCGCTCGATGGGCATGGGCAATGCCCGCATCATCACCGGCGAGATCCTGCCCAACGCGCTGCCGCCGGTGATCGTGCTGTCGTCGCTGGTGGTGGCCGGCGCCATCCTGTTCGAATCGGCGGTGTCGTTCCTCGGGCTGGGCGATCCCAACGTCGCGAGCTGGGGCCGGCTGGTCGGCGACGGAAGGCAGCTGATCCGCAGCTCGTGGTACATCTGCGCCATCCCCGGCGTCGCCATCATGGTCACCGTGTTGTGCCTCAACCTGATCGGCGACGGGCTGAACGACGCCCTGAACCCGAAGCTGCGGGACCGCTGATGCCCGGTTCCGCCGTTCCGCTCGAGGTCGAGGGCCTGCGCACCACGCTGTTCACGCGGCGCGGCGAGATGAAGGCGGTCGACGGACTGTCGGTGCGAGTCGGCGCCGGCGAGACGGTGGCGCTGGTCGGCGAATCGGGCTGCGGCAAGTCGCTGTCGGCGCTGTCGATCATGCGCCTGCTGCCCGACCCGCCGGCCCGCATCGTCGGCGGCGCGGTGCGGCTGAACGGTCGCGACATCGTGGCCCTGTCCGAGGAAGCCATGCTCGACGTCCGCGGCCGGGAGATCGGCATGATCTTCCAGGACCCGATGAGCGCCCTGAACCCGGTGACCACGGTCGAGAAGCAGATCTCCGAGGTGCTGACGGCCCACACCGAGCTGGGCCGCGGCCAGGCCCGGGTCCGCGCCCACGAGCTGCTCGAGCAGGTCGGCATGCCCGATGCCGGCCGCCGGCTCGATGCCTACCCGCACCAGCTGTCGGGCGGCATGTGCCAGCGCGTCGTGATCGCCATGGCGATCGCCTGCAATCCCGCGGTGCTGATCGCCGACGAGCCGACCACGGCGCTCGACGTCACGGTGCAAGCCCAGGTGCTGGCGCTGCTGCGCAAGCTGCAACGCGAGTCGGGCATGGCCATGATCTTCATCACCCACGACCTCGGCGTGGTGGCCGAGATCGCCGACCGGGTGGTCGTGATGTATGCCGGCCGCAAGGTCGAGGAGGCGCCGGTCGACGACCTGTTCGAGCGGCCGCTGCACCCCTACACCGCCGGCCTGATCGGCGCGACGCCGATCCCCGGCGCCGAGCGCGCCGCCCGGCTGGCCGACATTCCCGGCATGGTGCCGCCGCTCAATGCCCTGCCCGCCGGCTGCGCCTTCGCGCCGCGCTGCCCGCGCGCCCTGCCGCGATGCCGCGCCGAGGCGCCGGTCCTCGAGGAGGCCGGGCCCGGCCGTGCCGTCGCCTGCTTCGCGCCGGGAGCGCCCTGACCATGGCGCTGCTGTCCCTGCGCGATGTCCATGTCCGCTTCAACACCGCGGCCGGTACCGTCCACGCCGTGAACGGCGTCAGCGTCGACCTCGCGGTCGGCGAGACGCTGGGGCTGGTGGGCGAATCGGGCTGCGGCAAGTCGACCCTCGGCAAGGCCATCCTCAAGCTGGTGCCGGTGGCCAGCGGCGCCATCGTGGTCGATGGCACCGACATCGCGCCGCTGCGGGGCGCGGCCCTGGCGGAGATGCGCCGCAAGGTGCAGATGATATTCCAGGACCCCTACGGCTCGCTCAACCCGCGCTCGACGGTCGGCCGCTCGGTGGCGCAGCCGCTGGTGCTGGCCGGCTGGACGCCGCAGGCGGTGGCCGAGCGGGTCGACACGCTGCTCGGCTGGGTCGGGCTGCCGGCCGACGCCCGCCAGCGCTACCCGCACGAGTTCTCGGGCGGCCAGCGCCAGCGCATCGGCATCGCCCGCGCCCTGGCGCTCAGCCCGCGGCTGATCGTGTGCGACGAGCCGGTGTCGGCGCTCGACGTCTCGGTGCGGGCCCAGGTGATCAACCTGCTGGAGGACCTCAAGGGCCAGTTCGGCGTGTCCTACCTGTTCATCAGCCACGACCTGTCGGTGGTCGAGCACATCGCCGACCGGGTCGCGGTGATGTACCTCGGGACGCTGGTCGAGCTGGGCGGCCGCGACCAGATCTGGCGCAACCCGCAGCATCCCTACACCCGGGCGCTGCTGGCGGCGGCGCCGGTCGCCAACCCGAAGCTGGCCCGCACCCGGCAACGCACCGTGCTGCAGGGGGAATTGCCCAGCCCTCTCGATCCCCCCAGTGGCTGCCCATTTCACTCGCGGTGTACTCTGGCCCAGGACCGGTGCCGCGCCGAGCGCCCGCTATTGCGACCGGTTAGCAGCGGCGCGATGGCCGCCTGCCACCTGGCTTAAGCCGCGTGCCATTTCGTACGGCTGGACTATGATCGGGCCATGACGAAGCGACTCGCCGCGGCCCTGGCAGCCGCGCTCCTGCTGCCTGCCGCGGCCGGCGCCCAGACCATGGAGTTCGGTTGCCCCGAACCCGGTACGACCTTCACCTACGACAGCGGCGTCAAGGTCACCGCCAAGGGACGCGAGGGCAACGACTGCCTGATGGAGATCGTCGGCGGCAAGCCGTACAAGCTGCGCGCGCTGCTGTTCGACAACCCGGCGCCCGACGGCCGGGACATGACGACGTTCATCGACACGCTGAAGCCCGAGCGACTGTGGCCGCTGGAAATCGGGCGCAAGATCGAGGCGCGCTTCACCGGCGGAGGCCGCACCTGGAACTACACGATGTCGGTCGCGAAGCAGGAAAAGCGCACCGGCCCCGGCGGCGCCCTGGCCGATGTCTGGCTGGTCGAGATGATCGAGCAGGCCGACAAGGGCGGTCGCTCGCTGTCGCGTTGGTGGATTTCGCCCAAGGACAAGTTCGCCATCGCCTTCGACTTCACCAACGGCGAAGGCAAGGCCACGCGCGCCCGCGTGACCGAGGTCAAGCACTAGCGCGCGATCAGCCGAACGTCTTGAGATCGGTGTTGGCGCCGCACACCAGCGTCGCCACGCGCTCGCCCGGCGCCGGCACGTAGGCGCCGGACAGCAGCGCCGCAAGGCCGGTCGCGCCGGCCGGCTCGGCAATCACCCGCAACTCCTCCCACAGCGTGCGCTGCGCGGCGCGCACCGCGTCGTCGGTGACCAGCACCGACTGGCGCACCAGCTTCTGCGCCACCGCGAAGTTCGGCGTGCCGATGCGGCTGGCGCCCAGCGCGTCGGCGGCGACGCCGGAGATCGCGACCTCGACCGGCTGGCCGGCCTTCAGCGCGGCATGCAGCGTCGGCGTGCCCTCGGTCTCGACCGCCACGATCTTCGTGCCCTGCCCGATCGCCGCGGCACAGCCGGCGATCAGGCCGCCGCCGCCGACCGCGACCAGCAACGTGTCGAACGCCGCCTGCTCGGCGAACTCCAGCGCGACCGAACCGGCGCCCACGAACACGCCGGGATCGTCGTAGGCCGCGACCATCAGCGCGCCGGTCTCGGCCGCGCGCGTCTCCGACGCGGCGCGCGCCTCGGCATAGACCGCACCGACCTGGTGGACGACGGCGCCGTAGGCCTTGAGGCGCGCCACCTTGGCCGGCGAGGCGATGGTCGGCACGAAGATCTCGGCGCGGTGGCCCAGCGTGCGCGCCGCGTAGGCCGCGGCGGCCCCGTGGTTGCCGCCCGAGGCGGCGATGATGCCGGCGGCCGGCACCGTCGAGGACAGCAGCTTGTGGAAGGCGCCGCGGCCCTTGAACGAGCCCGATACCTGCAGCGATTCGAGCTTCAGCGCCAGCGGGCCGGCGAAGCCCAGCGACCCGGCGACCAGCTCGATCGACGGCGTGCGGCGGATGTACGGCTTGATGAGGCGCCAGGCGGCCTCGACGTCTTTCGGTCCGATCATGGCGGGCGACAATCCGTCAGGCGCGCTGGCAGGCAGCGACGTGGCGCAGGTAGTGGTCGAAGTCGGGCGTGGTGGCGCGCGGGTCCTTGGCTTCCTCGTCGAAGCGGCGCAGCCGCACCGCCTCGGCATGCCACGGGTTGGCGCGGAACGCGGCCACCTCGTCCGGCGACATCAGCCCGCCCTGCAGCTTGAGGCTCTTGATCGAGTCGTCGGACAGCTTGCCGTAGTAGTCGGGCTCGACGGTGCAGAGGTAGCGCTTGGCCGCGACGTGGAGCCGGACCGGTTCGCTGACCTCGGGGCCGAAGCGCTCGGCCAGCCAGGCCGCGCCGAGCTGTTCGTGCACGTCGTCGACGCCGGCCGAGGCCGGGTCCTCGCCGAGGTCGTGGATCATGTGCCCGACATCGTGCAGCAGCGAGGCCAGCACGGTGGCCGGCGGCGCACCGTCGGCCTCGGCGCAGGCGGCCGACTGCAGCGCGTGCTGCAGCTGGTTGATGTCGCTGAGGCCGTAGCGCCGCGTCGCGCGGCCGGCATAGATCTCCAGGAGTTCCTGGCGCAGGGAGCGGCTCATGCGCCCTTCTTATCACGCGGCGGGGCGGCGTAGCCGGGAATCATCGCCAGCGCCGTCCTGAGCGGGTCGGCCCGCCAGGCGCGCGTCACGAAATCGCCGTGCAGGTCGATGCCGCCGCACGGCAGGAAGGCCACCGTGCCGGGCGTCAGGGCGGTCGGCAGGCCGCGCGAATAGGGCACGCGCTTCTTGTCGAGCAGGCCCTGCAGGGTGGCGTGCTCGTCCTTCGTCGACTCGGTGTGGGCGCTGAACAGGAAGGCGCCGCGCCGCTCGCGCGCGATCCATGCCGCGAACTTGTCCTCGTCGCCGTACAGCGCGTCGAGCAGGATCACGCCCTTGACGCGGTGGTTGGCACCGCCGCGCTCGAGCGCGTAGGCGGTCGACAGGTAGCCGCCGCTGTAGGCCACGATCACCACGCCGGCGAGGTTGAGCCGGCGGCCGATCGCGCGGTCGCCGTACAGCCGCATGATGCGCTCGGCCGCCTCGTCGACATAGGCCGCGAAGTGGCCCGGCCGCCAGAAGTTGCCGGCGCTGGAATCGCCGGCGTCGAGCGCCAGCTGCGGCGCGATCAGCGCGATGTTCTGGCCCGACTCGGCGACCTGGCGCGGCACCGCCTGGCGCAGCATGACGTCGCGCTCGAGCGTCGCGCCCTGGCCGTGGAAGAACACGACCAGCAGCACCGGGCGCTGCGGGTCGAAGCCGGGCGGCAGGTAGAGCAGCGAGCGGCGGTCGCTGTAGGTCGGGTCTTCCCAGTAGACGTCGCCGCGCAGGCTGGTGTGGCCGCGCCGGTTGCCGGTCCGCACGTCGAGGAACGGCTTGCGGCTGTCGGGCAGGAAGCCGCGGTACGGGAAGGCCGAGGCGTTGAACGGCACCAGCTGGCTCTTGCCGTCGACCAGCGGCTGCGGCCCGGCCGGCCGCGGCGGCGCCGCCGCAGCCTTCTGGACGGTCTGCCGGGCCTTGACCGGCTTCTTCGGGCGGGCGTGCGCGGCGGTCGGCATCAGCAGCAGTCCGGCGAGCAGCGCCCGGCGCTTCACGCGACCGCCGGCCGCCCCGCGGCCTGCGGCCGGAGCGGCATCAGGACGAAGAAGAAGGCAGGCAACGCCACGAGGTAGGCGAAGGCGCCGACCAGCACGACGGCCGGCAGGCCGAAGCTGGTCGCGATGATCGGCACGAGGGCCGCGCCGATCACCGAGAAGCAGCCGTTGATGCCCCACGCCCACAGGAACATGTGGTCCTTGCCGAGACGGCCCAGCGTGGTCATCGCGGTCGGCATCGGGAAGCCCATCAGGAAGGCCGGCGGCAGGATCAGCAGCAGGCACAGCACGATGCGCAGCGCGTAGGGCAGCGTGCCGACCCAGTCGAGCGCGTAGTCGATGGTGAAGGCGTAGAAGGCGAGGATCGCGAAGATCGCCAGGAACACCTTCGGCATGACGTTGCGCGCGCGGTCGAGGTAGCGCTCGGACACGAAGCTGCCGATGCCCGAGAACACCAGCATGCCGGTGATCAGCACCGAGGCCGAGACCGTGGCGTTCGACAGGGCGAGGATGAAGTGGGAGATCATGCCCACCTCGACGATGATGTAACCGAGCCCGAGGCACAGGAAGTAGATCATCGTGCCGAACTTGCCGGGGTAGCGGCTGAAGATCGTGCGCCAGCCGAACACCAGCGGGAACAGCACCAGGGTGAAGGCGAACACCGCCGCGATGCCGAGCGTCGCCCACAGCAGCAGGTAGCCCCACTCGTCCTGCACCAGCTCGAGCCGGTCGGTGAAGTTCAGCAGGTCCTTCACCTTGATGTAGGCGGCGAAGTACGGCTGGTGGTTGGTCAGGATGCGGGTGTCGAACACGTACTCGTCCGCCACCTTCTGCCAGCCGCCGTTGACCAGGTAGTGCCAGGCCAGCCGGCCCAGCACGGTCGCCGGCACGCGCGGCGCGGGCGGCGTCTCGTCCTTGACCTCTTCCTTGGTCTCGGTCGCACCGGTCGTCACGCCCGGCGGCGGCTTGTCGTTGGGCTCGCTCTCGGCGCCCGGCCCGGTCGGATCGGGCGGGGTGCCGCTGAAGAAGAACTGGTCGTGGTAGTCCTGCAGGATCTGCTTCAGCTCGGACTCGTCGACCTTGAGGCCCGGCGCGTAGATCAGGTCGAACGACATCGCCTTGGTGTGGGCGTTCAGCTTCTCGATCTCGGCCGGCGTGAAGCCGCCGCGCTTGTACAGCACGGTCGCGGTCGAGAGGTAGGACGACACGACGTAGAACTCGTTGGCGATGCTGCCGCCGCTGGCGACGTTGCGCGCCGCCGCCGCCATCGTGGCGTACAGCTTCAGCACCGACTTCGGCGGCTCTTCCTTGTTCCACAGCGTGACCGACAGGATGCCGCCGGGCGACAGCGCCCGCATGTACGACTCCATGGCCTCGCGGCTGTAGGAATACTTCTCGACGATCGAGAAGCCGCCGGGGCTCGACAGGCCGGCCGAGTCGGCCAGCGACAGGTCGATGATGTCGTAGCGGTTGGTGGTGTGGGCGAGGTAGAGGCGACCGTCGTAGTCGATCACCCGGACCTTCGGGTTGTTCAGGATGTCGCCGGTGAAGTCGCGCAGGCCCTTGTCGGCGCGGAACGCCTCGAGGATCGCCGGGTTGCCCTCGGCCACCGTGACCTTGGACGAACCGGACTTCAGCGCCACCGCGGTCGACAGGCCGCCGCCGAACTGGACCACGAAGGTGTTGGGGTCCTGCTTCAGCAGGAACGGGTAGATCATCGGCAGGTAGCGGAAGTACGCGGTCTCGTCGGCCGGCAGGTCCTTGATGACGCCGGACGGGCCTTCCGAATCGATGTAGAGGCCGAGGTAGGCGTTCGACGGCATCTTCGGCAGGTTGAAGGCGGCGTTGTCCGACAGGCCCGGCGCGAAGTGCAGGTACGAACTGGAATAGACCTCGATGTAGCCGAACGGCGAGGTCCGCTCGTAGGTCCGCTGGTTGTCGGGGAACTTGCGGGCGTAGGCGACGCCCTTGTAGTCCGACACGGCGAGCTTGGGGATGCCGAGCGCGTCCGGCGCGACGTAGTGCACGGCCGCCGACAGGATCGCCACGCCGACGATCGCCAGCATGCCCTTGCGGTCCGACAGCGCGACGAACCACAGCAGGCCGCCGGCCAGCCACAGCAGCAGCGGCGCCATGATGAGGTCGTCGGGCCGCCAGATGTACATCGCCAGCAGCACCGACAGGCCGCACAGGCCCGAGCCCACGAGGTCGGCGAAGTAGACCCGGTTGAACGAGGTCTTGGCCTTCAGGAAGACCACGCCGAGGTACAGCGCGCCGGCCAGGAAGGGCAGGAAGTAGAGCACGAAGTTGGCGAACAGCCGCCACTTCTGCATCGGGTCGGAGACCAGGAAGATGGCGTTGAACGGCACCTGCTGGGCGGCGAGGTTGCACACCACCATCAGCGGCCCGAAGGCCAGCAGCGCACCCTTCACGGCGCCCTGCCAGTGACGTTCGAACCAGCCCTTGCCGACGCACATCACGGCGCTGGTCAGGCCGAAGCCGAACATCGCGAGGCTGACCACCAGCGAGCCGAAGTGGGCCCAGGAGCCCACCGAGAACACGCGCATGATGCCGATCTGCAACGCGATGATGCTGCCGGCGACCAGGCCTACGGAAAGGTAAAAGGAAAGCGGCGGGCGATGGTCGAGATCGACCGTGACGGTCAAGGGGGGCTCCGTTCTTTTGGGCCGGCGTTGCGGCCAAGACGGGCTGCGCGCGGGGTCGCGCAGCCCCTCGACGCACCCGCTTTAGCGGTTGTGCGTTCCGACGATCTTGTCGCCTTCGAGCTTCGTGAAGGGCACGAACGGCACGATCTTGCCGCCGTAGATGTCCTCGCGGCTGGTCGTGATCGACCCGTCGGCGGCCTGGGTCTTGGTGACCTTCAGCACGCGCTGGGCGCCCGGCGGGCCGACCGGGATGACCATCAGGCCGCCCGCCTTGAGCTGCTGCAGCAGCGGCGGCGGCACGTGGTCGATGCCGCAGGTCACGATGATCTTGTCGAACGGACCGGCCTCGGCCCAGCCGTAGTAGCCGTCCGCCGCCTTGGTCTTGATGTGCTTGAACTCGGTGTAGCCCTTGTCGATCAGCTTGTCGTAGAGCGCCCGGGTACGGGCGGCCAGCGGCGCGATGATCTCGATCGTGTAGGCGTTCTCGGTCAGGTTGGCGATGTACGCCGACTGCACGCCCGAGCCGGTGCCGATCTCGAGCACCTTCTCGCCGCGCTTGACGTCGATCACGTTGGTCATGCGGCCCTGGATGTGCGGGCCGGACATGGTCACGCCGTAGCCGATGTCGAGGAACGCGTGCTCGTAGGCGCGCTTGTGGATCGCCGGGTTGATCGAGGCGAACTCCTCGCGCGGCGTCAGGAGGAAGGCGCGGATGGTCGCCGCTCCCCAGATGTCCTTGTTCTTCACCAGGGCCTGGAAGCGGTCCCAGCGCTGGCCGAGGAACACCGGGTCCTCGCCGCGGGCCTTGCCCCAGGCGATGAAGTTGTCGCGGGTGTCGGTGGGCGGGTTGAGGTCCCAGCTGTAGGGCTGGATGGCCGCGGCCGAAGCCGTCGTCGAGACCAGGCCGGCCGCAGCCAGCGCCGCGCTACCGGAGACGAAGGTGCGTCTCTTCAAGATATCCTCCTTGGCGCGGACCCCAAAACTGGCGGGGAAACCGGGGGCAACCGCACGTCGAATTGATACGGGAATTGTGGCGGATTTGCCAGTGCGCCCGTGCTACGGGCAGCATTGAAAATATTCAATGAATCGGGAGGAGCTTCGATGACCAGCCAAGTGACCCGCCGGGCGGCCCTTGCCGGCGCCCTCGCCCTGCCCGCCGCCCCCCTGCTGGGCCCCCTCGGGGTCCGTCCGGCCGCCGCCCAGGCCGACTGGAAGCCGACCCAGGGGGTCAAGGTCGTGGTCCCGGCCGCTCCGGGCGGCACCACCGACATCGTCGGCCGCATGCTGGCCAGCCACCTGCAGGCCGCCTGGGGCCAGTCCTGCGTGGTCGAGAACAAGTCGGGCGCCGGCGGCGTGATCGGCTCGGCCGAGGTCGCCAAGGCGGCCCCCGACGGCCACACCATCCTGATGGGCAACATCGGGCCGCAGTCGATCGCCTACTCGCTGTACCGCAACATGCCCTACACCGCGGCCGGCCTGCTGCCGGTGTCGAACGTGATCGACACCCCCAACGTGCTGGTCGTCCACCCGTCGGTGCCGGCCAAGACGGTGCCGGAGTTCGTGGCCTGGCTGAAGGCCCAGAACGGCAAGGCGTCCTACGCCTCGTCGGGCACCGGCCAGTCGCCCCACCTGTCGGCCGCCTGGTTCCTCCAGCTGACCGGGACCAAGGCCGAGCACATTCCCTACCGCGGCGCCGGCCCGGCGCTGCAGGACCTGGTCGCCGGCGTCACCCAGTTCTTCTTCGACAACCTGACCACCTCGATCGAGTTCGTGCGCGCCGGCAAGCTGCGCGCGCTCGGCCTGACCTCGGCGCAGCGCAACCCGCTGACCCCCGACCTGGTGCCGATCCGCGACACCATGCCGGAGCTCAAGCCGTTCGACGTCTCGGCATGGTTCGGCGTCTTCCTGCCGGGCAAGACGCCGCGGCCGATCCTCGATTCGCTGAACGGCCAGCTGAAGGCCTTCCTCGACGACGCCAAGACCAAGGAGCGCTTCAGCACCATGGCCGGCTTCCCGGCCTACGGCACGCCCGAGCAGTTCGCCGCCTTCGTCACCGCGCAGATCGCGCAATGGAAGAGCGTGATCGACCGCGAGGGCCTGCAGCTCGACGTGAACTGACGGCCAGGGCCGGCTATTCTCGCCCGTAACAGGTCACGCTCCCGATCCGTCTTCAAAGAGAGGGTGCCATGCTGTCGAGAAAGAAGCGTTTGGAGCAGTTGCCGAAGGAACCGGGAAAGCCGGTCACCAGGACATCGGCGGAAGCGCGGTTCCTGCAGAAGATCCGCAATCCGCCGGCCCCGACCGAGAAGCTGATCGAGATCTTCCGTGAGTACGGAAAGTACGCGAAGTAGCGTCGAACTCGCCCGGCTCGAGATCAAGCCGCTCGATCCAGGAATGGATCGAGCGGCTTTTTCGTGCGGAGAACGCAGTCTTGATGAGTTTTTCCGGGTCCATGCCGGCGACTTCCACGACCAGTACAAGGCGCGGGTGACCGTCGGTCTCTACGAAGGGCGGATCGTCTCGTTCTACTGGCTTGCGGTGCAGAGCGCGTCACCGGCCGCGTTCACCCGCGGAGATGACCTGCGGGACGAGTTCCCGGAAGAATACATCGACGACGCGCCCTGCATTTACCTCGGCATGATCGCGACCCATGCGGCGTTCGCCGGACGTGGAATCGGGCGCACCATGATGGTCCATGCCATGCGGCAGACGCTGGCGGTCGCCGAGATCGTCGGCGTCTACGCCCTGACGCTCGACGCCATCGACGCGGACCTCGCCCGGAGATATGCCGCGTGGGGCTTCGAGTATTTCGAGCCGGGCCAACTCTGGATGTACATCCCGTTGCAGACCATCAGGGCTGCCGTTCGGGAGATTGACCTTCCGTCTCCGCCGGCTTCAGCGTCAGCGTGAACGCCGCGCCGCCGGTCGGGCGGTTCTCGACCGCAACGCGGCCCTCGTGGGTCTCGGCGACGCGCGCCACGATGGCGAGGCCGAGGCCGCGGCTCTCGGGCTTGGTGCGGTCGCGGCGCCAGAAGCGGCGGAAGATCGTGTCGCGCTCGGCCTCGGCGACGCCCGGCCCGTCGTCGAGCACGCGCACGATGCCGCCGTCCAGCACCTCGACCTCGATCGAACCGTCGGCCGGCGTGTGGCGGATCGCGTTCTCGACCAGGTTGCGCACCGCGCGGAACAGCGCCTCGGCATGACCATGCACCCACACCGGGTGCTCGACGCCGCCCAGCGCGATCGTCTTGGACTGCGCCACCGCCAGCGGCGCCATCAGGGCGACCGCGTCGGCGCACACCGCCTGGAGATCGGCGCGCGCGTTGCCGACCACGAAGCTCTCGAGCTCGGCGATGTCGAGCACCTGGTTGACCACGCGCGTCATGTTCTCGAGGTCGGCGCGCAGCGCGTCGCGCAGCGGCCCGGGATCGAGCGAGTCGACGCGGGCGCGGATGATGGTGAGCGGCGTGCGCAGTTCGTGCGCCATGTCGGCGGTGAAGTCGCGCTGCGCCCGGAAGCCCTTCTCGAGGCGGTCGAGCGCGGCGTTGACCGCGTGCACCAGCGGCAGGATCTCGCTCGGCAGGCCGCCCTCGGGCAGGCGCACCTCGGTGCGGGTCGGGCCGATCGCGGCGGCGGTGGTCGACGCGTCGCGCACCGGCGCCAGCGCGCGGCGGAAGATCAGGATGTCGATCAGCAGCAGCGCCAGCAGCAGCGGGAAGGTGATCCACATCACGTTGGGAAAGAACGAGGCGACGATGTCGTCGATGATGACGTCGCGGTGCGACAGGTCCTGCCCGACCTGGACCTGGTAGGTGCGGTCGTCGATCGTGCGCGGCACCGTCACGCCGAACAGCACCGAGCCGGTGCTGCGGCGGCGCATCGTCCAGTCGCCGGGATGCGTCTCGCCGGGCGGGAACAGCGCGGTGCCGTCGTTGCGCGAACTGAACACGACCTTGCCGGCCGGATCGATCACGGCATAGGCGTAGAGCCCGTAGCTGCCGGTGTAGAGCGCCCGCATCTCGGCCGGGATGTCGAAGGCGACGCCGCCGTTGGCCTGCGGCCGCAGGTAGCCGCTGACCGTCACCGCCTGGCCCATCAGCGAGTCGCGGTGCAGGCCGTTGGCCGCCTCGTTGAGCAGCCAGTAGAGCGCCAGCGGCATCAGCACGGAGATCACGCCGACCGCGACGACGTGCAGGGCGACGACGCGACCCAGGATCGAACGGAAGCGCCTCACGCCGTCTTGTCCTCCGACAGCAGGTAGCCGACGCCGCGCACCGTGTGGACCTTCACCGTGGCGCCGGCATCGGCCAGCATCTTGCGCAGGCGATGGACGTAGACCTCGACGGCATTGGAGCCGACGTCGCCCGACAGGCCGAACAGGTGGTCCTCGAACAGCCGCTTGGGCGCGACGTTGCCGCTGCGCCGCAGCAGGATCTCGAGCACCGCCGTCTCGCGCGCCGGGAACGGCCGCACCACGCCGGCGACGCTGACCTGGCGGCCCTCGGTGTCGAGCGCGACGTTGCCGAAAGTCAGCTGCCGGCCGAGCAGGTTGTCGGAGCGGCGCAGCAGCGCCTGCAGCCGCGCGATCAGCTCCTCCATGGCGAACGGCTTGGCGAGGTAGTCGTCGGCGCCCTCGCGCAGGCCGGTGACGCGGTCGCTGACGCCGTCGCGCGCCGTCAGCACCAGCACCGGCGTGGAATCGCCGCGCCGCCGCAAGTCGCGCAACAGGCTGAGCCCGTCGGCGTCCGGCAGGCCGCGGTCGAGCACGACGGCGGCGTAGCGCATGGCGCTGAGCGCATGGTCGGCGTCGGCCGCGGTGCCGACCGCGTCGGCCAGGAAGCCGCCCTGCGTCAGCCCCTTCTTCAGGAGCGCCACCAGCTCTTCGCTGTCCTCGACCAGCAGGACCCTCATGCCGCCATCCTAGCACGCCCGGCTTCTCACACGCGCTGCAGACCGCTACACCTTTCCGGTGACCGCGACCGACGACTTCATCGACCTCGGCGACCGCCGCCTGCGCGTGCGCCGGCTGCAGCCCCGCGCCACCGACGGGCTCGACCGCACGACGCTGGTGTTCCTGCACGAGGGGCTGGGCTGCATCGAGATGTGGCGCGACTTCCCCCAGAAGCTGTGCGACGCCACGCGCTGCACCGGGCTGGTCTACGACCGTACCGGCTACGGCCGCTCGAGCGCCTGGTCCTCGCCGCCGGGGGTCCGTTACATGGAGATCGAGGCCGACGAGGTGCTGCCGCGCCTGCTGTCCGCCGCCGGCATCGAGGACTGCGTGCTGGTCGGACACAGCGACGGCGGCACGATCGCCCTCAACTACGCCAGCCGCGATCCCGAGCCGTTGCGCGCCGTCGTGACGCTGGCCGCGCACGTCATCAACGAGCCGGTCTGCGTGTCGAGCATCGCCGCGGCCCGGGCCGCGTTCGACGGCGGCGACCTGCGGCAGCGGCTGGCGAAGTACCATGGCGACAACACCGAGGGCGCGTTCCGCCTGTGGTCGGAGGCGTGGCTGGCGCCGGGCTTCGAGCCGATGGACGGCAACGCCCGCCTGCCCGGCGTCGCGGTGCCGGTGCAGGCGATCCAGGGCGAGGACGACGAGTACGGCAGCGAGCTCCAGCTCGGCCTGATCGCCGGCAAGGTCGGCGGCTACTGCGAGACCCGCCTGGTCCCCGACTGCGGCCACAGCCCGCACCTGCAGCAGCCGGCCTACGTGCTGGGCGAGATCGCCCGCTTCATCGCCCCGCTGGCGCTGGCCGGCTGACCCCTCACCCAGCCTCTCCCCCTGCGGGGGAGAGGAGGAAGACAAGAGGGCCTCGTCTCGATTTCATGCTCCTCTCCCCCGCAGGGGGAGAGGCTGGGTGAGGGGGACCAGCGACGTCAGCAATTGCGCAGACTTATTGCCGCCCAATCGGCATCGAATCCTACGGCATGGACACGACATCGAGAGCGCGCTCCCTGCGCCGAGAGGGCAGCCGGGCGGAGAAGATCTGCTGGGAACTCTTGCGCGACCGGCGCATGGCCAAGGTGAAGTTCCGCCGCCAGCACCCGATCGGACCCTACTTCGCCGACTTCGCCTGCAAGTCGCGCAAGCTGGTCGTCGAAATCGACGGCGAGCATCACGCTTTCCAGGTCGAGGCCGACGCTCGCAGGACGGCTTTCCTGGAAGCTGCGGGTTGGCACGTCATCCGCTTCTGGGCGAACGAGGTTGTCGCCAATCCGGAAGGCATCTGGCAGGCGATCGATGCCTGGCTCGAGACCCCTCACCCAGCCTCTTCCCCTGCGGGGGAGAGGAGAATGACGGGCGAGACGTGACCTACAGCCGCTTCAGCTCGCTGGTGGCGGCCCAGTTGAACTCGGAGATGGTCGGGCAGCGCGCCTCGGTGAGCTGCAGCTGCTCGCGGGCGCGAGTCTTGTCGCCGCGGCGCAGTGCGTCCATGGCGAGGAAGAAGGCCGAGGCGCACTTGCCGTTGGCCCGCTTGGCCGCCTCCTCGGTCTCGGCCGCCACCTCGAGCGCGCCGGGCGTCAGCCGGCCGAGCAGGAAGGCGGCGATCGGCGCCGGCCAGTCGACCAGCGCCTCGGTCCCGAGATCGCGGGCCAGCGGGCCGCGGGCATCCTGGCGGGCCCGCATCAGCGCCGCCGTGCGCCACAGCAGCGGCGCCAGCCGGCCGCGCAGCGAGGTGCGGCCCTCGAGCGTGGCGTCGAACTCGGCCGCCGCCTCGGCGTAACGGCCGAGGTTGAAATGCACGAGGCCGCGGTAGAACTGGGCGGTCCGGCGGTTGACCGGGTTGCTGGCCGAGGCCTCGGCGCGGTCGAGCAGGCCGAGCGCGCGCGGGAAATCGGCCAGCTGCATGTAGACCTGGGCCTGGGCGATGGTCAGCCAGGCGTCGCCCGGCTTCTGCTGCAGGGCGCTGTCGAGGGTGCGCAAGGCCGCCGCCCGGTCGCCGCCGCCGGCCAGCTCGGGCAGGGTGCCGGACAGGACCAGCTGCCAGGCGCTGGGCAGCACCTTGCCCATCTCGGCGATGTCCTTGTCGCTGTCGGCCTGGCGGCCCTCGCGGCTCAGCTGGTAGGCCCGGATCGAGAGGTAGACCGAGCGGTCGAAGGCCGACAGCTTGCCGCTCGACAGGATCCGGTTCAGGGCGTCGAGGCTGGCGCCCCGGGCGTCGGCCGGCAGCGCCGGCTCGACCGGCAGCCGCCCGATATCGCGGGTCGAGGAGTCCCACGACTCGACGGCGTTGCGCTGCGCCGAGGCCCCGGCCGGGACCGACACCGCCAGTGCAAAAGCCGCCAGAATCCGGGCGATTTTCGGCTGCATGCCGGCAATCTGGCACAATGGCGCCGCCCCCGCATCCGCCGATTGCCTGCCGGTGCGGGTACCCCTATTTTGCCCCCGCCCAAACGAATTTTCTTCCAGGAGTGAGAACCAATGGCCGCCGCCCATCCCAACAGCTTCAAGGCCCGCAAGTCGCTGAAGGTCGGCAGCAAGAGCTACACCTATTACAGCCTCAAGGCGGTGGAGAAGGAGGTCGGCGACCTCAGCCGCCTGCCGTTCTCGCTGAAGGTGCTGATGGAGAACCTCCTGCGCAACGAGGACGGCGCCACCGTCAAGAAGGCCGACATCGCCGCGTTCGCCGGCTGGCTGAAGAACGGCAAGTCGACCAAGGAGATCAACTTCCGCCCGGCCCGCGTGCTGATGCAGGACTTCACCGGCGTGCCGGCGGTGGTCGACCTCGCCGCGATGCGCGACGCCATGAGCAAGCTCGGCGGCGACCCCAAGAAGATCAACCCGCTGGTCCCGGTCGACCTCGTGATCGACCACTCGGTGATCGTCGACAACTTCGGCAACCAGAGCGCCTTCAAGGCCAACGTCGCGCTGGAGTACGAGCGCAACCTCGAGCGCTACCAGTTCCTGCGCTGGGGCCAGATGGCGTTCGACAACTTCCGCGTCGTGCCGCCGGGCACCGGCATCTGCCACCAGGTCAACCTCGAGTACCTGGCGCAGGTCGTGTG
>JAIUOX010000079.1 GCA_020160955.1 Pseudomonadota bacterium
ATACGCACGCAGTGTGACGGCGGCAAGGCGACTTGAGGCGGCGTCCTGCCGCTGTCACAGTCCGGCCATGCGAAAGCGCTCGGTCACGATCGACGGCCACCGGACCTCGGTGTCGCTCGAGGATGCCTTCTGGACCGAGCTGGCGGCGATCGCCCGGCGCCGCGGCCAGCCGCTGGCCGCCCTGGTGGCGGAGGTCGACCGGGCCCGGGCGAGCGGTCCGGCGGCGACCGCCAACCTGTCGAGCGCGCTCCGGCTCTACGTGCTGGACGACCTGCGCGGACGCACGATCAATCCAGCCTGAACCCCTTGCCGCGCACGAATGCGCCGAAATCGGCGCGCTCCGGCACCGAATATTGCCGAGCCTTGTCCTCCGACCAGCCGTAGGGCGTGGCTTCGCCGAACCGCTCGGGGTAGCGCTGGGTGCGGTAGGGCTGGACCGCGTCGCGCCGCGAATCGTAGGCGGCGACCTTCTCCCGCAGGCCCGTCTCGTCGTAGCGGTCGCGGTGAATCGTGACGTCGAGGCCCAGCCGGGGGCTCATCACCCCCTCGAAGGACGGCCAGCCGACCCCCAGCCCGGCGACCGGGAAAACATGGTCCGGCAGGCCGAGGATGTCCGACACCTGGGCGGCGTGGTTGCGGATGGCGCTGATCGGGCAGCTGCCCAGGCCTGCCCGGTCGGCCGCCGCCACGAAGGTCGCCAGCACGATGCCGCTGTCGACCGCGGCATTGAAGAAGGCGTCGAGGTGGTCGTTGACGAACGGCCGGCCGCGCCACTCGAACAGCAGGCGGTGGCGGCGGTTGTTGCCGCAGAACACCAGGAACACCGGCGCCGCCTTGACCCACGGGTTCTCGGGCAGCAGCGCCTCGAGCTTCGCGCGCTGCGCGGCGTCGGACACGATCACGATGTCGGCCTGCTGCAGGTCCGACTTGGTCGGCGCCGACAGGGCGACGGCGCACAACGCCTCGACCAGCGCCGGGTCGACCGGCTTGTCGAGGTAGCGCCGCATCACGCGCCGGTTGGCCATGTCGGCCAGCACGCCGGCGTTGGCCGGCGCCTCGGCGAGCGCCGGCGCCGCGCCGAACCGCGCCGTCAGCACCGACTTCAGACGATCGAGCAGGGTCTCGGGCACGGGGGCTCCTTCAGCGGCCGAAGATGTTGGGGATCGGCAACGGGATGTTGGGGATCGGCGAGCGCTGCTGGCCGCCGCCCTGCCCCGGGATGATGTTGCCGATGCCCGGGATGTTGCCGACCCCGGGGATGTTGGGGATCGGCAGGGTCGAGGCCATGCCCGGCGGGTCCTTGGCGGTGCCGCGCGCCACGCCGAGCGACGGCGACGACAGCGGGCCGCGCGCCGTGGTGATCAGGTACGGCGCCGACGGGTCCTCGGCGATCACGAAGTTGACCGTCGTGTCGGTGGTCGAGGCCGCGAGGTTGGTGCGCGTGCTGACGTTGGCGGTGGCGCGGTTGCCCTGCACCGCCAGTCCGCGGTCGGTCAGCACGCCGCGCGCGATCTCGACATGGCCCGAGATCGGGCTGTCGTGGTTCACGAAGCGGTTCAGCACCAGCGAGATCGCGTTCAGCATGTTGCCGACGCCGATGCCGCCGCGCTGGCCGACGATGCCGAGCGCCTGGCCCAGCGTGTTGTCGATCACGCCGCTGGCCGCGCCGGCCGCCGCCGAGCCCAGCATCTGCAGCGCCCGGTCGGCGCCGACGTAGAGGTGACCGCCCAGCGCCGCGCCGCCGGCCAGCGAGGCACGGATCTGCTCGCTGGTCGTGCCGCTGCCGCGCACCGTGATGCCGGTGGCGTTGAGCCGCCCGTCGATCGTCACCGTGATGGCGCTGCCGAACTGGTTGCTGCCCGACGTGCTGCGCAGCATCTCCGACAGCGAGATGCCCGTCGCGTCGCCGCGCAGGTCGATCGCCAGCGCCGGCTGGGTGGCGTTGACCGTGCCGAAGAAGGCCAGCGTGCCGCCGTACAGCGTGCCGCGGAAGCTCGACAGCGTCAGCACGCCGTCCTTGAGGCTGGCGGCCAGGCTGGCGTTGCCGATGCGCAGGCCCGAGGCGACCAGCGTCGCCGCCGCCAGCTTGACGTCGGCGTCGAAGGCGCGCAGCGGCGCGGTGTCGATCGGCTTGGCCGCCGCCGCGCGGCCGCCGCCACCGCCGCCGGCCGGCGGGCCGGACAGGCGCTCGAGGTCGAGGCTGCTGGAGCGCAGGTCGGCGGTGATGGTCGGCCGGTTGCCGAGCGTCGCGGCGATCGAGCCGTCCAGCGCCTGGCCGTTCAGCGCCAGGCTGCCCTTGTAGGTGGCCGCGGTCGGCAGGCCCTTGGCCGCGCCCGGCAGCGCCAGCGCGCCGGTTGCCTGCAGGCTCTGGCCGGCGGCGCGCACCGCGAACTCGCGCAGCGACAGCGCCTCGATCGTGCCGGCGATGCCGCCCTGCGCGGTGACCGCGCCCAGCCCCGCCGCCGGCACGCCGGCCAGCTTCAGCACCCGGTCCATGTCGGGCGCCTCGAAGTTGAAGGCGAGGTCGGGACGCGGCTGCGCCGCCGACAGGTTGGCGATCGAGCCGCGCACCGCGAACCGCGCGCCGGCCAGGTTCGCCACCTTGATGTCGTTGAGGCGCAGCGTGTCGCCGCGCAGCGCGACGTCGACCTCGACGCCGCCGATCGTGTCCTTGCGGTAGACGATGCGGTTGACCCGCGCCTTCAGCCCGATCGACGGGCCGGCCGGGCGCGGCCGCGCCGACGATGCGGCGGAGGCCGCCCCGCCCGAAGCCCCGCTGGCCGGCTTGTCCGCCGCCGCCATGTACGAATCGAGGTCGAGCGTATCGAGGTTGACGTTCAGCACGATCGACAGCGGCACGCCGAAGGTGACCAGCAGGCCGCCGCTGCCGCGCAGGTCGTCGAGTTCGAAGGTCGCGTCGCTGACCTGGACGTTGCCGCCGGTCGAGGACATGCGGCCCTTGAGGCTGAGCTTCGACAGCTTGCCCGGCGGCACGTCCGACACGTCGACCGCCAGCCACTGCAGGGTCTCGCGCAGCTTGGGCCCGACCAGGCTGAAGTCGCCGGCGACGGTCGGACGGCTGGGGTCGCCCGACAGCGTCGACTTCGCCTGCAGCACGAGGTCGCCCGGCAGCGTCGCGCTGAGCCGCGGCACCGCGACGGCGCCGCCCTTCGCGTCGATCTCGAGCGCGACGGCGCGCACCGGCTGGCGGTTGTAGATGACCTCGCCGATCTCGATCCTGACCTTGGCGTCCATCGCCGCCAGCGGGCTGGCGGCCGGCGGTGGCGGCGGCGCGGCGGTGGCGCCGGCCGGCGGCGGCGGCGTCTCGGCCGCCGGCGCGGCGTCGTGCTTCAGCCCGGCCAGCCAGCGATCGAGGTCGAGGCGGTCGGCCGACAAGCGGGCCTCGAGGACGGGTGCCGGCTTCAGCGCCAGGGCGATCGAGCCCGCGGTCTTGTCCTCGCCCAGGGTCAGCGTGAAATCGCGGGCCGACAGCGCCGCCGCCGAGAGGTCGACGTCGCCCGCGAAGGCGAACCGGCCGGCCAGCAGCGGCGGCAGGGGCGGCGCGGGCTGGCCGGCGGCCTGGGCCAGGGTGTCGACGAAGCTGACGAGGTTGTCGGCGCTGCTCGACGCCTTGCCGACGAGGCGGGCGTCGGGGCCGAGCGCGCTCAGCACGCCGTCGAACGCCAGCTTGCCGCCGCCTGCCTGCAGCGCGACGCGCACGTCGTGGCCCTTGGCCGACTTCGCCGCGAGAGAGGCGTCGATCCGCAGCGGCTCGTTGTTGACGGTCGCGCTGCCGACCACGGCGAACGGCCCCTCGGGCGAGCCGATCGAGGCGCTGGCGTCGATCTTCCCGACCGTCGCGGCCGAGCCGGCGCGGGCATCGGCGAACGACACCGTGCCGTTGACCAGCACGATGCGGCCGATCGCCGGCGGCGGCGTCGCCGGGCCGGCCGGCGCGGCGCCGGCGGACGGTGGCGTGAAGTCCCAGTTCGGCCTGCCCTGCGCGTCGATCTCCAGCGCGATCCTCGGGTCGACCAGCGTGACCTCGCTGAGCGCCAGCCGGCCGGTCAGCAGGGCGAGCAGCGACGGCCGCGCCGTCACGCTCTTCACCGTGGCCATCGCGGGCGTCTTCGCGCCGGGGGCGTTGGAGAAGCTGATGTCGGACACGGTGACGCGCGGCAGCGGCAGGATCGACAGCGCGATCGGCCCACCGATCGCGAGGTCGCGGCCCGTCGCCTTCTTCACCGCCGCCACGATCTCGGGCTTGCGCCCATTCAGGTCGACCAGGCTGGGCAGCGCCAACGCCACGACGAGCAGCAGGCCGACGATGCCCGCGGCGGCGATCAGGACTCGCTTGCGCGTGGTGGGGGTCATGAGGCGCTCCATGGCAGGCGTCGTGACACTAGTGCGAATTCACAGCGGAGTGAACCGCCGGCGGTTCCCAACCACGGCCAACGGAGTCACTGTGTCGTCATGGCCGAGATCGTCAACCTGCGCCGTGCCCGCAAGGACAAGGAACGCCGCACCCGCGAGTCCGAAGCCGACGCCAACCGCCGCCGTTTCGGCCGCACCAAGGCCGAGAAGGCGCAGGACAAGGCGGAAGCCACGCGCGCCACCCGCGACATCGACGGCAAGAAGCTCGATTCCGAGACGTAGGAAAGGTCCCTCGCTGCGCTCGGGATGACAGTCGTTTATCGCGCCGGCCGGTTCAGCGCGAGACGGTCGAAGAAGGCGCGGGTTGCCTGCTCGGCGCCGGGGCCGGCGACGGCGCGCACGTTGGTCAGTTCGAGCCGGTGGCCCGACCGCGCGTCGATCAGCACCGGGTCGAGCGGCTTGCCGTCGGTGCGGTCGACCAGTTCCATCGGCTTGCCGCTCTTCGCCGCGGCGCCGTAGCGGTCGCCCCACTGCTTGAGGCCGACGATCACCGTGAACAGCGCCGCGCCCTTGTCGGTCAGGCGGTACTCGTGGCGCAACGGCCGCTGGCGATAGGCGGTCTTGCGGAAGATCCCCGCCTCGACCAGCTTCTTCAGCCGCGCCGTCAGCACGTTGCGCGCGATGCCGAGGTTCTCCTGGAAATCGTCGAAGCGGCGCACGCCGTAGAACGCGTCGCGCACGATCAGCAGCGTCCACGGCTCGCCCACGACGTCGAGCGCCGAGGCGATCGAGCAGTTCATCTGGTCGTAGGACGTGCGTCGCATGCGCGAAAGTATAGGCAGGCCCGGCGCGCGTGCAATCAGTTGCGATCGAAGAAGAAATCGAGCTGCGCCTTGTTCGGTAGCGGACCCGGTTCGATGGTCTTGCCGAACAGCATCGCCTGCTCGCGGTCGACGCGGTAGGCCGGCCAGGCCGGCAGGCCCTCGCCGTTCGGATTGCCAGTGCGCGCGAAGTTGACCCAGTAGCCCATCATCGCGTCGGAGAAGCGGCGGTCCTCGTCGGTCCAGGCACGCGTGCGGCCGAGCCCGTTGAGCGCGTCGAGCGTGCCGTAGGCATAGGCCATTTCCGCGCCGTGGTAGGCGCCGAGCTTCGACGCCGGCGCCTGCTGCGCGTAACCGAGCCCGTCGACGAACGGCTGCACGCGGCCGAAATGGTAGAGGAACACCGGCGCCACCACCGCCTGCTCGCTGGCCCAGCGCCGCACCGGCGCGGCGAAGGTGCGGTCGCGCATCAGCGCGTAGCTCGCCGCGCGGGCCTGCGCGTCGTCGGCCGCCGGGTACAGCGCCAGCATCTTGTCGGCATCCGCGCCGTAGCGCTTCTCGGCATCGGCGCGGAACGCAGCGGCCGACATCGCCACCGGGTAGGCGGTGCCCTCGTCGGCGTTCGAGCCCACGAGGGTCGGCATGGCGGCCTGCTTGCTGTTGGCGAAGGTCAGCGCCGGCTGCTCGACCAGCACGCGCCCGTCGACGATCGGCCGCTGGGCGTTGTCGCCGTTGACGATCGCGTCGCCGCCCAGCGCGCGCAGCTGGGCGAGCGACGTCGCCTTCAGCCGGGCCGCCGCATCGACGCCCTTCTTCTCGCCGTCGGCCAGCGTCGGCAGCGGGCCGCCGAGGTTGTAGCCGCCGCTCTGGCCGATCGCGCGATGGAACAGTCCCCGGGCCGCCGGCGCGGCCTGCAGGAAGGCGACCGCCGCCGAGCCGGCCGACTGGCCGTACAGCGTGACGTTGGCCGGGTCGCCGCCGAACGAGGCGATGTTGGCCTTCACCCATTGCAGGGCGGCGATCATGTCCATAAGCCCGTAGTTGCCCGAGGCGCCGTTGCCTTCCGCCGTCAGCTCGGGATGGGCGAGGAAGCCGAGCGCGCCGACCCGGTAGTTGAACGACACGACCACGGCGCCCTTCCGCGCCAGCGCCTCGCCGTCGTACAGCGGCAGCGAGGCCGAGCCGATCGTCCAGCCGCCGCCGTAGACGAACACCATGACCGGACGCCTGTCGCCCGGCTTCGCGGCCGACCAGACGTTGAGGTACAGGCAGTCCTCGCTCGACGGTTCCTCGCCGAGATAGAACATCGAGTTCTTGGCCCTGAGCGGCTGCAAGCACATCGGCGAGAAGCGGTCGGCGACGAGATCGCCGGACCACGCCGCGACCGGCTGCGGCGGCCGCCAGCGCAGGTCGCGCACCGGCGGCGCGGCGAACGGAATGCCCCTGAAGGTCGCGACGTCGCCGCGCTGCGTGCCGACCACCGGGCCGCTCGCGATGGCGACGCGCGGCGCACCCTGCGCCTGGACCCCGGTGACGGTCACGGTCGCGGCGAGCAGGGTCACGGCAGCGGCCAGGACCGCGCGGGCGATTCGGATTTTCATGGTGGGCCTCCCCTCGCCGGATTGTCCGGCGGCGGGCGGCCCGCCGTCAACGGCGCGGCGCGAGCGCCAGCACGAGGTAGCCCGACACGGCCGACAGGACGGAGCCGACCAGAACGCCCAGCCGGACCTGCGCCTCGCGCGCGGCATCCTCGGGAAAGGCCAGCGAACCGATGAACAGGCTCATGGTGAAGCCGATGCCGCCCAGGATCGCCACGCCGTACAGCGTCCGCCAGCTGGCGCCGCGCGGCATCGCGGCGAGGCCGCTCAGGATCAGCACGCCGGCGCCCAGCACGATGCCGATCTGCTTGCCGGCGAACAGGCCGGCGGCGATGGCGAGCGGCACCGGCGCCAGCAGGCTGGCGAACGACAGGCCGCCGAGCGGCAGGCCGGCATTGGCGAAGGCGAAGACCGGCATGATGAACCACGCCGACCACGGCTTGATCACGTGCTCGAGCCAGATCGCCGGGCGTTCGCCGTCGGGCTCGCCCGCCGACCGCAGCGGGATGAACATCGCCAGCACGACGCCGGCCAGCGTCGCGTGCACGCCCGACTTCAGCACCGACAGCCAGAGCAGCGCGCCGACCACCAGGTAGGGCGCGAGGCGGCGCACGCCGAACCAGTTGAGCAGCGCCAGCGCCACGATGAAGACCGCGGCGAAGCCCAGCGCCAGGGTCGACAGGTCATGGGTGTAGAAGATCGCGATGACGACGATCGCGCCGAGGTCGTCGACGATGGCGAGGGTCGTCAAGAAGACCTTGAGCGACAGCGGCACCCGGCTGCCCAGCGCCGCCAGCACGCCCAGCGAGAAGGCAATGTCGGTCGCCGCCGGGATCGCCCAGCCGTGCAGCGCCGTCGGATCGACCCGGGCGATCGCCACGTAGACCACCGCCGGGACGATCATGCCGCCCAGCGCGCCGGCCACCGGCAGGGCGACCTGCGACGGCTGCGACAGCGCGCCTTCCATCAGCTCGCGCTTGATCTCGAGGCCGACCAGCAGGAAGAACACGGCCATCAGGCCGTCGTTGATCCACAGCAGCAGCGGCTTGGCGAGGCTGACCGGGCCCCACTCGACGCCGAGGCGGGTCTTGAGCACGCCGTTCACCGCGTCGGCCAGCGGCGAGTTCGCCAGCACCAGCGCCGCGATGGCGGCGACCAGCAGCGGCAGGGCGGAGGCCGCCTCGCTGTCGATGAACTGGCGGAGTCTGTTGCGGGTCGCCACCGGTCTGGGTCTCTCTCAATAAAAACGCCCGGGCCTTTCGACCCGGGCGTCGTTTAGCACGTTTGCGAGGTCAGGCTATTCGCGTTCCTGGCCGAGGAAGCTCATCAGGAACTGGAACAGGTTCACGAAGTCGAGGTACAGGCTCAGCGCACCGAAGATAGCGATCTTCTCGGCGACGTCGCTGCCCCACGCCTCGGCGTACTGTTCCTTGATCTTCTGGGTATCGTAGGCGATCAGGCCCGAGAAGATCAGGACGCCGGCCACCGAGATGATGAAGCTCATCGTGCCCGACGGCCAGAACATGTTCACCAGGCTGGCCAGCACGAGGCCGACCAGGCCCATGAACAGGAACTTGCCGACCGCGGTGAGGTCCTTCTTGGTGGTGTAGCCGTACAGGCTCAGCGCACCGAAGGCCGCCGCCGTGATGAAGAACGTGCGGGCCACCGAGGCGCCGGTGTAGCGGAACAGCAGCAGCGACAGGCTGACGCCCATCAGCGCCGTGACCGCCCAGTACACCGCCTGCACCGCGCCGACGCTCATCGACGCCGCGCGGAACGACACCAGCAGCAGCAGGCCGAGCGGCGCGAGGATCGCGACCCAGCCGAGGCCGTTCAGGCCAAGCACGCGGCCGTTCTGGACCTGGAAGAACAGGCCAGCCAGCTCGGGCGAGCTGAACAGGGCGAACGCGACGATGCCCGACAGGGCAAGGCCAGACGCCATGTAGTTGTAGACCCGCACCATGTGGGCGCGCAGGCCGGCATCGAAGACCGCCTGGTCGGCAACGCCGCCCACACGGCCGAAGGTGCTGAAATTCGGATTAGACATCGTATCGAGCCTCCAGAGGGGTCTCATTGACGAACCCCTTCGCGACGTAATTTGGGGTCACAGACGGGGTGAATCAATAGGCCGCAGCCGCCTTCCGGAGGTCACGGAAGCTTCATTTATACAGACACTTACTGGCTATTCATTGCGCAGCAGCGCAAGCGGACGCTGGCGCAGCGCGGCCAGTGTCCCGGCCAGCCCGAAGGCCAGGGTGAGCGCCATCGCGCCCAGCGCCACCAGCACCGCCACGCCGGGCAGGAAGGTCCATTCGAGGTTCATCAGGCGGCGCACTACCAGCCAGGCCGCCAGCGTGCCGACCCCCAGGGACGCCGCCGCGGTCGCCAGCCCCAGCGCGGCGAACTCCCAGGCGAAGATGCCGCCGATCCGTGCCCGGGTCGCCCCCAGCACCTTCATCACCACGGCCTCGTGCACCCGGCGCTGCTGGGTCGCCAGCATGGCGCCGGCCAGCACCAGCACGCCGGCCAGGATGCTGAGCAGGCCGATCACCCGGGTGGCGAGGCCGATGTTGGCCAGCACGGTGGCGGCGGTCTCGACCGCGTCGCGGATGCGCACCACGGTGACGTTGGGGAACTGGTCGGTGACGGCGCGGAAGATCGCGTCCTCGGCCGCCGGCGTCGACTTCACCGTGGCGAGGAAGGTGTGCGGCGCGCGGTCGAGCACGCCCGGCGAGAACACGAACACGAAGTTGATCGACAGCGTCGTCCACTCGATGCGGCGCAGCGAGGCGATCTTCGCCTCGATGTCGCGGCCGAGGATGTTGAGGGTGATGGAGTCGCCGATCTCGAGGCCGAACGCCTTGGCCAGCGCCTCGTCGAACGACAGCAGTTGCGGGCCGCGGTAGTCGGCCGGCCACCACTCGCCCGCGACGATGCGCGAGCCCTCGGGCGGCGTCGCGGCATAGGTGACGCCGCGGTCGCCGTCGACCGCCCAGCGCGCGTCGGACGGCACCGCCACCTCGGACACCGGCTTGCCGCCGATCTTCACGATGCGGCCGCGCAGCGACGGCACCTTGTCGAGCGGCCCGGCGCCCGGGATGGCGGCGATCGCCTGCTCGAAGGCCGGCATCTGGGTCGACTGGATATCGACGAAGAAGAAGGCCGGCGCATCGCTCGGGATGCGCCGCGTCAGCTGTTCGCGCAGGTTGCCCTCGATCAGCGCCGTCGCCACCAGCACGGTGAGGCCGAGACCGAGCGACAGCATGACGATCGGGGTCGGCGCCCCCGGCCGGTGCAGGTTGGCGAGCGCCAGCCGCAGGCCGGCCAGCCGCGGCGCCCCGGCGCGCGCCGCCGCCCACATCAGGGCGCGCGCCAGCAGCGGGAAGGCGATGAAGGCGCCGACCGCGCCCAGCACGAACCAGGCGGCGATCCGCCGGCTGTCGGCGGTGAAGACGGTGAAGGCGGCCAGCGCGACCGCGACCGCGCCGACCAGCAGCGCGTCGCGCCAGCCGATCCGCGCCGAGGCGACGACCGCGCCGCGCATCAGCGTCGCCGCCGAGACGCGCCGCGCGCGCAACAGCGGCACCAGCGCGAACATCAGCGAGACCAGAAGGCCGAACGAGGCGGCGATCAGCAACGGCCGCGCGTACAGCGCGACGCGCGCCCGCACCGGCAGGATGTCGGCGACCAGCGACTGGGCGAGGAACGGCAGCGCCGCGCCGATCACGAGGCCGATCGCCACGCCCAGCGCGGCCAGCGCACCGAGCTGCAGGAGATAGGTCGAGAACACCAGCCGCTCGGGCGCGCCGAGGCATTTCAGGGTGGCGATGGTGCGCAACCGGCCGGCCAGGAAGCTCGCCACCGCGTTGCCGACGCCGACGCCGCCGACCAGCAGCGAGGACAGGCCGATCAGCCCGATGAACTGGGTCAGCCGGTCGAGCCAGAAGCGGATGCCGCCACCGGCCTCGGCCAGCCCGCGCAGCCGCCAGCCGGCGTCGGGGAAGCGCGACTTGATCGCCTCGACCACCGCGACGTCCGACGCGCCCGGCGCGAGCCGCAGGCGGTACTCCCAGTTCAGCAGGCTGCCCGGCTGGACCAGCCCGGACGCCTCGATGGCGGCGAACGGGATCATCAGGCGCGGCCCGAGGCTGGCGAAGGCGTTGAGGCCGCGGTCGGGCTCGCGGGCGATGATGCCGCGCACCTCGACCGTGACGTCGCCGACCTTCACGCGGTCGCCCAGCGCCATGTTCATGCGGCGCAGCGCCGACTCCTCGACCACCGCGCCCCAGGTCCCGTCCCGCAGCGCCAGCGCGTCGGCCAGCGACTGGCCGCCCTGCAGCTCGATCGCGCCGTACAGCGGGTAGGACGGCTCGACCGCCTTCAGCTGGACCAGCGTCGGCCGGCCGTCCGGCTTGACCGGCCGGGCCATCGACCGGCTGTCGATCCAGCGCACCAGCTCGCCGCGCGAGCGCAGGAACGCGACCTGCTCGGGCGTCGCCTCGCGGTAGAGCAGCGACACCGCCACGTCGCCGCCCAGGATCTCGCGCGCGTCGGCGCGCAGTCCTTCCTCGACGGCGCGGCTGAACGACAGGATCGCGGCGATCGCCGCCACGCCCAGCGCGAGGCAGGCGATGAACAGGCGAAAGCCGCCCAGCCCGCTGCGCATCTCGCGGCGGGCCAGTCGCAGCGCCAGCGTCACGAGGTGTGCCTCATTGCGCCGCCACGGCGTGGGGCGTGCGGTCGTCGGCGACGACCAGGCCGTCGGCGATGCGCAGGATGCGGTCGCAGCGCTCGGCCAGTCCCATGTCGTGGGTGATCAGGATCAGCGTCGTGCCGTCGTCGCGCGCCAGCTCGAACAGCAGGTCCATGACCTGCCGGCCGGTGGCGCCGTCGAGGTTGCCGGTCGGCTCGTCGGCCAGCAGCAGCCGCGGCCGGCCGACGAAGGCGCGCGCCACGGCGACGCGCTGCTGTTCGCCCCCCGACAGCTGGGCGGGGTAGTGGCCGATGCGATGGCCGAGCCCGACCCGGCGCAGCGCCGCCTCGGCGAGGTCGAAGGCGTCGGCGCGGCCGGCGAACTCGAGCGGTAGCGCGACGTTCTCGTGCGCCGTCATGGTCGGGATCAGGTGGAAGCCCTGGAACACGATGCCGATGTGGTCGCGGCGCAGGCGGGCCCGCGCGTCGTCGTCGAGCGGGCCGAGATCGTGGCCGGCGACCTCGACGCGGCCGCGGCTGGCGCGCTCCAGCCCGCCGGCCACCATCATCAGGCTCGACTTGCCGGCGCCGGACGGCCCGACCACCGCCGCGACCTCGCCGGCCGCGATGTCGAGCGTGATGCCGCGCAGGATATTGACCGTGCCGGCATCGCTTGCCATGTCGAGGTGGACGTCGGACAGGCGGACGATGGGGTCGCGGGCCGTGAGGGAAGAGGTCAAGCGGGCTCCGGAAGAGAGAGCATGAAGGTCGCCACTGGATATGGTCGTTTTGCGGCAGCGGTCAATTCGCTGCTGATCGCGATTTCGTGCGTGCTGGCGGCGCTCGCGCCGCTGGCACCACAGGTCCATGCACAGTCCGTGCCCGTCAAGCTGGCGATCCTGGGCGACAGCCTGACCGCGGGCTACGGCGTCAAGCCCGACGAGGCGGTGCCGGCACGGCTGGAAGCCGCCCTGAAGAAGCAGGGCCGTAACGTCACCGTCATCAACCACGGCGTCTCCGGCGACACCACGGCGGGCGGGCTGGAGCGGATCGACTGGATGCTGGGCGACAAGCCGGACATCGTGCTGGTCGAGCTGGGCGCCAACGACGCGCTGCGCGGGCTCGACCCGGCGGCCACCGAGAAGAACCTCGATGCCATCGTCGCGCGCCTGAAGGCGGCCGGCGTCACGGTCTGGCTGGCCGGCATGCTGGCGCCGCGCAACTACGGCGCCGACTACGCGAAGCAGTTCGACGGGCTGTACGGCCGCGTCGCCGAGCGCTACGGCGTGTCGCTCTATCCCTTCTTCCTCGACGGCGTGGCGCAGGATCCGGCGCTGAACCAGGCCGACGGCATCCATCCCAATCCGAAGGGCGTCGACGTCGTGGTCGAGCGCCTGCTGCCCTTCGTCACGAGGAACCTCGACGATGCCCCGGCTGTTCGTCGCCCTGCCCGTCCCTGAGGACGTCACCGACGCGCTGGCGGCGTTGCAGTCGGGCGTGCCCGACGCGCGCTGGGTGCCGGTCGAGAACTTCCACGTGACGCTGTGCTTCGCGGGCGAGGTGCAGGGCGGCACGATGCGCGACTTCGAGGAGGAGCTGTCGGACATCGCCGGGCCACGCTTCGCGGTGGCGCTGGCCGGGGTCGAGCAGTTCTCGAGCGGCAAGCAGCCGCGCGCCCTGGTCGCCACGGTCGAGCGCAGCGACCGGCTCGACTGGCTGCAGCAGAAGGTGGCGACGGTGGCGCGCAACTGCGGCATCGAGATCGAGCGCCGCAAGTTCCGCCCGCACGTCACGTTGGCGCGCTTTTCCAACGACGCCGAGACCGGCCATCACCTCGCGCAGTTCATGGCCAGCCACGCCGGCTTCAAGGCCGGCCCGTGGATCGCCGAGCACTTCGCGCTCTACGCCAGCCGCCGCGGCCACGCCGGCTCGGTCTACACCGAGGAAGCGGCCTACGACCTGACGTATTGATTGCGGGTCGCTCACGACCCCTCCGTCCGCTGCGCGGACACCTCCCCGCGCTCACGCGCAGGGAGGAATGAAAAGAGAGCGCCGACCGCTTCGATTCTTCCTCCCCATGCGGCAGCATGGGGAGGTGTCGGCGTCTTCGCCGACGGAGGGGTCGGAAGCTTCGCCACGGCTGCCCATGACCCCTCCGTCCGCTGCGCGGACACCTCCCCGCGCTCGCGCGCCGGGAGGAAAGAAATGTGAGCGCCGACCGCTTCGATTCTTCCTCCCCATGCGGCAGCATGGGGAGGTGTCGGCGTCTTCGCCGACGGAGGGGTCGGGAGCGTCGCCACGGCTGCCCATGACCCCTCCGTCCGCTGCGCGGACACCTCCCCGCGCTCGCGCGCAGGGAGGAAAAATGCATCACCGCGAGGTCCGACCATGCTGCTCAACGCCCTGTTCCCGACGCGCGACATCGGCACCGACCCGGCGAGGATCCGGGACTGGGCGCAGGCGGCGGAGGATCTCGGCTACCACTGCATCGAGGTCGCCGACCACGTGTTCGGGGCGGCGCCGCGCGGCGGCTGGACCCCGACCTACAGCGAGCGCGATCCGTTCCACGAGACCTTCACGACGCTGGCCTTCCTCGCCGCCGTCACGAAGAAGATCAGGCTGTGCAGCGGCGTGCTGATCCTGCCGCAGCGCCAGACCGGCGTGGTCGCCAAGCAGGCCGCCGAGGTCGACATCCTGAGCGGCGGCCGCCTGCGGCTGGGCATCGGCGTCGGCTGGAACCATGTCGAGTACGAGGCGCTCGACACCGAGTGGAAGACACGCGGCGCGCGACAGGCCGAGCAGGTCGAGGTGATGCGCCGGCTGTGGACCGAGGACCTCGTCACCTTCGAGGGCCGCTTCCACAAGCTGGTCGACGTCAACATCCTGCCGGCGCCGCCGCAGCGCCCGATCCCGGTGTGGTTCGGCGGCTCGTCCGACGCCGTGGTCCGGCGCGCCGCGCGGATCGGCGACGGCTGGATGCCGATCCTGGCGCCCGAAGCGGCCGAGCCCAAGCTGGCGCAGCTGCGTGCGCACCTCGCCGAATTCGGCCGTGACCCCGCCTCGTTCGGCCTCGAGGGGTGGCTGCGCTTCGACACGGTCGATCCCGATGCCTGGGCGCGCGCCGCGGCCGGCTGGAAGCGGCTCGGCGCGCAGATGACGATGCTCTACCCGATGTACCGCATGCCGACCTTCGAGCAGCAGGTCGACACGCTGAAGCGCTTCAAGGAGGCCGTCGCGGGCTGACCTTCGGCCCCGGGCCGCCGATGGCGGTGGCCCGGGCCCGCACGGCTAGCCCGCCAGCGTCGCCGCCAGCCGACTGGCATTGCGCAGGGCCACCGCCGTGATGGTGAGGTACGAATTCGCGCTGCCCTGGTGCGGCCACGTCGCGGCATCGACGCAGCTGAGGTTGCCGACGCGCCAGAACCGGCCGTCGGGATCGGTCACCGAGCTGTCCTTGTCCTTGCCCATGCGCAGGCCGCCGTACTCGTGCAGGGCGGACCCGGCGCAGTGTTCCTCGGTGCGCAGCAGTTCCGCCCCAAGCCCGGCCGCCACCTCGCCGGTGAACGTCTTCATGGCGGCGAGCGTCGCGAGGTCGCTCGGGCTGCGCTCGTTCACCACGTAGTAGTCCTCGATGCCGGCGCCGTCGCCGCGCAGCACCACGCGGCTGGCGCGCTCCGCCGTGCTGATGCCGAAGCAGTAGAACAGCAGGTGCCGGCCGTCGCGTTCGCCGTCGAGCCACACCGTCGCGTGCAGCGGGCTGTACCATGTCTCGCCGAACATGCCCTGGATCTGCGCGTGGTACGGCCGCTCCGCGGTCGGCGGCACGAAGATGTAGAGCGACTTCTCGCCGATCGCCTCGGGCAGGCGCAGCACGGCCTGCCGGAACAGGTGATCGCCGACGTAGCAGCCGATCCCGGGATCGAGCTCGGCGAGGCCGGACACCATCGCCAGCCGCACCGACTGCAGGCAGCTGCCGGCCATCACGACGTGGCGCGCCGGGATGTCGAAGGTCTCGCCGCCATGGCGAACGCGAACCGCCTTCACGGCGCGGCCGTCGAGCACCAGCTTGAGCGCCGTCGTGTCGGCGGCCAGCGACAGCCGCGCGCCGTTCTCGACGCGGCCGAACAGCGGGCAGCGCAGCAGGCGCGACACCGACGAGTCGAAGCCCAGCGACATGTGGCCCTGGGCGACCGGGCGCGTGTCGACGCCGAGCGGCGCGTGGATCGACGGGATGCCGGCGGCCCCGAGCCTATCCATCAGCCGCTGCTGCGCGGCGTGCGCCATGAACGGCGACGATGCGACCTGCGAGCCGTCGCCGCCCGACACGCCCATCAGGCGCTCGGCCTTCTCGTACCACGGGCGCATCTCGTCGGCGCCGTAGGGCCAGGCGGCGAAGTCCTCGTCGCGGAAACGCGGCGTGCAGCCGCCCCAGAACACGGTGCGGCCGCCGACCACGGCCCACGCGTTGTTGTTCGGCTCGGCGGCGGCGCCGGCCGGATCGGCCTGCTTGGCCCACAGGGTGCGGTAGCGCACCGCGTCGTGGATTTCCGGCACGAAATCGCCGCGGTTGGCGAACGGGCCCGAGCCGACATGCTCGGTCAGCAGCAGCGGTCCGGCCTCGAGCAGGGCGACCCTGAGGCCGCGCCCGGCAAGCTCGATGCCCGCGGTGACGCCGCTGGTGCCGCTGCCGATGACGAGAACGTCGATGCCCGCCCCGGCGATCGCCCGCGGGTCGCTCAGCACGATGGGTGCGAGGGGATGGGTCATGACTGGAGCTTCTCCCGGCTGGCGAAGGCGGCTCCGACCTTCCGGAAAGCCGCGATGATGTCGTCGACGTCCCGGGCGGTCAGGGTCGAGGCGATGCTGAGCAGGGCCGACCGCTCCGACAGCGCGTCGCACATCGGCAGCGCACCCTTTCGGTAGCTGTAGTCCCTGGCGAAGGCGTTGGACGGGTGCGTCCACGGGAAGCCGTCGCGCGCGTTGGAGCGCTTCTCCACGAGGCTCGGGATGTTGAAGTACCAGTGCATGCCCCACTCGCTCATGGGAATGCAGGTCAGGCTGCCTTCCGGCCCGCGCACGCCCTCGGCCTGCAGCGCCGCGGTGAAGCGCTTGCAGATGTCGGCGTTGGGGTACATCGAGATCAGGAACGGGCCGGTGTCGCCCGCCGCGTCGCCGATGTCGCGCAGCGCGATTCCCGGGATCGCCTTGATCGCCTCGCGGATCTTCCACTTGGCGTCGCGCATCGCGCCGGTGATCTTGCGGACCTTGCGCATCTGGGCGAGCGCCATGGCGCCCGACAGCTCGGACATGCGGCTGCCGACGCCCCAGAACTGGTAGCGTTCGTCCGACGGATCGAGGCGGCCCTTGTCGTTGCGCGCGTAGCCGAGGTCGTGCAGCGCCGAGCAGCGCTTGTAGAGGTCCTCGTCCTCGGTCACCAGCAGGCCGCCCTCGCCGCTGGTCATGTTCTTGTTGAGCTGGAAGCTGAAGATGCCGATGTCGCCGAACGAGCCGGACGGACGGCCGTTCAGGCTGGCGCCGATCGCCTGGGCGCAGTCCTCGAGCAGGCGCAGGCCGTGCTTCCTGCAGATCGCGGCGATGCGATCGTTGCGGCCCATCGCGCCGCTCATGTTGACCGTGAGTACCGCCCTGGTGTGCGGGCCGATCTTGCGCTCGAGGTCGTCGGGATCGATGCAGAAGCTGGCGTCGATGTCGACCAGCCGCGGGATCGCGCCGGTGCGCACGATCGCGCTCGCGCAGCTCACCCACATGTAGCCCGGCACCATCACCTCGTCGCCCGGGCCGATGCCGAAGGCGCACAGCGCGATGTGCAGGGCGGCGCTGCCGCTGTTGACCGCCAGCGCGTACTTGTGACCGAAGGTCGAGCACCACTCGCTCTCGAGCCTGTCGACCATCGCCAGGGCCTGCAGCCCGTAGAAGCGGAACGGACTGCGCGCGTCGATCACCTGGTTGACGAGGGCCTTCTCCTCCTCGCCGATGAAGTGCGCACCGGGCAGTTCCCACGGCAGCGGCGTGTCGCGGACCGGCGTGCCGCCTTCGATGGCGAGCCGGTTGGCCTTGAGATGCGACGGGTCGGACATGGTGATTGTAGGGAGACACTGGGTCGTTCAGAGCCCGGCATTATGCGGTCCAGTGCGACCTGAAATGGCCTAAGTGCCGAGAAAGCAACGAGTTGGCGGCCTCGGCGATGTCGCCGCGCCGAGGCGACTGGAAATTGCCAGTCAGCGCCCTGACGATGGATGCGACGCTGGATTTTGCCAATCTGATGTTCAAGACACCGGTCGAATTAGACCGGCCTAAGAGCCAATTAGACAGCAGGAAATAGGCACTTCGGTCAGTCTAAGCCGAGCCAATTTTTACCTCGGAGCTTCCTCGATGTGGCCCGGAACGGGGAAGTGGAATCCCGGAAGTGGAGGGTCATTCCCTGTTTGCTAAAGCCCAATGAAATCAGGAAAAAGGCCTGAGCGGACGGTTCGCCGCACAAGGAAGAAGGAACCGTAAGGCGTCAGCGAGCCGCCGCGCCGCACTTCTCAACCCACTCACGTTGTAAGGCTCCAGGCTTGCCGCCCAGGCCCAGGTTCTTGATGCTCTTGTAGGACACTTTCGTGCTGGCATCACCCAAGCCCTGGACCTCGAAGCTGCCTGTCGTGATCGGACCATAGGCACCCGTGAACTGAAGAACGATCTCGGTGCGACGCTCTGAAGCAACGGGCAGATCAACGATGGTGTATGCCAGCGCTTGTCCCTTTAGGCAGGTCGAAAGTTGCTCCCACGGGACCGGCACTGTCATCGAGAAGGCCGGAGCGCGCTCCCTGAGTTCTTCTATGGAGGGGCCGCAGCTGGTCAGACCCAAAAGGGCAAACAAGAGAACCGCTTTCATCGACAACTGCCCCTTCAACCTCGGCGGCCACATATCAGGTTTCCAAGCGGCGCCATCCTCGCCGCAAATAGCTTCGGCGCACCAGCCCGGTGACGATCGCCGACATCCCGAGCAAGTACACGATCAACCACAATGGCCATAGCATCGGCGCTGCATGGAACAGGGGAAAGCAGACTGCCGCCCACACTGGCTGCAGGACGAAGAACACCAGGAAGAAGCCTCCCCAAAGGCCTCGGTATGCCAAGTAGAGCGCGCCGAAAATGGCCGCCCAAGTGTACTGGGCGAGCCCCAGCACCTCGATCCGCTCGCCGATCGGATGCCTGAAGCGAAGCTTGGGGATGCCGATCACAGGCGCCTCAGCTGGGTCATACCAGACCACCCGTCCAGACCACCTTCCCGATCACCCGTAGATCGTGGACCTCGGGGCCTCGGAGCGTGATTGGCTCGTAGGTCGGGTTGTCGCTCTTCACCAGCAGCGACCCGTCGATCTTGAGCTCGATGCGCTTCACCAGGGCTGACTCGCCGGCGACGATGGCATAGATCGCCGAGCCGCGGACCACGTTCTCCGACATGTCGACAAGGATGATGTCGCCGTCATGGATGGTCGGCGTCATCGAATCGCCAAACGCTTCAAGAACGGCAAGGTTCGCCGGGTTGCGCCGCAACCGAGTACGAACCCAGTCCTCCCGGAAGGCCAAAAAGCCTTTGAAATCGGCAGTATCGGCGATCTGGCCGGTGGGGCCTGCTCCGACACGCAAATCGTAGCGTGGCACGTATACGAATGCGTGCTCGTCCCCAGATAAGGCGGTCGGCTCTGCGAGAAACATTGGCGCCCGACCTGTCGCGAGCCATTGGACCGACACCCCAGTGACGTCCTGCAATCGCACCAGGTTGTTGAGCCCTGGGGATGATCGGTCCGCCAGCCAGGCATTGAAGGTTGACGGCGACACGTGGAGCGCAGTGCTCAGCTCCTCAACCGTCAGCGCGCTGCGCTTCCAAAGATAACGGAGACGACCTCCGAAACTGTACTCGCTTGCATCGTCGGAACGACCGTCCGAACGGCCTTGCACCGCCTGTCGCCGAACCTCGTCAAAGGCACGATCAATCGCAGTCGGCCCCAGTGCGCGCCGTCCACTGTCAGACTTTTCTCGCTTGATATCCGATTTATTGACCATTATTGTTACAATTCCATTGGCGGTGGTTTGTTTAATGCAGAAAACAAGCGACGAAGTTCCAAAAAACCCCACGGCCCGAAGGGCGTGGGTCGGCTACCAGCTCAAGCTTCGCGGTACCTCCGTCGCCGAACTGGCGCGACGCGAAGGGGTTTCGTCGAGTGCCGTCCAACTCGCAATCGTGGCGCCATCCAGCCATCTGGAGGGCGTCATCGCTGAAGCTCTGGGCATGACCGCTCAGGATCTCTTTCCGGAGCGCTTCGACAGCCGAGGCCGGCGACTGTTCCGGACCAAGCCCCGCAATCGTACCGGTCGGCCGGCCGAGGGCAACGTCCAAAATAGCCGGGCGGCCTGACATGGCGACCAAGCTTCTGAACATCGCCGACATCGTGGTGCGGACTGAAGATCGGCTGCGCCCCCTAGATCGAGCTCATGTTGATCTCCTTGCTGACAGCATGACCCGCCAGAAGGCCGCCGGCCTGCCTGCTCAAATCGCCCCGATCGAGGTGTCCCGGGCAGGCGAGCGATACATCCTGGTCGCCGGTTGGCATCGGCTCGAAGCGGCTAAGAAGGCGGGCCTGCAGACGATCGAAGCGCGTGTTGTCGAGGGCGCGGCGCCAGAGCTTCGCCTCCGCGAGATCGAGGAGAACCTCTGCAGATACGACCTGAAGGCCCTCGATAGGTCCTTCTTCGTGCAGGAGTGGTTCGAGCTGCAGGGCGGCCTTGACGACCCCAAGACCAAGGCGAAAACGGAAAAAACCCTTTCAGAACAATGCTGGGCCAAGTTGGCCCAGCGCGGCTTCAGCGAGCAGGCTGCCGAAAGGGCAGGCCTCGGTTCCAGAACGATCCGCCGCGATCTCCAACTTGCCAACGCCCTCCGGTCCGTGCGTCGCCAACTCGCGGGCCTGCCGATCGCCTCGAACCAGTCCGAGCTGCTTCGCCTGGCCCGCCTCAAGGCAGAGCAGCGGCCGGCCGTAATCGCCGAACTGAAAGCCGGCAAGACATTCTCCGAGGCCACCGCGTCGAAGGCCAAGGCGAACATCAAGGGCGCTACGAAGCTGGGTGTGCTCAAGGCTGCTTGGGACAAGGCGTCGGTCGACGACCAGGACCAGTTCCTGCGGGAGCGCATTCAAAAGCTCTCTGCGAAGCGCCGCGCCGCGCTCTGCCTATGGCTGGCCGACCGCGGCCTGCTGACGGAGGCGTGATGCTTACCCCGGCGGACATTGCCGCACGAAAGCAGCATGCCAACAGCGCTGGAACCGTTGCGTTCCAGCTGATCGCCACACTCCCGCCGGAGCGCCGAGCCGATGCGGCAATAGGCCTTGCTGGTGCAGCGTGGAGCTGCGCACCTGCGCACATCCGCCTGGCAATTCTCAAGAGCTCGATCGCCCAATTGTCGGAGGAGCAGCGCAGTCACCTTGCCGAGTGGATGCGTGCGGAGGGCTACATCAAGTGACCCGCCGCCGCGACCCCTACCAGGCCGACCTGTTGTCCTGGACGCCGCCCCAGCCGGTGGTGCGGTTCGAGCCCGACCAGGTGCGTGCCGCGTCGTTCGACCAGCGCCTGTGCAAGGCGATGGCGCTGGCGCTGAAGGAGGCGCGTACTGACCGCGCGCTAATCGCCGAGCGCATGAGCACCTTCCTCGGGAAGGAAGTCACGAAGGCCATGCTGGACGCCTACGTGTCGCCGGCGCGTAACACGCACCAGATCAGCGTCTCCCGCTTCTTCGCACTGCTGCACGTCACCCAGGACCGCCGGTTGCTTGAACTCCTGGCCGAGCCGTTCGGCTGGGCCGTGGTCGACGAGCGCCATGCCGACGCGATCGCTGAGGTCGAGCTGGCGGAGAAGCGCGACGAAATCGAGCGCCAGCTGCAGCTGCGTCGCATGAAGCGCCGGGGTGCGCGATGACCGAGTGGATCGACTTCAAGACCGCCGCCCGCCTGCTGGGCATGACCTCTCGCGGTGTGCAGCGTCGCGCCGAGCGTGAACGCTGGCTGACGGAGAAGCCGTTCCCGATCGATCCGAACGGCACCTGGCGTCGGCGCAAGGGGCGCGGAGGTGGCGCGGAAATCTCGATCGGCCTGCTTCCCGGAGACGTGAGGGTGAGACTGATCCAGGAGCGGCCGGCATCCAGGCGCCGCTCACCGTCGAAGGAGTTCCTGCAGATCGTGGCGGGCCGCCGCCTGGTCGAGGGTGCCACATGACCCAGTGGATCGACTTCCGAACCGTGGCCCGCGCGCTCCGCATCACGCCTAGGGGCGTTCGTCTTCGCGCAGCGCGCGAGCAGTGGCTGTCTGAACAGCCTTGGCCGCTCGACGCCGCTGGCACCTGGCGTCGCCGTGAAGGCCGCGGTGGTGGTGTCCTGATCAGCTCGGCGGTCCTCCCGCTGGAAGCGCAGCTGCAGCTCGAGCTGGGCGCATGCCCGGGGGGGCGCAATGGGCAAGGCGTGCAGTCCCTGCCGCCGGCCGGAGGTGAACCAGTCGCCTCCGGCCAGCCCGCGCGCGAGCGCAGCGAGACCTGGCGGCGGTTCGAGGCGCTGCCCCGGCACCGCCAGGAAGAGGCCGAGAAGCGCGCGGCGCTGCTGCGCGAGGTCGAGCGCCTGGCCGACGGCGGCCTGCCGCGCAACGCAGCCTTCGCGATGGTAGCGGCGCAGGCCGATGTCTCCGACCGCACCCTGCGCCTGTGGCGTGCACGTGTCGCCGACGCGGCGACCCACGACTGGGCGGCCTACCTGGTGTCGCATCACGTCGGCTCGAAGGGCCGCGACCTCGAGCTGGAGCCCGCGGCGTGGGACCTGATCCGGTCCGACTGGCTGCGCCTGGAACAGCCGACCTTCCAGTCCTGCTGGCGCCGCCTGGAAGCGGTGGCCCAAGAGAAGGGCTGGCAGCTCCCGTCGAGGAAGACGGTCGAGCGCCGCCTGCTGTCCCTGCCGCTCAGCGTGCGCACGGCGGGCCGCCAGGGAATGGAGGCGCTGAAGCGCCTCTATCCGCCGCAGAAGCGCGACCGCTCGATGTTCCATGCCCTCCAGGCGGTCAACGTCGACGGCCACAAGTGGGACGTGATGGTGAAGTGGGCGGACGGCACGGTCGGCCGCCCGATGATGGTCGCCATCCAGGACCTGTACTCGGGCAAGATGCTGGCCTGGCGCATCGATCGCAGCGAGAACGCGGAGAGCGTGCGACTGGCCTTCGGCGACCTGGTGTCGACCTACGGAGTTCCCGACCTCTGCGTGCTCGATAACGGCCGCGGCTTCGCCAGCAAGTGGATCACGGGCGGCTCGCCGACGCGCTACCGCTTCAAGGTGAAGGAGGACGATCCGGCGGGCCTGCTCACCACGCTGGGCATCGAGATCCACTGGACGAAGCCCTACTCGGGCCAGTCCAAGCCCATCGAGCGCGCTTTCCGCGACTTCTGCAGCGACATCGCCAAGGACCCGCGCTTCGCCGGCGCCTGGACCGGCAACAACCCGATGGCCAAGCCGGAGAACTACGGCTCGACGGCCGTGCCGATCGACACCTTCACCCAGGTGGTGGCCGAGGGCATCGCCGCGCACAACGCACGGCCGGGCCGGCGCAGCGACGTGGCTCAGGGCCGCTCGTTCGACGAGGTGTTCCTGGAGAGCTACCGGTCCGCGCCGATCCGGCGCGCGACCGAGGAGCAGCGCCGGCTGTGGCTGCTGGCGGCCGAGGGCCTCCGGGCCCGGCGCGACGGATCGATCGAACTGCTGGGCAACCGGTACTGGACTGAGGCGCTGGTCGACCACGCGCTGCAGAAGCTGACGGTGCGGTTCGATCCGCAGGCGCTGCAGACCGAGGTCCATGTCTATCGGCTCGACGGTTCGTACCTCTGCAGCGCCCCGGTGATCGAGGCGGCAGGCTTCACCGATGTCGAGAAGGCCCGAGAGCATGCGGCCGCGCGGGGCAAGTGGCTGAAGGCCCAGAAGGAGATGCTGTCGGCCGAGCGTGTGCTCACCGTCGATCAGCTCGCCGGCATGTTGCCGAAGGTGGAAGCGCCCGAACCGCCGGAGCCCACGGTGGTGCGGCCGGTGTTCGGCAACCTGGCGCTGGTGCCGCGCGAGGATGCCCAGGCGATCGAAGACGACGAACAAGAGCGCGTGTCCAACAACCTCGCGAACTTCCTGAGGCTGGTGCCACGCGACAACGAAAACGCCGCCGACGGGTGATGACCGTCGGCGGCGCTCGCCCGCGTGAGCGGGCTGTTCAACAGCGGAAGATGAACAGGAGAAGTCTACATGACCGAACAGTCCCCTGAAACCCCTCTCGACGAGGCCGGCCTGGAGCGGCTGCGCGCCGATGCGCGGGCCGTGATCTCGGGCGACAAGCTCAGCCAGCGGGCGTGCGCCGACGAGGCCGGCATCCCGGCGGGCACGTTCAACGCCTGGCTGAACGGCACCTACAAGGGCGACAACGCCCGCATCGGCGCCGAGGTCGCGAAATGGTTGGACGCGCGCCGCCAGCGCAACCGCATCCGTGCCATCGTGCCGACGCCGCCGTCGTTCATCCAGACCCGGACGGCGCAGCAGGTGGTCAACGTGTTCGAGTTCGCCCAGACCCTGCGCGACATGGGCC
>JAIUOX010000205.1 GCA_020160955.1 Pseudomonadota bacterium
ACCGCGCGTCGCAGGCGGTGATGAAGCGGATCGGCCTGACCTATCGCCGCCGTGTCGCCTACAAGGGCTACGACGACGTCGTCTGGTTCGACATGGACCGCGAGACCTGGAAGTCGCGCTAGCGATCGGCGGACAGCGCCAGTGGCTCGAACCGCGCGTCGACCACGCCGAAGCGCTGCAGCGCCTCGTCGAAGCTGCGCACGATGCGCGGGCCGGCCTGGCCGGCGAGGTCGCGGTGGGTGGCGAACTGGCGGCTGATGCCGAACGAGAAATCGCTCGGCGCCACGAACACCTTGTACGCGGTCGGCAGGGCCGGTCGTCCCTTCGCGCGCGCCACCAGCGCGCTGCTGCCGATCCGCCCGTCGGCGAGGCCGCCGAGATCGACGATGCAGCGCAGGGACGCGATGTCCGGCAGGCCCTGCAGCACCCGGTCGAGGTCGGTGAAGTCGTCGGGGTCGATGCTGTCGACGAAGCGGACGACGACGAGCCGGTGGTGGCGATCGATCGACAGCTCGATCATCGGCGCCCTCAGTCCGTGTCGTCCGGCGCGGCTTCGGGCAGGTCGATGCGGAACGCCGCGCCCCGGTCCGTCGGCAGGAGGGACAGCGTGCCGCCGGCCTCGCGCACCAGGCCGTAGGACAGGGACAGGCCGAGCCCGGTGCCCTGGCCGGGCGCCTTCGAGGTGAAGAACGGCTCGAAGATGCGCTCGCGCCTGTCGGGCGGGACGCCCGGGCCATTGTCGGTCACGGTCACCAGCACGCGCCCGTCGACGGCCGCGGCCTCGATCGCGATGCGCCGCTCGCCCACCGGCAGTTCGCGCACGGCATCGATGGCGTTCAGCAGCAGGTTGACCAGAACCTGCTCGGCCAGCTGGACGTGGCCGCGCACCCGCAGCGGTGCGTCACCCAACGTCGCGGTCACGACGATGTGCTCGTTGCGCAGGCGTTGGCCGAGCAGGAACAGCGCGTCGCGGCAGGCCTCGCGCGCGTCGATGATGCCGGGCCGTCCCTCGGGCCGCCGCCCGAACACCCGCATGCGGGCGATGATCGACGCGGCGCGATCGACCTGCGCCATGATGCGGTCGAGCTTGCCGCCCAGGAACCGGCGCAGGGCCTCGCCGTCGAGCACTTCCGGCGCGGCCTCGCCGGCCTCGGGCACGCCCGGCCGCACCTCGGTCAGCGCGTTCTGCGCCGCCATCCGGATGACGTTCAGCGGCTGGCTCAGTTCGTGCGCCATGCCGGTCGTCATCTCGCCCAGCGTCACCAGCTTGGAGGTCTCGGTCAGCGCCTTCTGCGCCTGCCGGCGCAGCGTCTCGTCGTGACCGACCAGGATGGTGCAGGCGCCGAGATCGGGCAGGTCCTGGGCCGACACCGAGAAATGGAGGTAGCGCGGCGCCTCGCCGGCCCGCCGCACTTCGAGGTCGGCCTCCTGCGGCGCGCCGGTGCCGCGCGCCGCGAAGTCGAAGATCGCGCCGGCATTGCGGATCGCCGGGTCGTGCAGGCTGCGCCGCGGCTCGCCGCCGCCGGCCACGACCTCGCGAAAGCGCTCGTTGCAGTAGAGGACGCGGCCCTGGCGGTCGACGACGGCGGCCAGCGCCGCCGGCGTGTCGATCAGGGCGGCCAGCATGCGCCGCTCCGCGGCCACGCGCTCGGAGCGTTCGGTGCGCTCCGTGAGCCGCATCACCTGCGCCGTGACCAGCCCGGCGGCGACGCTGATCGCGAAGGCGAGGCCGGCGATCAGCCAGCTGCGTTCGGCCCAGCGGGCGAGGATGGCGGCTTCCGAGATGTTGACCGACACGACGTAGGGAAAGCCCTCGACGTGGCGCGGTGCGACCACGCGGGGCGCGGTGTAGGAGGGGTCCCACCACGCCGGCCCGTCCATGATGGTGGCCTGCCCGGACAGGCCGCGTTGCACGAGGCGCAGCGGGATCGCCTCGGGATAGGTGCGACCCAGCAGGCCGGGCCGGGTCAGGCTGGTGGCCAGCACCGCGCCGTCGCTGCGGAACAGCGTGACCCAGCTGCTGTCGCCCAGCACCAGAGAGCTGAACAGCTTGGCGAAGTAGGTGGGATCGAGGCCAACGACCGCGATCCCCAGCAGCGTCCCGTCGGCGGCGCGAACCTTGCGCGAGATGTAGAAGGTCCACTTGCCACTGGCCCGGCCTTCGCGCGCCTCGGTGGTCACGACGTCCGGCCCTTTCGGGTCGAGCATTTCGTTGAAGGTCGGCAACTGGCCGACATTGAGGTCGGGCACCGGCCAGCGCAGGGAGGTGTTCAGCAGGGTTCCATCTGCATCGTAGAGCGAGGCGATCGACACCTGTGGCAGGCCGCCGATGCGGTCGCGCATGGCGTCGTGGAAGCGCTTCTCGCGAACCACCACCCGGTACTGCGCCTCGCTGGCGATGTTCTCGTCCTCGAGCCAGTCGAGGATGCTGCGCAGCAGCAGGTCGGCCGAGCCGACGGCGTGCTGGGTGTAGCCCGCGGTGGTCAGGCTGAGGTTGGTGGCGACCGCCTTGGCGTCGTCGAGGGCGTCGCGGTGACCCTGCCAGACGATCGAGCCGGCGACGATCCAGACCATCGCCACGTTCAGCAGGCCGAGGATCAGCGTGCGCCGGGCGGCGACGCTGCGACGGGATGCGCCGCGGGCGAACAGGCTGGCGTGACGATCGAGCAGGACGTCGAGTTGAGCCACGGAGGCTCGCTCCCTTGGTGAGGATGTGACGTTGGTCTAGTATGCACCGAAGGGAGACGCCGGGCGGGGCGATTCAGTC
>JAIUOX010000080.1 GCA_020160955.1 Pseudomonadota bacterium
CTGGGCGTGGTCGAGCTGACCGTGGCGCTGCACTACGTGTTCGACACGCCGCGCGACCGGCTGATCTGGGACGTCGGCCACCAGGCCTACCCGCACAAGATCGTCACCGGTCGGCGCAGCCGCATCCGCACGCTGCGCCAGGAAGGCGGCCTGTCGGGCTTCACCCGGCGCTCGGAGAGCGAGTACGACCCGTTCGGCGCGGCCCATTCCTCGACCTCGATCTCGGCCGGCCTCGGCATGGCGGTGGCGCGCGACCTCGCGGGCGGCACCAACAACGTGGTGGCGGTGATCGGCGACGGCTCGATGAGCGCCGGCATGGCCTACGAGGCGATGAACAACGCCGGCGCGCTGCGCAGCCGGCTGGTCGTCGTGCTGAACGACAACGACATGTCGATCGCCCCGCCGGTCGGCGCGATGTCGGCGCACCTGTCGCGCCTGCTGTCGGGCCGGCCCTATGTCAGCCTGCGCAACCTTGGCCGCAGCTTCGCCGAGGCGCTGCCCAAGCCGCTCGAGCTGGCGGCCAAGCGGGCCGAGGAATTCGCCCGCGGCTTCGTGGCCGGCGGCACGCTGTTCGACGAGCTGGGCTTCTACTACGTCGGCCCGGTCGACGGTCACAACCTCGACCACCTGCTGCCGGTGCTGAAGAACGCCCGCGACAGCCAGCTCGACAAGCCGATCCTGGTCCACGTCGTGACGCAGAAGGGCAAGGGCTACCCGCCGGCCGAGAACAGCGCCGACAAGTACCACGGCGTCGTGAAGTTCGACGTGGTGACCGGCAAGCAGGCCAAGCCGGTGGCCAACGCGCCGGCCTACCAGGCGGTGTTCGCCAAGGCGCTGATCGCCGAGGCCGAGGCCGACAGGAAGATCGTGGCGATCACCGCGGCGATGCCGTCGGGCACCAGCCTCGACAAGTTCGCCGAGCGCTTCCCCGAGCGCTGCTTCGATGTCGGCATCGCCGAGCAACACGGCGTCACCTTCGCCGCCGGCATGGCCTGCGAGGGCTTCAAGCCATTCGCGGCGATCTACTCGACCTTCCTGCAGCGTGCCTACGACCAGGTCGTGCACGACGTGGCGATCCAGAAGCTGCCGGTGCGCTTCGCGATCGACCGCGCCGGGCTGGTCGGCGCCGATGGCGCGACCCATGCCGGCTCGTTCGACGTCGCCTACCTCGCGTGCCTGCCCGACTTCGTGGTGATGGCGCCCAGCGACGAGCTCGAGCTGATGCACATGGTGGCGACGGCGGCGGCGATCGACGACCGGCCGTCGTCGTTCCGCTACCCGCGCGGCGAGGGCGTCGGCGTCGAACTGCCGGTGCGTGGCACGCCGCTCGAGGTCGGCAAGGGCCGCATCGTGCGCGAGGGCACCAAGATCGCGCTCCTCAACTTCGGCGCGCGCCTGTCGGAGTGCCTGGTCGCCGCCGAGGATCTCGCCACCAAGGGGCTGAGCACGACGGTCGCCGACGCGCGCTTCGCCAAGCCGATCGACAGCGACCTGGTGCGCCGCCTGGCGCGCGAGCACGAGGTGCTGATCACCATCGAGGAAGGCTCGATCGGCGGCTTCGCCACGCAGGTCATGCAGGACCTCGCGATGGCCGGCCTGCTCGACCACGGCCTCAAGATCCGGCCGATGGTGCTGCCCGACCGCTTCATCGACCACGCCGCGCCGGCCCGCCAGTACGAGGAAGCCGGTCTCGACGCCCGCGGCATCGTGGCGATGGCGCTGGCGGCGCTCGGCCAGCCGGCCGAACGCGCCCGCGGCTGACGCTCAGGCTTTCGCCGGGATCCAGCTCATCAGGCCGAGGCCGCCGTCGACCTCGACGGTGGTGCCGACCACGTAGCGCCCGAACCGTTCCGACAGCAGCGCCACGGCGACCTGCGCGATGTCGTCCGGCGTGCCGGGCCGGCCGATCGGGATGTTGGCGACCAGCTCCGACAGGTTGCTCGCGACGAAGCCGCCGCCCGGGATCGCGCCGGGCGCGATGGCGTTCACGCGGATGCCGTCGGGGGCCAGCGTGCGGGCCAGTTCCTTCATCACCATCGTCATGCCGGCCTTCGAGGCGGAGTAGTGCGGCAGGTTGCGCGGCGTCTCGCGGTGCATCGAGGTGATTAGGAGGATGCGCCCCTTGGTGCCGCGCTCGCGCATGTGGCGGCCGACCTCGCGGGCGAGGAAGAAGCCGGCGCGCAGGTTGATGCCGGTCATGGCGTCCCAGGTGTCCTCCGAGACCGACAGCGGCGTGTCGACTTCCTGGCGGCGCGGCGAGGCGGCGTGGACGAACAGCGAGATCGAGCCGAGCCGCGCGATCGCGCCGTCCAGCAGGGTCTTCCAGCCGTCGCGCGGCGCGAGGTCGGCGGCGAGGAAGTCGATGCCGTCCTCGGCCGGGGGCGGGGCGATGTCGCTGCCCAGCACGGTGGCGCCTTCCGCCTTGAGCGCCTTGGCGATGCCGCGGCCGATGCCGCCGCCGCAACCGGTGACCAGGGCGCGTTCGCCCTCGAGAAGTTTTGTCGTCATGGGCGGCATGGTAGGGGAAAGACGTGGGCAAGACACGGCTCGATGTGGCGCTGGTCGAGCGCGGCCTCGCGGAGACGCGGGCGGCGGCGCAGCGGCTCGTCATGGCGGGACTGGTGTTCTCCAACGAGCGGCGGCTCGACAAGCCGGGCCACGCAGTGGCGGCCGACACGCCGCTCGAGGTGCGCGGCCAGCCGCATCCCTACGTGTCGCGCGGCGGGCTGAAGCTGGAGAAGGGGCTCGACCATTTCGCGATCCCGGTGGCGGGCCGCATCGCGCTCGACGTCGGGTCGTCGACCGGCGGCTTCACCGACCTGATGCTGCAGCGCGGCGCCGCGAAGGTCTACGCCATCGACGTCGGCACCAACCAGCTGGCGTGGAAGCTGCGCCAGGACCCGCGCGTCGTGTCGATGGAGCGCACCAACATGCGCGACGTGACACGCGCCGAGGTGCCGGACCCGATCGACCTCGTGGTGTGCGACGCCTCGTTCATCGGCCTGCGCACCGTGCTGCCGGCGGCGCTGGCGCTGGCCGCGCCCGGCGCCCACCTCGTGGCACTGATCAAGCCGCAGTTCGAGGTCGGCCGCGGCCGCGTCGGCAAGGGCGGCATCGTCCGCGATCCCGAGTTGCACCGCGAGGTCTGCGACACCATCGTCTCGTGGCTGGGCGAGCAGCCCGGCTGGACCGTGCTGGGGCTGGCGGACAGCCCGATCGAGGGCGCCGATGGCAACCGTGAGTTCCTCGTCGCGGCGACCTACGCGCCTAGCGGATCGCCAGGCTGACGCGGAACTTGTTGTTGTCGGCCAGCGTCTCGAACGACGCGAAGTGTTCCCTGAGCTGCGGCTCGTAGGGTAGGCCGCGGTTGGCGACCATGAAGAAGCGGCCGCCGGGGCGCAGCGCCTTGGACGCTGCCTCGATCATGCCCTGGCCCAGCCCCGGTTCGGCGGCGCGGCCGGCATGGAAGGGCGGGTTGCAGACGATGGCGTCGTAGGTCGCGGGCGCCGGCTCGGTGCCGAGCGCCAGCCAGTGGAAGCGGGCGCGGTCGTCCTTGAGGTTGGCGCGCGCCGCCTCGATCGCGCGGTGCTCGGCGTCGATCACGTCGAGCCGCGCGATGCCGCGGCTGCGCTGCAGCACGAGCTGCGACAGGTATCCCCAGCCGGCGCCGAAGTCGGCGACCGTGCCGTCGAGGTCGAGCGGCAGGTGGGCGGCGAGCAGCGCCGAGCCGTCGTCGACGTGGTCCCACGAGAAGATGCCCGGCTGGCTCAGCCACGGCCCCTGGCCGACCGGCTGCAGGCCGGCGAGGCCGCGCCAGTAGTCGGGCGGCCGGGCCGCGCCGCGGCGCAGCCAGAAGACTCGGCTGTGGAACTTCGACAGCTGTCCCTCGAGGCCGAACACCTTGGCGACCTGCTTCTCGAGGCTGGCGGCGCCGTCGTCGTTCGAGCCGGCGCAGGCCAGCACGCCGCCCTCGGCGAGCAGCGCCCAGCCGCGCGCGATGTTGGCGAAGTTCTCTTCCTTGTGCTTGGTCAGCAGGAGCTGGCCGAGGCGGTAGCCGCCCGTGTTGCTGTCCGGGTCGAGCCGTGGCACGACGTTCCAGCCGGCCGCCTGCAGGCGCAGGAACTCCGGCCGGAACGACTGTTCCGCGTCGATGTCGCGAAAGGGACCCAGCTCCGCACGCAGGAAGAACGCTCGCTCCGGTGCGAGCGCTCCCGTGGCGAAGGCGTGGGCGAGGGCGCGCCCGGCCTGGCTCACGTCGCCTCGTCGCTCAGGGAACGAGGACGGCGCGGCCCATGATCAGGCCCTTGCGCAGCGCCTGGAGCGTCGAGTCGGCCTCGTCGAGCGGCTTCTTCACGACCGGCACCGGCGTCACCTTGCCGGAGGTCACGAGGTCCATCATCTCCTTCATCTCGGCCGGGCTGCCGGTCACCGAGCCCATGATCTGGCAGCCGGTGAAGGCGAACATCGGCAGCGGCATGGTGAAGGTGCCGCCGAACAGGCCGACCACCACGAGGCGGCCGCCCCGGCCGAGGCAACGCAGGCCGAACTGGGTCGACGCCTCGGCGCCGACGAAGTCGACCGCCGCGCCGACGCCGGTACCGCCGGTCAGCTCCATGATGGTCTTGCGGGCTTCCTTGTCGCGCGGGTCGACCGCGGCACAGGCGCCGTTCTCGAGCGCCAGCTTGCGCTTGTTCTCGTCGATGTCGGCGACGATCGGCTCGCGGCCCAGTACCGACTTGGCGAAGCGCACGCCCATCAGGCCGACGCCGCCGGCGCCGATCACCAGGATCGGCTTGCCGGCATCCTGGCCGACCGCCTTCTTGATCGCGCCGAACGCGGTGATGCCGGAGCAGGCGTAGAGGCAGGCCAGCTCGACCGGGATGTTGCCGTAGGGATAGAGGTACTTCGCGTCGGGCACCAGGACGTGGTCGGCGAAGCCGCCGTCGCGGTTGATGCCCAGCGCGCGCGGCGTCGGGCAGAGATGCTCCTGGCCGTCCTTGCAGTACCAGCACTTGCCGCAGCCGATCCACGGGTAGACGACGGCCTTGTCGCCGACCTTGGCGCCCTTGGCCTCGGGACCGACCGCGACGACCTCGCCGACGATCTCGTGGCCCATGGTGCGCGGCGGCGCCATCGTCTTCTCGGTCGAGTACTTGTTGCCGCCGCCCATGTCGAAGTAGCCCTCCCACAGGTGGACGTCGCTGTGGCAGACGCCGGCCGCGGTGATGCGCACCAGCACCTCGGCGCCCTGCGGCGCGGGGTTGGCTTCCTCGACCTTCTGCAGCGGCTTGCCGAACTCGACGACCTTGTAGCTCTTCATGGGCTTGCTCCCTCGATCACTTGGCGGGGAGCATAGAGCATCCCGGGGCCGATTGTGCTAGTAGTTCGCAAAACGAAACGACTCCGGGAGACGAAACGATGATCAGACGGGAACTTCTGCTGGCGGTCGCCGTCGGCCTGGCCGCACCCGCAGCCCACGCGCAGGAAACGGTGAAGATCGGCCTCATCCTGCCGATGACCGGGCAGCAGGCCTCGACCGGCAAGCAGGTCGACGCCGCGGTGAAGCTGTTCCTCGCCCAGAAGGGCAACATGGTCGCCGGCAAGAAGATCGAGGTCATCCTCAAGGACGACACGGGCGTGCCCGACGTCGCCAAGCGCCTCGCCCAGGAACTCGTGGTCAACGACAAGGTGGCGATCCTCGCCGGCTTCGGCCTGACGCCGATCGCGCTGGCCGTGGCGCCGATCGCCACCCAGGCCAAGGTGCCCGAGGTCGTGATGGCGGCCGGCACCTCGTCGATCACCGAGGCCTCGCCGTTCGTCGTGCGCACCGCCTTCACGCTGGCCCAGTCGTCGGTGCCGATGGCCGAGTGGTCGATCAAGAACGGCATCAAGAAGGTGGTGACGCTGGTCAGCGACTTCGGGCCGGGGATCGACGCCGAGAAGTCGTTCACCGAGAAGTTCAAGGCCGACGGCGGGACCGTGATCGAGAGCCTGCGGGTGCCGCTGCGCAGCCCCGACTTCTCGCCGGTGCTGCAGAAGGCGGCCGACGCCAAGCCCGACGCGCTGTTCGTCTTCGTGCCGTCGGGCGCGGGGGCGCAGTTCGTCAAGCAGTTCGTCGAGCGCGGTCTCGACAAGACCGGCATCAAGCTGATCGCCACCGGCGACGTCACCGACGACGACCAACTGAACGGCATGGGCGACGTGGTGATCGGCGTGATCAACGCCCACAACTACTCGGCCAACCACGACAGCGCGATGAACAAGGCCTACGTCGAGGCGTTCAGGAAGGCCAACAACGGCCTGCGCCCGAACTTCATGTCGGTCGGCGGCTGGGACGGCATGAACCTGATCTACGAGGCGCTGAAGAAGACCAACGGCGCGACCGACGGCGAGAAGCTGGTCGCGGCGATGAAGGGCATGGCGTGGGAGAGCCCGCGCGGCCCGATCTCGATCGACCCCGAGACGCGCGACATCGTGCAGAACATCTACATCCGCAAGGTCGAGAAGGTCGGCGGCGAGCTCTACAACGTCGAGTTCGCCACCATCCCCAACGTCAAGGACCCGGTGAAGGCGGCCAAGAAGTAGCCGCGCCGCCGCGCGCGCCATGGCGACCATCCTGTTCGACGGCATCGCCTACGGGATGCTGCTGTTCGTGCTGGCCTGCGGGCTCAGCGTGACGCTGGGGCTGATGAACTTCGTCAACCTCGCGCACGGCGCCTTCGCCATGGCGGGCGGCTACGTCACGGTGATCCTGATGGACCGCTGGGGCGTGCCGTTCCTCGCCTGCCTGCCGGTCGCCTTCGCGGTGGCGGCGGCGCTGGGCCTGGCGCTCGAGCGCACGCTCTACGTCCACATGTACGGCCGCAGCCACCTCGACCAGGTGCTGTTCTCGATCGGGCTGGTCTTCATGGCGGTCACCGCGGTCGACTGGGCGATGGGCTCCAGCCAGCAGAACATCAAGCTGCCGGCGTGGCTGCAGGGGCGGCGGGAGATCCTCGGCGTCCAGGTCGGCCTGTACCGCAGCTTCATCATCGCGATCTGCGGCGGGCTGGCGATCGGCCTGCAGCTGGCGCTGACCCGCACGCGCTTCGGCAGCCGCCTGCGCGCCGCGGTCGACGACCAGCGGGTGGCGCGCGGGCTCGGCATCCCGGTCGGCACGGTATTCGCGGTGACCTTCGCGGTCGGCTCCGGCCTCGCCGGGCTGGGCGGCGCGCTGGGCGCCGAGCTGCTCGGCCTCGACCCGAATTTCCCGCTGAAGTTCATGATCTACTTCCTGATCGTGGTGACGGTCGGCGGCACCTCGGGCATCACCGGGCCGTTCGTCGCCGCGCTGCTGCTGGGCGTCGCCGACATCGCCGGCAAGTACTACCTGCCGGCGCTCGGCGGCTTCATGATCTACCTCGTGATGATCGCCGTGCTGGTGGTGCGGCCGCACGGCCTGTTCGCCCGGCCGCGCTGATGGCGTCGCCGCCATCCGTCGCGGCCGAGGGCCTGGCGCGCCGCGCCCGCTGGCGCTGGCCCGAGGTCCTGTTCTGGGCCGTCGCGTTCGGCGTCCTGTTCCTGCCCTCGGGCAAGTTCCTGATCCTGAACGAGATCGCGATCCTCGCGCTGTTCGCGCTCTCGCTCGACCTGATCCTCGGTTACGCCGGCATCGTCTCGCTGGGGCACGCCGCGTTCCTCGGCGCCGGCGCCTACACCGCCGGCCTGCTGGCCAAACACGGGTTCGGCGACCCGCTGCTCGGGCTCGCCGCCGCGGTCGGCGTGGCGGCGCTGCTGGGCTTCGTCACCAGCTTCCTGGTGCTGCGCGGCAGCGACCTCACGCGCCTGATGGTGACGCTGGGCGTCGCGCTGGTGTTGGGCGAGATCGCCAATGCCTTCCCGCGCATTTCGGGCGGCGCCGACGGGCTGCAGGGCATGGTGGTCGGCAAGGTGCTGGGCATCTTCGAGTTTGACCTGTTCGGCCGCACCGCCTACGCCTACAGCCTCGCCGTCCTGTTCGTGCTGCTGGTGGTCGCCCGGCTGGTCGTGCTGTCGCCGTTCGGCCTGTCGCTGATGGCGATCCGCCGCAACCCGCTGCGCGCCGCGGCGCTCGGGGTCCCGGTGCACCGCAGGCTGGTCGCGGTCTACACGCTGGCGGCGGCCTACGCCGGCGCGGCGGGGGCACTGCTGGCCCAGACCACGGCCTTCGTGTCGCTCGACATCTTCGAGTTCCATCGCTCGGCCGACCTGCTGCTGGTGCTGATCATCGGCGGCGCCGGCTGGCTGTACGGCGGCATCGCCGGCGCGGTGATCTACAAGCTGCTGCAGGACGGGCTGGCCTCGCTGACCCCGCAATACTGGCAGTTCTGGATCGGGCTGTTCCTCGTGGTCTTCGTGATGGTCGGCCGCGAGCGCATGTCGGCCGGCCTGCGCGGCCTGCTCCTCAAGGCGCGGCGGCCATGAGCGCGGTGCTCGAGACGCGTGGCCTCGCCAAGCGCTTCGGCGGCCTGCTGGCGACCAACGACGTCAGCTTCCGGCTGGAGCGTGGCGCGCGCCAGGCGCTGATCGGGCCCAACGGCGCGGGCAAGACGACCTTCGTCAACCTGCTGACCGGCGTGCTGCCGGTGTCGGCCGGGCAGGTCCTGCTCGACGGCGCGGACATCACCGGCCTCAGGCCCGAGGCGCGGGTGCGGCGCGGCCTCGTGCGGACCTTCCAGATCAATCAGCTGTTCGGCGACCTGACGCCGCTCGAGACGCTGGCCCTGGCCGTCGCCGAGCGGTTGGGGCAGGGGACCGACTGGCGCCGGCGGATGGGCGCGGCCGGGCCGCTGGCCGACGAGGTCGCCGGCATCGCCGCACGCTTCGGCCTCGACGACGTGCTCGACCGGCGCACCGACACGCTGCCCTACGGCAAGCAGCGGCTGCTCGAGATCGCCGCCGCCTTCGCCTGCGCCCCGCGCGTGCTGCTGCTCGACGAGCCGGCGGCCGGGGTGCCGGAGGCCGAGCGGCAGGACATCCTGCGCGCCATCGCAGCGCTGCCGGACGACGTCGCGGTGCTGCTGATCGAGCACGACATGGACCTCGTGTTCAGCTTCGCGCGGCGCATCTCGGTGCTGGTCGACGGCGCGCTGTTCGCCGAGGGCACGCCCGAGGCGATCGCCGCCGACCCGCGCGTGCGCGCCGTCTACCTGGGTGAAGAACGTGGGGGTGAAGAGCGCCGGGGCGAGGAACGCGATGGCTGACCTGCTCGCCGTCGAGGGACTGTCGGCCGGCTACGGCCGCGCCGTCGTGCTGTCCGACATCGCCTTCCGGCTGCGCGAGGGCGAGGCGCTGGCGGTGCTTGGCCGCAACGGCGTCGGCAAGACCACGCTGCTTGATTCGCTGATCGGTGTGACGCGGCGCTTTGCCGGCACGATCGCGCTCTCCGGGCGCGATATCGAAGGGCTGGCGCCCGAGGCGCGGGCCGCGCGGGGCATCGGCTGGGTGCCGCAGGAACGCAACATCTTCCGCTCGCTCAGCGTGCTCGAGAACCTGACGGCAGTGGCCCGGCCCGGGCCGTGGTCGGTCGAGCGCGTGTTCGGCCTGTTTCCCCGCCTGCGCGAGCGCCAGCGGCAATCCGGCGGCTCGCTGTCCGGCGGCGAGCAGCAGATGCTGGCGATCGGCCGCGCGCTGGTCACCAACCCGAAACTCCTTCTGCTCGACGAGCCGACCGAGGGGCTGGCGCCGATCATCGTGCAGGAACTGCTCGACGCGCTCGGCCGCCTGTTCCGCGAGGAGGGGCTGGCCGCGCTGATCGTCGAGCAGCACGCGGCCAAGATCCTGCCGATCACCGATCGCGTGCTGATCCTCGAGCGTGGCCGCATCGTGCACCAGGACAGCAGCGCCGCGCTGCGCGCCGACCCCGCGCCGCTCGACCGCTACCTCGGCGTCGCGCAGCGATAGGCACTTCTTCGAAAGTTTCGAAACTTTCGAAAACCGGTTTACAGGCCGCCGCCGCTGTTTCAACATCCGCACCGAAGGCGCCTCGGGAAGAAGGCGCCGTGTCCTGGAGGAAACGATGATCGATCGCATGGGCGCGTGGCGCCGCCGTGGCGTATTGGCTGGAATGCTGTCGTCCGCTGCCGTCGTGACGGCGCCGTCGCTGCTGCGCGCCGTGCCGTCCGGCCAGCCGGTGAAGGTCGGCGGCACGCTGTCGCTGACCGGCTTCCTCGCGCAGACCGCGATCATCCACAAGATCGCCGCCGAGATCATGGTCGAGGAGATCAACGGCCGGAACGGTTTCCTCGGCCGCCCGGTCGAGTACGTGCTGCTCGACGACCAGTCCAAGCCCGACGTCGCGCGCAGCCTGTACGAGAAGCTGATCACGGTCGACAAGGTCGACCTGATCATGGGGCCCTACGCGACCGCGCCGATCCTCGCCGCGATGGGCGTCGCCCAGCGCTACGGCAAGGTGATCATGCAGAGCAGCATGGGCATTCCCAAGCTGCAGACCTACGACATGGCCTTCCCGGCGACGCCGTTCGGGCCCGAGCCGGACAAGACCTATCCCAACGTCGTGCTCGACGCGATGGCGAGCCTGCCCAACCCGCCCAAGAGCGTCACGATCGTGACCAGCAAGTTCCCGTCGGCGCAGTTCAACGCGGTCGGCATGCGGACCGAGACCGAGAAGCGCGGCCTCAAGGTGCCGCTGTACCTCGAGTACGAGGCCGGCAACCGCGACTTCGGCGCGATCGCCGCGCGCGTCAAGGAAGCCAACGCCGACTTCCTGTGGGTCGGCTCGCTCGGGCTCGAGAGCAACCAGCTGCTCGAAGCGCTGCGCAAGCTCGACTACGTGCCGAAGACCAGCTTCCACCTCTACCCGGCGACCGGCCCGCTGGCGCTTTCGCCGGACGGCAACCTCGTGTGGTCGTCGACCTTCCTCGAGCCGGACGAGCCGTTCATGAGCCGCCCGGGCGTCAAGAAGATCGCCGAGCTCTACAAGGAGCGCGCCACCAAGGCGAACCTGCCGTACCCGATCATCGACGCGCAGGCGGCCGGCATGATCGCGGCGTGGCAGATCCTCGAGGCCGGCGTCAACGGCGCCAAGAGCCTCGACGACAAGCAGATCGCCGCCTACCTCAAGAAGAGCGTGGTCGACACGATCTACGGACCGACCAAGTTCGACGGCAAGTACAACCACGGCGAACCCGCCCAGCTCATCCGCCAGGTCCAGAACAAGGAATGGAAGGTGGTCTGGCCGAAGCAGTTCGCCGCGCCCGGCGTCAAGCTGATCCCGACCTGATCCCGCACCGGAGATGCCGAGTGCAACTCTCCTCGGCCAGGCGCTGATCTCGGGCGTCCTGGCCGGCGGCATGTACGGCCTGCTGGCGCTGGGCCTCAGCCTCAGCTGGGGTCTGCTGCGGCTGGTCAATCTCAGCCACTTCGCGCTGGCGTTCCTCGCCGCCTACCTGACCTACGAGCTGGGCACCACCTACCACGTCGCGCCGTGGTGGTCGGCGATGGTGGTCGTGCCGGCCATGTTCCTGATCGGGCTCGCCCAGCACTGGCTGTTCGACCGCTTCAAGGTCAACGAGCTGGCGTCGCTGCTGATCACCTTCAGCTTCGCCGTGGTACTCGAGGTCGGTATCCAGCTCTACTGGACCGCCGACTACCGCCGCTTCGAGACGCACTACTCGGCGCTGTCGATCAAGGTCGGCGCGTTCTACATCCCGGTGCTCGAGCTGGTGCTGTGCCTGGTCGCCGGCGTGCTGGCCTGGGGGACCTGGCTGTGGCTGCGCAAGACCTACGTCGGCAAGGCGCTGCGCGCCGCGGCGGAGGACGCCGAGATCGCGGCGGCCTACGGCATCGACCACCGCAAGCTCGCCTACCTGCTGTCGGGCATGGGCGCGGCCTATGCCGGCGTCGCCGGCACCTTCATCGCCCTGATCGCCACGCTGGCGCCGGCCCAGATCTGGGCCTGGCTGGGCGTGGTCTTCGCCGTCGTCATCATCGGCCGGCTGGGCAACCCGCTGGGCGCGCTGCTGGCCGGCATGCTGATCGGCGCCAGCGAGTCGCTGGCCATGGCGGTGTTCGCACCGGCCTGGGCGCCGGTCGTGTCGTTCTCGGTGCTGATCGTCATCCTGCTGTGGGATCCGGAATGGCTGTGAGCGTGACCCGGGACGTGCCGAAGGGCATCGCTGTCGCGGCGGTGCTGGCGCTCGCGTTCCTGCCCGCCGCGCGCCTGCCGGCCTTCTACGAATCGTTCCTCTACCTGATCTTCTTCTGGGTCTCGCTGTCGACCAGCTGGGCGCTGCTGAGCGGCTTCGCCGGCTATTTCAGCCTCGGCCACGCGGCGTTCTTCGGGGTCGGCGTCTACACGACGGCGGCGCTGACGACCAAGTTCGAGGTGCCGTTCCTGGCCACCGTACCGATGGGGGCGGCGATGGCGGCGCTGCTGGCGGCGGGCATCGGCGCCGTGGTGTTCCGCCTGCGCCGGCTGCGCGGCGAGCTGTTCGCGCTGCTGACGCTGGCGGTGACCTTCGTGATCGCCACGATCGTGCTCAACACCCCGATCGACGGCGGCGCCGGCGTGTTCATGAGCGCCGTGCCGCTGCCCGAGCTGATGTCGACCCAGACCGCGACGATCTACATCCTGGGCTTCGCGATGTGCGTGCTGACCGTGGTCACGGCCTGGTGGGTCGCGCACGCCCGGCTTGGCATGGGGCTGTTCGCGATCCACGACGACGAGGACGTCGCCGAGGCCAAGGGCGTGCCGACCTTCCGCTACAAGATCGCGGCCTTCGCCCTGTCGGCGGCGATCGCCGGCGCGGTCGGCTCGATCCACGCGATGTATGTCGGCTTCGTCACCGTGGCCGGCACCTTCGAGCTCACGGTGCCGCTCTACGTCGTGCTGATGAGCGTGCTGGGCGGCTCGCGGCACTGGGCCGGCCCGGCGGTCGGCGCGACGGTGATCACCGCGCTCCTCTACGCCTTCATCAGCGGCGGCGAGGCGATCCTGGGCCGCGCCATCGTCGGCCTGATTCTGATCGTCGCCATCCTGTGGCTGCCCGACGGCATCATCCCGTCGGCGATCGCCTGGCTCAAGAAGCGCCGGCCCGCGCCGGTCGCGGTCGCGCCGGCGGCGGAGATCGTGCCCGTGGCGCCGGCCCGGCCGGTCGCACTGTCCGAGCGTACGCTGGTCGAGATCAAGGGCGTCACCAAGCGGTTCGGCGGCCTGCAGGCGCTGAACGGTGTCGACCTGACGGTGCGGGAAGGCGAGATCCTCGGGCTGGTCGGACCGAACGGCTCGGGCAAGACGACCCTGATCAACGTGATCTCGGGGTTCTACCCGCTGACCTCGGGCACCATCTCGGTCGACGGCGCCGAGGTCGGGCGGGCGCCGGCGCACCAGATCGCCCGTCGCGGCGTCGCGCGCACCTACCAGATCCCGCGGCCGTTCACCAACATGACGGTGCTCGAGAACGTGTCGCTGTGCGCCACCTTCGGCGGGCCGCCGCGCAGCCGCGCCGAGATCCGGGACGAGGCGCTGCACTGGATCGGCTTCACCGGCCTGTCGGGCAAGGAAGACGTGCTGCCGGCCGGCCTGAACCTGCACGAGCGCAAGTTCCTCGAACTGGCCCGCGCGCTGGCCGCCCGGCCGAAGCTGCTGCTGCTCGACGAGGTCCTGTCGGGCCTCAACCCGCACGAGGTCGACAACGCCATCCAGCTGGTGCGCGCCATCCGTGCCCAGGGCGCCACCATCGTGTTCGTCGAGCACCTGATGCGGGCGGTGGTCGAACTTTCGGACCGGGTGGCGGTGCTGAACGAGGGCAAGCTGTTCGCGCTGGGCGCGCCGCGCGAGGTGATGCGCGACCCGCGCGTCGTCAGCATCTACCTGGGCAAGTCCTATGCTGCTTGAGGCGCAGAACCTCCGCGTCGGCTACGGCGACGCCACCGCCATCTGGGACGTGTCGCTGCACGTCGCGGCCGGCGAGATCGTCTCGGTGATCGGCCCGAACGGCGCCGGCAAGACGACGCTGATCAACGCCATGGCCGGCCTGCTGCGCTGCCGCGGCGGCGACCTGCGCTTCGACGGTGCCGACATGACGCGGGTTCGCGCGCACGACTTCTGCGGCCACGGCATCGCGCTGGTGCCGGAGGGCCGCCGGCTGTTCGTGAAGATGTCGGTCGAGGAGAACCTCGAGCTCGGCTGCTACCTGCCGGCGGCGCGGGCCCATCGCACCGAGTCGCTGGAGCGGGTCTATGGCCTGTTCCCGATCCTGCGCGACAAGCGCAACCAGCCGGCCGGCGAACTGTCGGGCGGCCAGCAGCAGATGGTGGCGATCGGCCGGGCGCTGATGGCGCGGCCGCGCATCGTGCTGTTCGACGAGCCGTCGCTCGGGCTGGCGCCGACCATCGTCGACGACATGTTCGACATCATCGTGCGGGTGCGCGACGACGGCGCGGCGGTGCTGCTGGTCGAGCAGAACGTGCTGAAGGCGCTGGACGTCGCCGACCGCGCCTACGTGCTGGAGCAGGGCCGGATCGTCGGCGAGGGCCTGCCCGACGACCTGATCAAGCAGCCGCACATCCGCGAAGCCTATCTCGGGGTTTGAGGACGACCATGGCCAGGATCCTGAAGCTGCCCCTCGACGACGCCCGCCGCGCCACCGTGACCACCGCGCCGCAGGACATCCTCGCGGAGGACGCGGCGACCTTCGACGTGCTGCGCCGGATGCGCGAGGACATCCTGTGCTGCGTGCTCAAGCCCGACCAGCGCCTGCGCTTCGGCGAGCTGCGTCAGCGCTACGGCACCTCGGTCGGCACGCTGCGCGAGGCGCTGTCGCACCTCGTGTCGGAGGGGCTGGCGCGCACCGAGGCGGGCCGCGGCTTCGCGGTGGCGCCGGTGTCGCTGGCCGACTTCCTCGACCTCTCCGAGCTGCGCGTCTACCTCGAGACGCGGACCCTGGCCGACGCCATCCGCAACGGCACCGACGCCTGGGAAGCCGAGATCGTCAGTTCGTACTTCCTGCTGAGCAAGCTGGCGCCGCCCAAGACCGACGACCCGGTCAGCGTGAAGCGGGAGTGGGGCAAGCGGCACAAGCGCTTCCACGACGCGCTGGTCGCGACCTGCACCTCGCCGTGGTCGCTGCATTTCCGCAGCGAGCTGTTCGACCAGGCCCGGCGCTACCACTGGCTGACCATGATCCATGCGCGGTCCCGCCGCCGCAACGAGCACCTCGAGCTGCGCGACGCCGTGCTGGCGCGCAACGTCACCCTGGCCTGCAGCCTGATCGAGCGGCACATCCGCACCACGGTCGAGCAGGCGTCCAGCGAGGTTCCGGGGCTTTCGATGGAAGGCGCGCCCAAGACGCGTCGCAAGAGGGCATGAGGAGGAAACACCGATGAAGCGCAGGACGTTCGTTGTATCCAGCGGCATCGCCGCACTCGCCGCGCCGGCCATCGTGCGGGCCCAGCCGCAGGCCGCCGCCTGGCCGGCCAACCCGCTGCGGATCATGCACGGCTACGATGCCGGGTCGAACCCCGACACCATCGCCCGCCAGATCTCGCAGGCGCTGAGCGAGACGCTGAACACCCAGATCATCATCGAGGCGCGGCCCGGCGCGGCCGAGCGGCTGGCGGCGACCCAGATCGCCCGCATGAAGCCCGATGGCAGCGTCGTCTACCTGATGACCGGCGGGCAGGCGGTGGTCTCGGCGACCGACAAGACGCTGCAGTACGACCTGCTGCGCGACTTCGACTTCATCGGCATCATCACGCGCTTCCCGTTCTCGTTCACGGTCGCGCCGGACTCGCGCTTCAAGACGATCCAGGCCTACATGGACGAGGCCAGGAAGAACCCGGGCAAGCTGACCTACTCGACCTCGGGCGTCGGCTCGACCCTGCACATGGCGGTCGAACTGCTGCTCAAGGAGACCGGCATCACGCTGACCCACGTGCCCTACAAGGGCGGCGTCGCGGCGCCCTACAACGACCTCGTGGCGGGCCGCATCGACATGATGGTGGTGACGTTCACCGGCGGCCAGCCGCTGATGAAGGCCGACAAGCTGCGCGCCCTGGCGGTGACCTCGAAGGACCGCCACCCCGGCTTTCCCGACGTGCCGACGGTCTCGGAGACGCTGGTGCCGGGCTTCGACGTGGTGTCCTGGCTCGGATTCACATCGCCTGCAGGCCTGCCGCCGGCGCTGCGCGACCGTTTCAACGAGGCGCTGCGCACGGTGATGGCGCGGCCCGAAATCAAGAACAAGCTCGAGGAACTGGGCAACGACACGACGGTCAGCACACCGGCTGAATTCCGCCAGAGGGTCGAGCAGGATCTCGCACGGTGGCGTCCGCTCGCCCACGTGGTCAACCAGTCGTAGAGTGCGGGCAGTACGGGGAGAGTCATGAGCAAGTACGGAATCGGTCAGCCTGTCCTGCGGTTCGAAGACCCGCGCCTGCTGCGCGGCCAGGGCCGCTTCGTCAACGACGTCAACCTGCCGGGCCAGGCGCACGCCGTGTTCGTGCGCTCGCAGTACGCGCACGCGAAGATCAAGTCGATCGACGTCGAGGCGGCGAAGGCCGCGCCGGGCGTGCTCGCGGTGCTGACCGGCCACGACGTGGCGGCCGACGGGCTGGGCATGCCCAAGGCCAACATGCCGCGCAAGCGGCCCGACGGTAAGCCGATGTTCGCGCCGCAGCGGCCGCCGCTGGTCACCGACCGCGTGCGCTACGTCGGCGACCCGGTGGTGATGGTCGTCGCCGAGACCCTGGCGCAGGCCAAGGACGCGGCCGAGATGGTGGCGATCGACTACGAGGAGCTGCCGTCGGTCACGCTGACCGAGGACACGGTGAAGCCGGGCGCCCCGGCGGTGTGGGACGAGTGCCCCGACAACATCTCCAACCACACCGAGCGCGGCAACAAGGCGGCGACCGAGGAGGCGATCAAGGGCGCCGCCAAGGTGATCAAGCGCCGCTACGTGATCAGCCGCGTCCATGCCCAGTACATGGAGCCGCGCGGCACGGTCGCGACCTACGACCAGGGCGAGGATCGCATGATCCTGTACGCCGACGTCCAGTATCCCCACCGCGTCCGCAACATGCTGGCGCAGAACGTCTTCAAGGTGCCCGAGAGCAAGATGCGGGTGATCGCCCAGGACGTCGGCGGTGGCTTCGGCACCAAGGGCTGGCAGTACGTCGAGCACCGCCTGACGCTGTGGGCGGCGCGCAAGCTGCTGCGCCCGGTCAAGTGGACCTGCGAGCGCTCCGAGGCGGTGATGGCCGACGAGCACGGCCGCGACAACGTCGGCGAGATCGAGCTGGCGCTCGACAAGGACAACAAGTTCGTGGCGCTGCGCCTCAACATGCTGGCCAACATCGGCGCCTATGTCGGCTCCGACCGCAACCTGCTGTCGCCGTTCGGCATGATCGGCACGGTGCTGGGCGTCTACCTGATCCCCAAGGCCTACATCAACGTGATCGGCGTGCTGTCGAACACCAACCCGACCGCGCCGTACCGCGGCGCCGGCCGGCCCGAGGCGATCTACCTGATCGAGCGGCTGATCGACGACGCGGCGCGCGAGCTGGGCGTCGACCGCGTCGAGCTGCGGCGCAAGAACATGCTGCCGGAGTCGATGCTGCCGTACCAGAGCCCGGTCGGCCCGTGGTACGACTGCGGCCGCTTCGAGGAGAACCTCGATATGGCGATCAAGCTGGCCGACGTCGCCGGCTACGAGGCGCGCAAGGCCGAGTCGCAGAAGCGCGGCAAGCTGCGCGGGTTGGGCATCGTCAACGCGATCGAGCAGGCGGCCGGCACGGCGCAGCCGGAGTACGCCGAGATCCGCTTCAACCCGAGCGGCACGGCGGCGCTGCTGATGGGCACCAAGGCCCAGGGGCAGGGCCACGAGACGATGTTCAAGCAGATCCTCAACGAGAAGCTGGGCATCGACCCGAACGACGTGCAGTTCATCGACGGCGACACCGACCGCGTCGCCTTCGGCATGGGCACCAACGGCTCGCGCTCGACGGTGCTGGGCGGCTCGGCGCTGTTCCTCGCCGCCGACAAGGTGGTCGAGAAGGGTAAGCTGATCGCCGGTCACCTGCTGGAGGCGGGCGAGCAGGACATCGAGTTCGCCGAGGGCACCTTCAAGGTCAAGGGCACCGACAAGTCGGTGTCGCTGAAGCAGGTCGCGATGGCGGCCTTCAACCCGACCAAGTGGCCCAAGGGCTTCGAGGGCGGGCTGTACGAGAACGCCACCTACCTCGGCCAGAAGGACACCTACCCGAACGGCTGCCACATCTGCGAGGTCGAGGTCGACCCGGAGACCGGCGAGGTCAAGCTGGAGCGCTACGCCGTGGTCGACGACGTCGGCACGGTGATGAATCCGATCGGGCTGAAGGGCCAGATCCACGGTGGCGTCGCACAGGGCGACGGCCAGATCCTCGGCGAGCAGGTGGTGTGGGACCGCGAGAGCGGCCAGCTGCTCACCGCCAGCTTCCAGGACTACGTCATGCCGCGCGCCGACATGATGTGCAGCATGGAGATCAAGAGCAACCCGGTGCCGACGCCGCACAACCCGCTGGGCGCCAAGGGCGCCGGCGAGGCCGGCACCGTCGGCGCCATGCCGGTGGTCATGAACGCCATCGTCGACGCGCTGGCGCCACTCGGCGTACGCGACGTCGCCATGCCGGCGACGCCGCAGAACGTGTGGCGGGCGATCAGCGAAGCCGGCAAGTGAAACAGGGCAAGTGAGAGCAGGGGAGAGAAATGAGCGTACTCGAGGGAAAGCGGCGTGAGATCCGTCACGTCATCTGGAACGGCAGCGAGCACTGGGCGGAGTTCAAGGACAACCGCATCGTGTTCAACGACGGCCGCAGCTGCAGCGAGGACGAGGTCGTCCACCTGCCGCCCTGCACCCCGACCAAGATCATCTGCGTGCACGTGAACTACATCTCGCGCTTCTACGAGTTCAACAACACGCGCGTGCCGCCCAAGTCGCCGACCTACTTCCAGAAGCCGCTGACCGCGCTCAACGCCCACAAGGGCGAACTGATCCGGCCGAAGGGCTACAAGTACGTCAACTACGAGGGCGAGATGGCGGTCGTCTTCGGCAAGGTCACGCGCAACGTGACCCGCGAGGAGGCGTGGGACTGCATCGCCGGCTTCGCGCCGTCGAACGACTTCGGCTGCCACGACTTCCGCGACACCGACGCCGGCTCGATGCTGCGCGTCAAGGGCTTCGACGGCTTCTGCCCGATCGGCCCCGGCCTGGTGTCGGGCGTCGACGTGCGCAAGTCGACGCTGCGCTCGTACCGCAACGGCAAGATGGTGCAGGAAGGCGAGGTCAGCGAGCAGATCTTCGACTGCGGCTACCTGATCGCCGACCTTGCCCGCCACATGACCTTCCTGCCGGGCGACATCCTGCTGACCGGCACGCCGGCCAACTCGCGCCCGCTCGACGTCGGCGACACGATCGACGTCGAGGTCACCGGCGTCGGCCGCCTGTCCAACAAGGTCGTCGAGGTCCCGGCGCCGCGGGCCGATGTCGGCTTCCCGGCCAGCCCCGACAGCGAAGGCGTCCGACGGGTCGCCCTCGGCAACGAGGAGCGCCTGCCCGACAAGTTCAAGACCAAGTCCTGAAGCGGAGGAAACCATGGTTGCGATCAAGGCTGCCGAGTTCGCCTTCCCGCGCATGGAGGCACCCGACCTCGATGCGATGGAGGAGTTTCTCGTCAACTTCGGCCTGGTGCGGGCCGAACGCACGGCCGACGCGCTCTACATGCGGGGCGCCGACTCCCACCACCACCTGCACGTGACGCACAAGGCGGGCACGCGCTTCATCGGCTTTGCCTACCACGCCGAGAGCGAGGACGACCTGAAGCGGCTGGCCAAGCTGCCGGGCGCCTCGGGCATCGAGTCGGTGGACGAGCCGGGCGGCGGCAAGCGGGTCCGGCTGAAGGAGCCCAACGGCTACCAGATCGAGGTGATCCACGGCATGAAGGCCGTGGCACCGCTGCACGTGCCGCGCCAGCTGACCAACAGCGGCAGCGAGCCGCTGCGCCGGGCGGGGCGGGTCATGCGCCTGCCGAAGTCGCCGACCACGCTGCAGCGGATCGGGCACGGCGTCCTCGCCACGCCCAAGGTCAAGGAGACGGTGGCCTGGTTCCGCGAGACGCTGGGCATGATCCGCTCGGACGACGTCTATGTCGGCGACAAGGACAACGTGATCGGCGCCTTCAGCCGGCTCGACCGCGGCAAGGAGTACGTCGACCACCACGTGCTGTTCTGCGTGCACAACGACAAGGCCGGCCTCAACCACGTGTCGTACGAGGCCCAGGACATCGACGCGGTGTTCCAGGACCACGAGTACATCAAGGGGCTGGGCAAGTACGAGCACATGTGGGGCATCGGCCGCCACCTGCTCGGCAGCCAGGTCTACGACTACTGGTGCGACCCGTGGGGCCGCTGCCACGAGCGCTGGGCCGATACCGACCGCCTCAACGCCACCGACGGCGGCCACCTGGTGAGCGCCGAGGAGGGCTTCCAGTCGCAGTGGGGCGACCGGCCGCCGGAGCGCTTCATCGGCCATTCCAGCCCGTGATCGTGAAAGAATTCGTTCAAGGAGAAATGACGTGAAGCTTTGCTATTTCAACGACTTCCGCCTCGGCGTCCTGAAGGGCGACAGCGTGGTCGACATCACCGACACGGTGAAGGACATCCCGCACCGCGACAGCCGCGACCTGATCTGCGGCCTGATCGAGCACTGGGACAAGTACAAGTCCAAGGTCGAGAAGGCCGCGGCCGACGGCAAGGGCGTGCCGCTCAAGGACGTCAAGCTGCGCCCGCCGGTGCCGCGCCCCGGCAACATCGTCTGCATGGCGGTGAACTACATGGAGGACGGCACGCTCAAGGAGAAGCCGCAGATCAACGCCTTCCACAAGGCCGCGTCGTGCGTGATCGGCGAGGGCGACACGATGGTCCTGCCGGACGTGCCGGCGACGATCTTCGAGGGCGAGGCCGAGCTGGCGCTGATCATGGGCAAGCCGGCCAAGAACGTGTCGCAGGGCGACGCCATGAAGCACATCTTCGGCTACACCTGCTTCATCGACGGTTCGGCGCGCGGCCTGCCGCCCCCGGGCAACGTGTTCTTCCAGATGAAGTCGCGCGACACCTTCTGCCCGATCGGGCCGTGGATCGTGACGGCCGACGAGATCGCCGACCCGCAGAACCTCGCCATCGAGCTGAAGAACAACGGCGAGACGATGCAGAAGTTCAACACCAACGACATGGCGCACCTGATCCCGCGCTGCATCGAGTGGGTGAGCTCGATCCACCCGCTGAACCCGGGCGACATCCTGGCCACCGGCACCAACCACCGCGGCCTGCACTCGTTCATGGACGGCGACAAGGTCGAGCTGACGATCGAGAAGGTCGGCACGCTGAAGTTCAATGTGAAGGATGAGCACAAGCGCAAGTGGGCCCGCACCACGCGCTCGCAGCACAAGGACAAGGGCGGCGAGGGCCCGCACACGCCGCAGCTGTCGGGCAAGTACGCGAAGTGACGTGACGTGAAAGGTCCCTCGCTGCGCTCGGGATGACAGTCTTGTTGTCATCCCGAGCGTGAGCGAGGGACCTTTCAAGCCTCACCAAGAAGAAGGGCCCCGTTTCGGGGCCCTTCGTCGTTCTTCCGGGAGCGCGGGCCTCTGGCCCGCTCATGAGCGCGCGGGACGCGCGCGGTCCCAGTCCGACATGCCTTTCGCTGTCCCTAGCGGGCGTCGAGCCTCGACTGGATGTCCTTCATCCAGGCCTCGCGGCTCATGAAGCGGGGGCGGCTGCGGCACATCGCTTCGGTGCGCTTCAGGATCTCGTCGTTGTCCTGGTCGAGGTCGAGCGGCTCGCCGCACGGCTGCGGCGTGTAGAACGGGGTGTCGCAGTACATCTCGACCGGGTTGCCCTCGGGGTCCTTGAAGTAGAAGGCCCAGGCATTGCCGTGGTCGGTGACCCGCATCGGCTGGATGCCGTTCTCGGCGAGGCGCTTGCGGTAGGCCTTCAGCGTGTCCAGCGAGTCGAGGCGGAAGGAGATCTGGTTCACCGGGTTGAACGGCAGGTCCTTGGGCCGGCCGTCGAACAGCACGAACTGGTGATGGCAGTCGGGATCCTGCGTCATGAAGAAGATCTCGTTGCCGGCGCTGCTCTTGCCGGTGTCGCTGATCACGAAGCCCATGACGCGGGTATAGAAGTCGACCATGCCCTTGAGATCGTTGGCATGGAGTCCGAAGTGGGTGAGCTGGGCGGAGAGTGTCATGTCCGAAGTGTCCGCCGGCTCCCGCGGACGGGCAACGAAAAAGGGCGCCGCGGTTCGACCGCGACGCCCTCCGTTTCGCATCCTGATCTGCCAGGCGCGAGCGATACTCAGTGCTGCGCGACGTTGGTCTGGATCAGGGCCGGCTTCTCGGCCTCGACCGGGATCGCGCGGGGCTTCTTCTCCTCCGGGATCTCGCGCTGCAGCTCGATGGTCAGCAGGCCGTTGGCGAGCTTCGCACCGGTCACCTTCACGTGGTCGGCGAGCTGGAAGCGGCGCTCGAAGTTGCGACCGGCGATGCCGCGGTACAAGTACTGCCTGTCGTCCTGGCCGTTCTGGGCCTGGCCGGTGACCAGCAGCTCGTTCTCCTTCTGGGTCACGTTCAGCTCGGCCTCGGAGAAGCCGGCGACGGCCATCACGATCCGGTAGGCGTTATCGCCCGCCTTCTCGATGTTGTACGGCGGGTAACCGTTGGTGCCGGTCTGGGTGGCCACCGAGTCGAGCAGGTCGAAGACCCGGTCGAAGCCGACGGTGGCACGGTAAAACGGGGAATAGTCGAACGTACGCATGATGATCATCCTCCAATGAGCGATGTGGTTGCCGCTCCCGCCCCGAAATGGGCGCGGGAGACACCGGTGATTTAGGAAGCGGCCGCCGGGCGTCAAGGGGCGCCCGGGGCGTCCCGGGGGAGGAAAACTTTCCTTCTTCGGCCCCTGAGACGGCAGGAATTGCTGCCCCGGCGAAAACCTTCGGGAAATCAAATCGTGGTGGATGTGCGATCAAGCGCCAGATCCAAGGGGTCAGCCGAGGATCGGCGGAGTCGTATCAATGTCCCAGATTTTCCAGCGTTTTCCGGCCGCCCGCCCGTGGGCCTGGTCGGCTGGCCAGGCGGCCGCCCTGCTGGGCTTCCATGTCCTGCTGCGCGTGACGGTGTCGTGAACCACCTGCCGCTGTTCTTCGACCTCGCCGGCCGCCCGGTCGTGGTGGTGGGCGAGGGACCGGCCGCCGAGCGCCGGGTCGCGCTGGTGCGGGCCGCCGGCGCCGAGGTCCGCCAGGTCGGCGTCCTCGCGCCTGCCGATCTCGCCGGCGCCGTCGCGGCCTTCGTGGCCACCGGCGACCTCGCGCGGGACACCGCGGCGCAGGCCGTGGCCCGCGCCGCCGGCGTCCCCGTGAACGTCATCGACCGGCCCGCGCTGTGCGACTTCATCCTGCCGGCGATCGTCGATCGCGGCGACGTGGTGGTCGCGATCTCGACCGGCGGTGCCTCGCCGACGCTGGCCGCCAGCCTGCGCGCCCGCATCGAGGCGGTGCTGCCGGAGCGCATCGGCAACCTCGCGCGGCTGGCCGCGTCGTTCCGGGCGCAGGTCAATGCCCTGGTCTCCGA
>JAIUOX010000081.1 GCA_020160955.1 Pseudomonadota bacterium
AGCGGCGAGACCAAGAGCCGGATGCTCCCGAGCATCTATATCGAGCCCGGGCAAAGGGACATCTTCTGCAGCGAGGTCCTGGCCGACTACGGACCGAAAGGCCGCAAGGTGAGGGGTCTCGTCCGGAAGAAGTGAGGGCTGGCGTTGCGAGCGCGAACGGCCCTCTTCGGAAAAACCGAAGAACCGATCTGCCGCCTTTGCGTCAACGGCGTTGAGGTGTTCGGTCCCGTCGTCCACGTCCCCACTGCCCCCCACGCCTCTTCCGTATTCCCGGCGACCGAAGGCCACCAGTGCGTCCCACACACCCATACTTCCGTCATGCCGGAGGCCGAAGGCCATCCGGTATCCATTCTTCTCTCCGGTTACACGCCGAAAACGCCGCCTCGGAAACCTGACCGACAGCGGTCGACTTGCCAGCGATCAATGGTTCCCGGCTGGCCTCCGGCCGCCGGGAAGACGATCGCGCGAGGGTGTGCGGCGGCCAAGACACCGCCTGCCCGGTGGATCGATTCCCCGCTCTTTTCCGCCAACCCCTTCTTTCTGTTCGACGTCCAGAAATACTTATCCCCACCCCTCCCAACCTGACTGACCATAGCGCCGGTGCGACGGAAAGGAGCCGGCAGTGGGTTGGAAGGCGAAGACAGGAAGGAGGCAGCAGGTGCTGGTCAGCATCGTCTCGACCCTGCTCGCGCTCTCCGCTCTCGCCGAGAAGTCTGCCGGCGACACGCCCTGGGTCCGCTTCTGCGTCCTGTGGGCCGCCCGGCAGGCCGACCTGGCCGAGCAGGCAGGCCAGCGTGACCAGCGCCCAGAACGGCTGCTCGCCGTGGTGGCTGCGCTGCAGCGACCAGTTGATGTTGATGGTCGTGCGGGTCGCCGCCATCTCGCGCGCCAGCGCCACGATGCGCGGCGCGGGGATACCGGTGATCTTCGACGCCCACGCCGCGTCCTTGCCGGCGAGCGACGGCGCGAAGCGCTCGAAGCCGACGGTGCAGCGCGCGAGGAAGTCCTTGTCGTGCAGGTTCTCGCTCACCAGCGTGTGGCACAGCGCGAGGATCAGGGCGGTGTCGGTGTTGGGCCGGATCGCCAGCCACTCGACGTCGCCGCCGGTGTCGAGGTCGTCGGCGGTCGGCGTGACGTTGATGAAGCGCACGCCCCTGGCGCGCAGGCCGTAGAGGCCGCCCTTGACGTGGTGCTGCGTCGCGCCGCCGGCGTTGATCTGGCTGTTCTTGTGCGGCACGCCGCCGAACGACACGAACAGCTTGCAATGCTCGGCCAGCACCTCCCACGGCGTGTGCATCACCATCAGCTCGTCCATCGAGGCGACGATGTGCGGCATCAGCACCCGCGCCGCGGCGAGGCTGTAGGAATCCTGGTGGCGGACGTAGCCGCCGACCGAATTGAGGAAGCGGTGGACCTGGCTCTGGGCGTGGTGGAAGCGCCCGGCGCTCGACCAGCCATAGGAGCCGCCGAAAATCGCGCGGTTCGAATGCTGCTTGCGCACCCGGTCGATGTCCTTCGCGACGAGGTCGAGCGCCTCGTCCCATGGCACCTCGACGAACGGCTCCTGGCCGCGCTTCTCCGGGTTTGCGCCGGGACCTTTCTCCAGCCAGCTCTTGCGGATCGACGGCCGGCGCACCCGCAGGCGCGTCACCTCGTCGGACAGCATGTGCAGGCCGATCGGCGAGGGATCGGGGTCCTGGCTGAACGGGTGGAGCTTCACCGGCTGGCCGGCGTCGTCGTACTCGACCTCGTAGACGCCCCAGTGGGCGGCGGTCAGCGTGCGCTGGTGCGTCATGGTCGTCCTCCTGTTGGGGAGATCAGGCAGCTTTGGCGATCGAGAGGAAATTGTCGACGTCGGCGGGATCGGTGTCGAAGGCGGTGACGAGGCGGAAGGCGCGCTCGCCCGGGCGGTCGGACGGCCACGGATGGTACTTCGCGCCGGCCGCCTGCAGGGCATCGTGGCGATGGGCCTGCATCACCACGAAGATCTCGTTGGCCTCGACCGGGTACATCAGCTGCGTGCCGGGCAGGGCGGAGAGGCCGGCGACCAGCCGGCGCGCCATGGCGTTGGCGTGGCGGGCGTTGTCGAGCCACAGGCCGTTGTCGAGGTAGGCCTCGAGCTGCGACGAGATCAGCCGCATCTTGGACAGCATGTGGCCGCCGCGCTTGGAGCGGTAGGGATAGTCCTTCGCCAGCTCGGGCTTGAAGAACACCACCGCCTCGGCCGCCAGCACGCCGTTCTTGGTGGCGCCGAAGCTCAGCACGTCGACCCCGGCCTTCCAGGTCAGCTCGGCCGGCGAACAGCCGACATAGGCCAGCGCGTTGGCGAAGCGGGCGCCGTCCATGTGGACCGCGAGGTCGTGCCGGCGGGCGATGGTCGACAGCGCGGCGACTTCCTCCGGCCCATATACCGTGCCGCATTCCGTCGCCTGGGTGATCGACAGCGCCGTTGGCTGCGAGAAGTGCGGCACGCCGTAGACCGGCTGCGCGGCGGCTTCCGCGAACTTCACCGGGTCGATCTTGCCGGCCGGGCCGTCGATCCGGAACAGCCGCGCGCCGCCGGTGTAGAACTCCGGCGCGCCGGTCTCCTCGGCCGCGATGTGCGACGTGGCGTGGCAGAACACGGCGCCCCACGGCGGCGTGCAGCAGGCCAGCGCCAGGCTGTTGGCGGCGGTGCCGGTGATCACCGGCTGGACCACCAGGTCCGGCTTGTCGAACAGGTCGCGCAGCCGGCGCTCGACGCGCTGCGTCCAGTCGTCGGCGCCGTAGGAAAAGGCGCTGCCGCTGGTGAAGGCCTTCGTGACGGCGGCCAGCACGGCGGGATGGGCGCCGACCTCGTTGTCGCTGCGGAAGTTCATGGGGCTTTCTTGATGCTTGGAGAGGGGGATCAGCGACCGATGCCGGGGGCGAACTCGACGGTGCCGAGCAGGGCGCCCGAGCGCGGGTCGACGATGTAGGCCATGGCCGGTCCGCCCGGTACCTCGACATGCGCGATCACTCGGTCGGCGGTGGCCGACACCGACACGATGCGCGCGCCGGGCGGCAGGGCGACGCGCTCGGCGAACGCCGCGGCGGCTGGCGGGCGGCCGCCGGACAGCGTAGACATGCGGCGCCCGAGTTCGACGACGACGACGATGAAGCCGACCACGATCAGCACGCCCATGCCGATCACCAGCGACTTGATCCAGATCTGCGACCTGGGCTGAGAGGAAGACGCCACGAACACTCCATGAGCGACGCCGGCCGCCACATCGTGACCGTCGAAGACAGCGCCTCGGGGGAACGACTCGACCGCGCGCTGGCGGCGGCCCTGCCGTCCCTCACGCGTAGCCGCGTGAAGGCGCTGATCGAAAGCCGCCGGGTGGCGCTTGCGGACGGCCGGACGATAGAAGAGCCGTCCCGCAAGGTCAAAACGGGCGAGACCTACGTCGTCGACATTCCCGAGCCCGAGCCGGCCGAGCCGCTGGCGCAGGAGATCGCGCTCGAGGTCCTGTACGAGGACGACGACCTGCTGGTCGTGAACAAGCCCGCCGGCATGGTCGTCCACCCCGCGCCGGGCAATCCCGACCGCACCCTGGTCAACGCCCTGCTGGCCCATTGCGGCGACAGCCTGTCGGGCATCGGCGGGGTCCGCCGGCCGGGCATCGTCCATCGGCTCGACAAGGACACGTCCGGGGTCATGGTGGTCGCCAAGAACGACGTCACCCACCGGGCGCTGGCGAAGCTGTTCGCGGTCCACGACCTGACCCGCCTGTACAAGGTGCTGGTGTGGGGCGCGCCGCCTGCCGAGCGGGGGACGGTCGACGCCGCGATCGGCCGCCACCCGGTCGACCGCAAGCGCATGACGGTGCGCAAGGCCGGCGGCCGCGCGGCGCTCACCGAGTACCGGGTCGAGAAACGGTTCGGCCCGCCGCACGCGCCGATCGCCTCGCTGGTCGAGGCGAAGCTCGGGACCGGCCGGACCCACCAGGTCCGGGTGCATCTCGCCCACCTCGGCTGCCCGGTCGTCGGCGACCCGGTGTACGGCCGGAAATCCCGGAACGGCCCGGCACCGGCCTCGTTGAGGGCCTTCGGGCGGCAGGCCCTGCACGCGGCCGTGCTGGAATTCGCACATCCGCGTACCGGCAACGTGATGCGGTTTGCCTCACAATTGCCCCAAGACTTCGAAAAGCTCCTCGTCGACCTGAACAGCGTTAAGTAATTCCGCAATATCCTAGGGGTCTAGTCGGATTTAGTTGACTCGGTTGGTACCTGACCAGTATGGTCGGGCATTAGCAGTCGACGAACGAGAGTGCTAAACGCTCGTTCAGGAGTACCTGGAAAGGGGGAAGCCAATGTCTGTTGCTGCCGCCAATCTGCCCGCTCTGCCGTCGTCCCTCACCCCCGAGGGCAACCTGAGCCGTTACCTGCAGGAGATCCGGAAGTTCCCGCTCCTGGAACCGCAGGAAGAATTCATGCTGGCCAAGCGCTGGCGCGAGCATGGCGACAGCCAGGCCGCCCACAAGCTGGTGACCAGCCACCTCCGCCTCGTGGCCAAGATCGCCATGGGCTACCGCGGCTATGGCCTGCCGGTGGCCGAGCTGATCTCCGAAGGCAACGTCGGCATGATGCAGGCCGTGAAGCGGTTCGACCCGGACCGCGGCTTCCGGCTGGCCACCTATGCCATGTGGTGGATCCGCGCCTCGATCCAGGAATACATCCTGCACAGCTGGTCGCTCGTGAAGATGGGCACCACGGCGGCGCAGAAGAAGCTGTTCTTCAACCTGCGCAAGCTGAAGGGCCAGATGCAGGCGATCGAGGAGGGCGACCTGTCGCCCGAGCAGGTCACCAAGATCGCGACCCGGCTGGGCGTGCCGGAAGAGGAGGTGGTCAACATGAACCGCCGCCTCGCCGCGCCGGACAGCTCGCTCAATGCCCCGGTCAAGGCCGAGGGCGACATGGAGTGGCAGGACTGGCTGGTCGACGACAGCCCGAACCAGGAAGCCCGCCTCGCCGAGAGCCAGGAGATGGGCCAGCGCAAGCACATGCTGGCGCAGGCGCTCAAGAGCCTGACCGACCGCGAGCGTCACATCATCGTCGAGCGTCGCCTGGTCGACGAGCCGAAGACGCTCGAGGACCTGTCGGCCAAGTACGGCATCAGCCGCGAGCGCGTGCGCCAGATCGAGGTGCGCGCCTTCGACAAGCTGCAGAAGGCGATGAAGAACATGGTGATCGAGGCGGCGCAGGGCGCGGCGGCGAACACCAGCGCCCGCAAGATCGAGGCTCAGCCGGCGCGGTAACCGATCCACTTGTAGAAGCGGTCGATCTCGACCGCCGCCGCATCCGGCGTCTCGTAGTGAACGAAGTGGCCGGCATCCTCCGCGATGCCGGCCTCGACGTTTTCGAAGTAGTCGGGAACGTGCTCGATCCAGGCGCTGCGCAGCACCGGGTCGTGGCGGCCCCAGAAGACCCGCGCCGGCTGCACGATCTTCGGCGGCTTGGGCGCCGTGCCGGCCATGGTCGCGATGCGGCCGGCGTTCTGCGAGACGTACCAGTTGAAGCCGCCCTGCAGGTTGCCGGGCCGCAGGAAGTTGTCGACCCAGCGCTCCAGCACGCCGTCGAACGCGTCCTTGCGATACGACCAGTGGGTCAGGAAATGCCGGAAGTAGGCGCGGCAGGTGTCGCGCGAGGCGCCGACCAGCTCGGGCGCGAACGGCATCTGGTGGAAGGTCTGGTACCAGATCTCGTTGATCTGCGCGGGATCGCGCCAGCGCGCGCCGACGCCGTGGGTACCGCAGTTGAAGAAGAACAGCCCGGCGACGCGGCCCGGGTGCTCGATCGCCAGCCGCTGCATGGCGTAGGCGCCGACGTCGTGGCCGACGAAGCCGGCCGTCTCGATCCCGAGCGCCGCCATCAGCGCGTCGATGTCGGCCGCCAGGACGCTCGGCCCGGCCTGGTCGGTGCGGCCGCTGTCGGGATTGCCGCTCTCGCCGAAGCCGCGGAAATCCGGCGCGATCAGCCGGTAGCGATCGGCGAGCCGCTCGAACAGCGGCTCCCAGGTCGCCCAGAACTCCGGCCAGCCGTGCAGCAGCAGGAGGGGCGGGCCCTCGCCGCACTGGGCGACGTGGGTGCGGAAGCCACGGGTTTCGACGAAGCTGTGCTGGATCGCGGGCATCGCTAGACTGCTCGAAAGGTTCGGGAGGAAAACAACGTGAGCGGACCCATCCAGTATGACACGTCGCGGCCGGGCATCGCGCGGATCGTTCTCGACCGCGCCGACACGCGCAACGCACAGGACACGGCGTTTCTCTACGCGCTGAACGAGGCGTTCGACCGGGCGGCGCACGACGACGAGATAAAGGCGATCGTGCTGTCGGCCAACGGGCCGCACTTCTCGTCCGGCCACGACCTGCGCGAGGTCGACGGCCACGGCAACATGCGCAAGCACGAGACGGTCGGCACGTGGGGCGGCTTCGGCAAGCCGGGCGCCGAGGCGCAGTACGCCCGCGAGCAGGAAATCTACACGGGCTTCTGCGAGCGCTGGCGCAACATCCCCAAGCCGACCATGGCGCTGGTCCACGGCAAGGTGATCGCCGGCGGCCTGATGCTGGTCTGGCCGCTCGACCTGGTGATCGCCTCCGAGGACGCCGCGTTCCTCGACCACACCGTGTCGATGGGCGTCGGCGGCGCCGAGTTCTTCGCCCACCCGTGGGAGCTGGGCGTGCGCAAGGCCAAGGAGTTCCTGTTCACGGCGGACTGGCTGTCGGCCGCCGAGGCCCATCGCCTCGGCATGGTGAACCACGTCGTGCCGCGGGCCGAGCTGGAGAGCTTCGGCCTCGCCATGGCCGACCGGATCGCCCAGAAGCCGCTGTTCGCGCTGCGCCTGACCAAGCAGGCGATCAACGCCGCCCAGGACGCCCAAGGGCGGCTCTCGGCCATGCAGACCTCCTTCGCCCTGCACCACCTGGCCCACGCCCACAACATGCTGGCCCACGGCTCGCTGGTGGACCCCACCGGTGTGATGGCGGCGGTGAAGAAGGGGCCAAAGGCCGCCGAATAGGGACAGGGGGCGGCCCGCCACTCCCTGTCATCCCGAGCGCAGCGAGGGACCTTTCCGGGGCCTGAAGGGTCCCTCGCTACGCTCGGGATGACAGGGCAGGGGTGTCGTTCGGTACCCTTGCGGCCCCGGCCGGCTTCTGTATGTTCCGCGCCATCATGAAGCCCCAGCACATCGCCCCCCAGCACATCGCTGTCGTTGGCGCCACCGGCGCGGTCGGAGTCGAGATCCTCCGCGTCCTCGAGCGGCGGAACTTCCCCGTCGCCTCGCTCAAGCTGCTCGCCTCGGCCCGCTCGGTCGGCAAGACGCTCGAGTTCAACGGCAAGCCGCACAAGGTCGAGGAGCTGAAAGCCGACGCCTTCAAGGGCATGAACATCGCCTTCTTCAGCGCCGGCGCCACGCGCAGCCGCGAGTTCGTCCCCGCCGCCCGCGCCGCCGGCTGCGTCGTGGTCGACAACTCGTCGGCCTTCCGCATGGACCCGGAGACGCCGCTGGTCGTGCCCGAGGTCAACCCGCAGGACCTCGCCAACCACAAGGGCGTGATCGCCAACCCGAACTGCACCGCCGCGATCCTGTCGGTGGCGGTGTGGCCGATCCACAAGGCGGCCGGCGTGAAGCGCATCGTCGTGTCGACCTACCAGTCGGCCTCGGGCGCCGGCGCCGCCGCGATGCAGGAGCTCGAGGACCAGGCCCGCGACTTCGCCGCCGGCAAGGACATCAAGCGCTCGGTGTTCCCGCACCAGATCGCCTTCAACGTGTTCTCGCACAACACCAAGGTGGCCGATAACGGCTACAACGAGGAAGAGAACAAGGTGGTCGAGGAGACGCGCAAGATGTTCCACGCGCCGGACCTCCCGATCGTGCCGACCTGCATCCGCGTGCCGGTGCTGCGCGCCCACTCCGAGTCGATCGCGCTGGAACTCGAGAAGCCGCTCTCGCCGGCCGAGGCCAAGGCGATCCTCGCCAAGGCGCCGGGCGTGAAGGTGGTCGACGACGCGGCCGCCAACCACTTCCCGATGCCGCTGGAGGCCAGCGGCGACCTCGACGTCCATGTCGGCCGCATCCGCGCCGACCTGTCGAACCCCAAGGGCCTCGTGCTGTGGGTGGCGGGCGACCAGTTGCTGAAGGGCGCCGCCTGGAACGCCGTCCAGATCGCCGAGGAACTGGCCAAGCTGGGCGCAAAGCCGGGCGCGCTCGCGGCCGAGTAGCTCGACCGGGACCGCGCGCGTCCCGCGCGCCTCATGAGCGCGCCGGAGGCGCGCGGTCCCAGGTGCGACCCGTTCTCGTCCTTCCGGGCGTCCCCACGCCTGTCGGAACGCGGCTTTTGAACAGGGCAGGGAAGCGGCCCTATAGTTTCAGGACAGAACGTCCCGAGGAACCGCTCCATGGATACCCGCATCCAGGCCCCGCTTGCCCCCGCGCCCGAGCGCGCCCGTCTCGTCCAGCCGGTGCTCGACGCCGCCGGCCCCGAGATGGACCGCCGCCGCGAGTGCACCCCGGAAGTGGTCGATGCGCTGGCCCAGCAGGACCTGCTGCGCATGCTGCTGCCCCGGAGCCTCGGCGGCCAGGAAGTGGCGCTGCTCGACTTCTGCCGGGCCTGCGAGGCGGTGGCTTACGCGGACGCGAGCTGCGGCTGGTTCGTCAACCAGTCGAACGTCTCGATGAGCACCTCGGCCGCGTCGATGCCGCACGAGACCGCGGCCGAGATGTTCGCCGGCCCCTATGCCGGCCTCGCCTGGGGCGCCAAGCACGGCAACAGCAAGGCGATCCGGGTCGACGGCGGCTACCGCCTGACCGGCACCTGGAGCTACCTGTCGGGCGGCCGCCACACCAAGTACATCGGTGCGCACAGCGTCGTGCAGAACCCCGACGGCACGTCCCACATGCGCTATGGCCGGCAGGACGACCGCTCGTTCCTGTTCCTGCGCTCGGAGGCGAAGATCACCGACGACTGGTTCGTGCTCGGCCTGCGCGGTACCGGCAGCGACACCTACTCGGTCGAGGACCTGTTCGTGCCCGACGAGCGCGCGCCGGCGCGCGACGTGCCGGAGGAGCGGCGCGAGAAGGGGCCGCTCTACCCGATCGGCTCGACGCTGCTCTACGCCTGCGGCTTCTCCAGCGTCACCATCGGTCTCGCGCGTCGCATGCTCGACACCTACCTCGACCTCGCGCGCGGCCGTCACAGCCGCGCCTCGACCACCGCGATGGCGAAGAACCACGCCATCCAGCGCGAGGTCGCGATCCTCGAGGCCCGCCTGTCGGCCGCCCGGGCCTTCATCCACGAGGCCGCGGGCGCGGTCTACGACCTGTCCGCGAAGGGCAAGCTCGATCTCGACGCGCGCATGCGGCTGCGCCTCGCCACCACGTGGGGCATGAACGAGGCGACCGAGGTGTCGATCGCCTGCTACCGCGGCGCCGGCACGACGGCGATCCTCGACAAGGCCCCGTTCGAGCGCCGCTTCCGCGACGCCATGAGCGCCAGCCAGCACCTGCAGGCGATGTGGCCGATGGCCGAGATGGTCGGCCGCCACCTGATCGGCACCGAGAACGTGGTGCAGTTCGTCTAAGGCGCCTTGCGGGACCGCGCGCGTCTCGCGCGCCGCATGAGCGCGCCGGAGGCGCGCGGTCCCACGATGACTAGATCGAGCGCAACGCCTTCGTCTTCTTCTCGTCGACCGACCGCCCGTCGGCCGCGAGCGCCACGCCGTAGTCGCGCTCGGCGCTCTCGGCGCTGACGATGCCGTCGCGGACGTCGCGCAGGACGCGGGCGGGGTCGCGGGTGCGCGGGTCGCCGTAGCCGCCGCCGCCGGGCGACAGGGCGCGGTAGGTGCCCGGCCCGTGGCGCTGCACGCCGTACTTGGGCGCGTCGACCGCGCCGCCGTCCTTGAGCGTCAGCGTGACCGCGCCGCCGACGCCGGCCTGGCCGCCGGCCGCACCGAAGCTCGACGGCGCGCCGACTCCCTCGCCGCGGAAGGCGTAGTCGGCCGGCGTGAACATCTCGACCTCGTAGTCGCAGCCCGCGCCACCGCGGAAGCGGCCGGCGCCGGCGCTGTCGCGGCGCAGCTCCTGGCGGCGGAAGCGCACCGGGTAGAGCTGCTCGTAGGTCTCGAGGTTGGGCAGGGTGAGGCCGCCCAGCGTGATCAGGTGGCCGATCAGGTGAAAGCCGTCGCGGCCCTCGACGCCGCCGCCCGCGGGGGCGCCCGCCCACTGGTACATGACGTAGCGGCTGCCGTCGCCGTTCACGCCGGCGGTCACCGCGTGCACCGCCTTCGACCAGCCGGCCGAGGCGCGCTCGGGCAGGGCCTGGCCCAGCGCCTTCCACAGCGCATGGATGATCTCGTGCGCGATGAACACCGTGTTCATGGTCATCGGCGCCGGCGGCCGGGCGTTGACCATGCTGCCCTCGGGCAGGCGGATCTCGACGCAGCGGAAGGCGCCCTCGTTGCGCGGCAGGTCGGGCTCGAAGAAGGCCGACAGCGCCATGAACACCGCCGAGGTCGAGTTGGCGATCGAGCTGTTCTTGAAACCCTTGAGCTGCGGCGAAGTGCCGGCGAAGTCGACCACCAGCCCGTCGTCGCTCACCGTGATCGCGACCGCGACCTTCGCGTCGACCGGCTCGAAGCAGTCGTTGTCGACGACTTCCTCGGCCTTCCACGTGCCCTTGGCGAGCCGCGCCACGCACGACCGGAAGCGGCGGTCGGCATGGGCCAGCACGCCCTCGAAGAAGTCGCCGGCGCGATCGACGCCCAGCTCTTCCACCAGCAGCGCCAGCCGCTCGGCGCCGATCCGGGTCGAGCCGATCATGGCGCGCAGGTCGCCGTCGAGCGCCTCGGGCAGGCGGGTGTTGAGCATCAGCAGCCGCCACAGGTCGTCGCGCGTGCGGCCCTTCTCGATCAGCTTGAGGACGGGCAGGCGGATGCCCTCGTGGAAGATCTCGGTCGCCGCCGAGTTGTAGGTGCCGGCCGCGCCGCCGCCGATGTCGGCCTGGTGGGCGCGGTTGCAGGCGAAGGCGACCAGCGCGCCGCCGACGAACACCGGCCGCGCGATCACCCAGTCCGGCAGGTGGTTGCCACCGGCGGTGTAGGGATCGTTCAGCAGGAACACGTCCTCGGGCTCGATGGCGCCGGCGAAGTCGCGCAGGATCGCGCGCACCGCGAAGCCGCCGCCGCCGGTATGGATCGGGATGCCGTCGGCCTGGCTGATCAGCGTGCCGCTGGCGTCGGCCAGGAAGCACGAGAAGTCGTGGCTCTGGCTGAAGATCGGCGAGCGCGCGGTGCGCGTCATCACCCAGCCCATCTGGTGCGAGATGTGGTCGAGCCGGTTCTGGACCAGCGCCAGCGTGACGGGGTCGAGGGTAGGGGCGGGGCTCATGCGGCGCCTCCGATATGCACCAGGAAGTCGTCGCGGGCATCGACCTCGAGCCGGTCGCGCGGACCGACGAAGGCGGTCGTCGTGCGTTCCTCGACCAGCAGCGGTCCGTCGAGCGCGCAGCCCGGCGCGAGGTCGGCGCCGTCGTAGACCGGCACTTCCTGCCAGCCGGTGGCGGGATCGATCCAGACGCGGCGGCGCTCGCGCGGTCGTGGCGGTTCCTTCTGCGGCGGCCGGGCGGCGGGCGGCGTCCAGTCGAGCAGGCCGCGGCCGATCACGCGCAGCGCGGTGATGGAGAGCCTGCCGCCGGGCTGGATGTGGCCGAACAGCCGCTGGTGCTCGGCCTCGAACTGGCGGCGGGCGGCGGCGGCGTCGAAGCTGGCGCCGATCGCCACGCGCACCGGCCATTGCTGGCCGTCGTAGCGCAGGTCGATCTCGCGCTCGACCACCGCGTTCTTGCCCGTGAAGCCCTCGCGCGACAGCGCCTCGCGGGCGCGGGTCTCCAGCTGGGCGAAGCCGGCGTCGAGGGCGGCGCGATCGAGCTTGTCGAGGTCGGCGAGGAAGACCTGCAGGTAGTCCTGGCGGACGTCGGACTGCAGCATGCCCATGGCGCAGAAGGCGCCGGCATTGCGCGGCAGCAGCGCCCGCTTGCAGCCGAGTGCGCGCGCCACCGCGGCGCCGTGCATCGGGCCGGCGCCGCCGGCCGCGACCAGCGTGAAGGTCGCGGGATCGTGGCCGCGCTCGATGCTCAGCCGCTCGACGGCATGCAGCAGGTTCTGCTCGAGCAGCCGGATCATGCCGGCCGCCGCGTCCTCGACCGACAGGCCGAGCGGCTTCGCGAGCTTGGCCTCGACCGCGGCGCGCGCCAGTCCGCCGTCGAGCGTGACGCCGCCGGCCAGCGGGCCCGGCCGCAGCCGGCCCAGCACGAGCTGCGCGTCGGTCACCGTCGGGTTCTCGCCGCCCAGCCCATAGGCCGCGGGACCGGGCCGTGCGCCGGCGCCCTGCGGTCCGGCATGCAGGAGGCCAGCGCCGTCGACCCAGGCGACGGTGCCGCCGCCCGCGCCGACCGTGTGGATTTCGACCGACGGCGTCGTGAGGTGGTAGCCGTCGATCACCAGCTCGTCGGCCACCGGCACGTCGCCCTTGGCCATCACCATGACATCGCAGCTGGTGCCGCCGATCTCCATCGACACCAGGTTGGCCGCCTCGCCTTCGGCCGCGCAGCCCTTCAGCGCGCCGACGCCGGCCGCCGGGCCGGACAGCACCAGCATCACCGGCCGGCTCGCGACCTGTTCGACCGACACCGCGCCGCCGTTGCTCTGCAGCAGCAGGAGCGAGCGCGGCAGGCCGAGCGCGCGCAGCTGCCTGTCGAGCGCATCGAGGTAGCTCGTGACCTTGGGCGCGACGTAGGCGTTCACGACCGCGGTCGAGCCGCGCTCGTACTCGCCCATGGTCGGCATGACGGCGCTCGACAGCGAGATCCACTTGCCGGACCATGCCTTGGCGAGGCGATCGGCGACCTGCCGCTCGTGGCGTCCGTCGAGGTAGGCGTTGAACAGGCAGACCGCGACCGACTCGACGCCTTCCTGCTCGAAGACCCTGGCCGCCGCGTCGACATCCTCCAGCGCGACCGGCGCCAGTTCGCTGCCGTCGCTCGCCAGCCGGCCGCGCACCGGCAGCCGCAGGTAGCGCGGCACGAGCACCTCGGGGAAGGGCGCGCGGTGGTCCCACTGGTTCTCGCGGATGCCGCGGCGGATCTCGAGACTGTCGCGGAAGCCCTCGGTGACGAGCATTCCAACCTTCGCGCCCTTCTTCTCGAGGATGGTGTTGGTCGCCACCGTCGAGCCGTGCACGAACAGCGCGCAATCGGCGAGCAGCTGTCCGATCGGCATCGCCAGCCGCTCGGCCGCCAGCCGCAGCACGCCCATCACGCCCTCGCTGGGATCGGCGGGGACCGACGGCGCCTTGAAGACGTGCACGGCGCCGGCCGCGTCGCGCAGCACCATGTCGGTGAAGGTGCCGCCGACATCGACGCCGATGCGCCAGGGAGCAACGAGGGACAGGGAGGGGGAGCGGGATGGGCTGGTCATGCGAGCGGCAAGACTAGCGACGGCCTTGCGCCAGCGCGAGCCGAATGCACACGCGAACGTGAGAGGTTCGTCAGCGGCCGCTTCGCCATTGTTCCGCCACGCGCGACGATCCCGCGCGCCTGCCGACGGATGCTCGAAGACACGCCCGTTTCCCTGCTCGACGCCACCGCGACTTCGACCACCGAGATCGAGGCGGTCGGCGCGACGCGGCTCGTCCAGGTCGACGCCCACTACTTCGTCCAACCGGTGGCCGGCGGGGCGGGGCCCCAGCTCAACGCGTTCGGCGCGCCGGTGGTGGCCGGCCAGTTCGGGGCCTTCGTGCCGATCGCGGCCGAGGCCACGGCCGGTGGCTACGTGGTGGCCTGGAAGGACGCGGGTGCCGACCAGTACACCGTGCTCAACGCCGACGGCGCGGGGACCTTCCAGTCGCATGCCTTCTTCGTCGTGAGCGGCGGCAGCTTCGCCCTGCAGTCGGCCGAGACGACCTTCCAGCAGGACCTCAACCACGACGGCACCGTCGGCCTCGTCACGACGACCGTCGAGACGGCCGGCGGCACGACGCTGGCACGGGTCGCGGACCGGTTCTTCCTGTACGCCGCGGGCACCACGAGCGGGCCGTCCCTCGTCTATAGCGGCGCGGCGGTGACCGCCGGGGCGTTCGGCGGCTGGACGCCGATCGGTGTCGAGGCGACGGGCACGGGCTACACCGTGGCGTGGAAGAATGCCGGCGCCGACCAGTACTCGCTGTGGACGCTCGACGGCAGCGGCGCCTACGTCGCCAATGCCGCGGGCGTCGTTGCCGCGAGCAGTCTCGCGCTGCAGTCGCGCGAGGCCGGCTTCGGCCAGGACCTGAACGGCGACGGCACGATCGGCATCGTGCCGACCGGCACGGTCGAGAGCGCGGGCGGCACCACCCTGGCCCGGGTCGGGGATGCCTACGTCCTGTTGGCGCATGGCACGACGACCGGGCCGTCGTTCACCTACAACGGCGCGCCGGTGACCGTCGGGATGTTCGGCGGCTGGGCGCCGATCGGCGTCGAGGCCGCGGGCGCTGGCTACACCGTGGCGTGGAAGAACGGTGCCGCCGACCAGTACACGCTGTGGACCCTCGACGGCGGCGGCGCCTACGTCGCCAATGCCGTGGGCGTGGTCTCTGGCAGCAGCGGTTCGATCCAGGGCCTCGAGACCACCTTCGCGCAGGACCTCGACGGCAACGGCACCGTCGGCGTCGTGGCGACCGACATCGAGACGGCCGGCGTGACCACGCTGGCGCGGGTCGGCGATGCGTACTTCCTCTATGCCCACGGCACGACGACCGGGCCGCAACTCGCCTACAACGGTGCCGCGGTGACCGCCGGGATGTTCGGCGGCTGGACGCCGATCGGCGTCGAGGCCTCGGGCACCGGCTACACGGTGGCGTGGAAGAATGCCGGCGCCGACCAGTACACGCTGTGGACGCTCGACGGCGGCGGCGCCTACGTCGCCAACGCGCTGGGCGTCGTGTCGGGCAGCAGCGCCGCGCTGCAGGCCGCGGAGACCGCCTTCGCGCAGGACCTCGACGGCAACGGCACCGTCGGCATCGTGGCGACCGACATCGAGACGGTCGGGGCGACCACGCTGGCGCAGGTCGGCGACGCATACCTCCTGTACGCCCACGGCACCACGACCGGGCCGCGGCTCTCGCTGGGCGGCGCGGCCGTGACGGCCGGCCAGTTCGGCGGCTGGGTCGCGATCGGCGTCGAGGCAGTCGGCTCCGGCTACCAGGTCGCGTGGAAGCTGTCGGGCGTCGACCTCTACACGGCGTGGTCGCTGGACGGTGCCGGCAACTACCTCGCCAACGTCATCGGCCTGCTGGCCGGCGCCAGCGCCGGCGTGAAGGCGCTGGAGGCGGTGGTCGGCCAGGACCTCAACGGCGACGGCACGATCGGCTAGGGTTTACTTCGCGATCATGACTTCGATCAGGCTCGGCCCGTCGGTGCGGGCCAGCGCCGCGTCGATCGCCTTGTCGAAGGCGGCGGCGCTGTCGACCCGCTCGGCCGGCACGCCGAAGCCGCGGGCGATGCCGGCGATGTCCATCGGCGGGTCGTTGAAGTCCATGCCGATCGGCGTGTCGTTGCCGTGGAACAGCTTCAGGCGGTTCTTGAGGATCTGGTAGCCGGCGTTGTTGGCGATCACGAACACGACCGGCAGCTTCTGGTTGGCGGCGCTCCACAGCGCGGTGATCGAGTACATGGCCGATCCGTCGCCGATCACCGCGAAGACGCGGCGCTTCGGCTCGGCGACCTGAACGCCGACCGCGGCGGCGATGCCCCAGCCGATGCCGCCGCTGACGTTGCCGAAGAAGCTGTTGCGGTCGCGGAACGGGAAGTAGTGGAACAGCGTCGCCGTGCTGGTCAGGCCTTCCTCGACCAGGATCACGTCGGCCGGCATCTTCTCGGTCATGCGCATCATGACCCACTCGGCGGGCAGGCCCTTCGCCCCGGCGGCCGGCGCGGCGAGCTTCGCCTTGCGCTCAGCCTTCTGGAAGCTCCAGTTGCGCGTCTCCAGCTCGGCGATGTTCTCGCGCGCCTTCTTCTCCAGCGCGGCGCCGCCCAGCTTCTTCACGAGCGGCACGAGGGCCTTCAACGTCTCCTTCACGTCGGCGCGCAGCGCGATCTCGGCCGGGAAGTTCTTGCCCATCTCCCAGTCGCGCTGGCCCAGCATGGCGACCGCGGTGGTCTCGGGCAGCGGCTCGGTCTCGCTCCACACCGACATCTTCAGCACGTCGGCGCCGACGCAGAACATCAGGTCGTAGGCCGACAGGACGGAGCGCACGTACTTCTGGTCGCGGTTGAGCGCGCCGAGGTAGCAGGGGTGCTCGCTGGGGAAGTGGGCGCCCCACGCCACGGTCTGCTGCAGCACCGGCGCGCCCAGCGCCTCGGCCAGCGCGGCGGCCTCTCCGAAGGCGTCGGCGGTGGCGATCTCGTGGCCGGCCAGGATCACCGGCTTCTTCGCGGACAGCAGCCGCTTGGCGAGCTGCTCCAGCGCGGCGTCGTTCGGCCGCACCGCGGTGTCGACGCGCGTCGTCTCGCCCAGCTCGAGCGGCGCCTCGCTGTTCAGGATGTCGCCGGGCAGCGAGATGAAGACCGGGCCGGTCGGCGCGGTGGTCGCGATCTTGGCGGCGCGGCGCAGGATGCGCGGCAGGTCCTCGATGCGCGTCACTTCCGTCGCCCACTTCACGACCGGCTGCGCCATCGGCACCAGCGGCGCGTAGAGCAGGGGCTCGGTCAGGCCGTGGCCCTGTTCCTGCTGGCCGGCGGTGACGATCATCGGCGTGCCCGACATCTGCGAGGTGTAGATCGAGCCGATCGCGTTGCCGAGGCCGGGCGCCACGTGGACGTTGCACGATACCAGCTTGCCCGAGGCGCGGGCGTAGCCGTCGGCCATGCAGATCACGACCGCTTCCTGCAGGCCCAGCACGTAGCCCATCTCCGGCGCCGACGACAGCGCGTGCATGATCGGCAGCTCGGTCGTGCCGGGATTGCCGAACATCTTCGACACACCCTCGTCGGTCAGCACGCGCAGGAAGGCGTCGCGGCCGGTGATGGTGTTCGAGACGCGCGAGTCGGGCATCGGTTCCTCCGTTTCTTGGGCGCCACCGTAGCGCGTCGCCCGGCATCGTGAAATGATCGCCGCCGCGATGCGGAAGGAAACCGACACGGCGCTGGAAGAGCGGGTGCGGCGGCTGGGCTGCTGGACGGCGCCGGTCACGCTGGCGCCGCTGGAGGGCGGCCTGACCAACCTGTCGTTCCGGGTCGACCATGCCGGCGAGCGCTTCGTGGCGCGCTGCGGCGACGACATTCCGGTCCACCACATCTTCCGCGACCGCGAGCGTGCCGCCGGCACCGCCGCCTTCGAGGCCGGCCTGTCGCCCGAGATCGTCCATGCCGAGCCCGGCATCCAGGTGCTGCGCTTCGTCGAGGGCCGGACCTTCGTCGAGGCCGACCTGCGCACCGACCCGCAGCGGCTGGCCGCGCTCCTGCGCACCGTCCATGCCGAGGTCGGCCGCCGCCTGCGTGGCCCGGCCAACGCCTTCTGGGTGTTCCAGGTGATCCGCGACTACGTCGCCCGCATCGGCGCCGACCCGGCGTACCTCGCCAGCGCCGACCGGCTCGAGGCGGCGCAGGTGGCGCTGCCGATCGTCTACGGCCACAACGACCTGCTGCCCGGCAACCTGATCGACGACGGAAGCCGGCTGTGGCTGATCGACTGGGAGTACGGCGGCTTCGGCACCGGCCTGTTCGACCTCGCGAACCTGTCGGCCAACGGCGCCTACGACGCGGCGGCCGACGCGGTGCTGCTCGATGCCTATTTCGAGGGCAGGGTGGACGACGCGCTGCGCCGCGCCTTCGCCGCCATGAAGGCCGCCAGCGCGCTGCGCGAGGCCCTGTGGGCGATGGTGTCGGACGTCCACCTGCGCCGTCCCGGCATCGATTACACGGCCCACGCCCGCGACTACCTCGGCCGCTTCCGGACGCTGTCGAAAGGTCTCTAGGCCCGGCCCGCTCCTTGCATGGCATTCCGCCAGACAACGGAGTCCCCCTGCATGAAGAAGCTCGCGTCCGTCGCCACGCTGCTCGCCGTTTCCGCCCTGTCGCTTGCGCCCGCCGTCGCGCAGGACAAGGTCCTGAGGATCGGAATGACCGCGTCCGACATCCCGACCACCACCGGCATGCCGAACAACGGCTTCGAGGGCATGCGCTTCCTCGGCTTCCCGGTGTTCGAGGGGCTGATCCTGTTCGACCTGACGAAGACCGACCAGCTGGCGACGCTGCGGCCGGGCCTCGCGGAGAAGTGGGAGCAGGATCCCAACGACAAGAAGACGTGGATCTTCCACCTGCGCAAGGGCGTGAAGTTCCACGACGGCACCGACTTCAACGCCGACGCGGTGATCTGGAACCTCGAACGCATCTTCAACAAGGAGAGCGCGCAGTTCGAGCCGCAGGCCGTCGGCATCATGCGCAGCCGCGTGCCGGTGCTGGCCAGCTACAAGAAGATCGACGACAACACCGTGTCGATGACCACCACGGTGCCGGCCTCGTACTTCCCGTGGATGGTGCCCTACATCCTCACGACCTCGCCGGCCTCGTTCGAGAAGGGCGGCAAGGACTGGGCGAAGGTGGCGATGCTGCCGGCCGCCGGCACCGGCCCGTTCCGGATCACCGGCGTGGTGCCGCGCGAGCGCGTCACGCTGGCGCGCAACGATGCCTACTGGGATCCCGCGAAGAAGCCCAAGGTCGACCAGGTCGTTCTGCTGCCGATCCCCGAGGCCAACACGCGGCTGGCCGCGCTGCGCTCGGGCCGCGTCGACTGGATCGAGGTGCCGCCGCCCGACGGCATCCCGTCGCTCAAGCAGGCCGGCTTCACGATCTCGACCGGCTCGTACCCGCACGTCTGGCCGTGGTTCTACAACATGGCGGCCAAGGACAGCCCGCTGGCCGACGTGCGCGTCCGCCAGGCGCTGAACTACTGCATCGACCGCAACGCCCTCGTGACCCTGCTGAACGGCACGGCCGAGCCGTCGGTCGGCTGGCTGAAGGCCAGCGACCCGGCGTTCGGCAAGCCCGAGAACCGCTACACGTTCGATCCGGCCAAGGGCAAGAAGCTGCTGGCCGAGGCCGGCTTCACCGACAAGAAGCCGCTGTCCTTCAAGGTCATGATCTCGACCTCGGGCTCGGGCCAGATGCTGCCGCTGCCGATGAACGAGGCGCTGCAGGAGAACCTCAAGCAGGCCTGCGGCGTCGACATCCAGGTCGACGCGGTCGAGTGGCAGGTGCTGCTCAACGCCAGCCGTGCCGTGCCCAACGACCCGACGCTGAAGGGCGCGATGGCGCTGAACGTGTCGTCGCCGTCGAGCGACGTCGGCATGATGTTCCGCTACTTCGCCGCCGCCAATTCCTCGCCGACCGGCTCGAACTTCCAGCAATGGAAGGACGACAAGTTCGAGGACGCGCTGAAGACCCTGTCCGAGGCGACCGACGACGCGACCATCCAGAAGTACTTCGCGGTGGCGCACGAGCGGCTGGTCGACAACCCGCCGTGGCTCTACATCGTCCACGACCTCAACCCGCGCGCCTTCAACAAGAAGGTCAAGGGCTTCGTCTCGCCGCAGTCGTGGTTCGTCGACCTGACGCTGGTCGACCTGCAGTAGGGAAGCTCAAGGGTCCCTCGCTGCGCTCGGGATGACACGAAGAGTTGTCATCCCGAGCGTCGCGAGGGACCTTTCATGTCCAGCCAAAAGCATGCACACTAAGTGCGTGTTCGAGCGCTTGAGACCGAGGGCGGGGGCTCTCCTGGGACTGTGCCTGCTGGCGGCGACGACCGGGTGCGAAAGCATCGGGCCGTCGACGGTCCAGCGTGACCGCTTCGACTATGCCGGCGCGGTCGGCGAGTCGTGGAAGACCCAGATGCTGCTCAACCTGGTGAAGCTGCGCTACGGCGACATCCCGGTCTTCATGGACGTCGGCCAGGTGGTGGCGGGCTACTCGCTGCAGCGCACGGTCGGCGCCACCGGCTCGTTCAACACCTTCAACCAGGGCCCGCCGTTCCAGGCGATCACCGGGACGCTGGGCGGCGCCGCCGGCGTCACCTACAACGACAGTCCGACCATCACCTACACGCCGCTGGCCGGCGAACGCTTCGCCCGTTCGATGATGGGCAGCATCCCGCCGGCCTCGATCATGAACGTGCTGCAGGCCGGCTTCCCGGTCGACGTCGTGTTCCGGCTGGGCGTGCAGTCGATCAACGGCCTCGACAACCGGCGGGTCGCCGGCGGCATCTCGCGCGACCACGTGCGGCCGGCCAGTCCCGACTTCTACAACCTGATCGAACAGCTCGGGCGCATCCAGAACACCGGCGACCTCGGCGTGCGCGCCAGTCCCAAGGCCGAGACGCTGAGCCTGGTGTTCCGGCGCAGCCACTCGGCGGCGGTCCAGCAGGCGACCCGCAAGGTCGCCTCGCTGCTCAACCTCGATCCCGAGGTCAAGGAATACAAGATCGTGTTCGGCGCGGTGCCGGCCAACAACCGCGAGATCGCGATGGTGACGCGCTCGATCTTCGAGGTGCTGCTCGACATCTCGTCGACCATCGCGGTGCCCGACGGCCACGTCGCCGAGCACCGGGTCGGGCCGACGCCGGAGCGCGACCTCACGACCGAAGGCACGGTGCCGCCGCTGATCCGCATCACCAGCGGGGCCGAGCGGCCGTCCGACGCCTTCGTGGCGATCCCGTACCGCGGCTACTGGTTCTCGATCGACGACCGCGATCCCGGCTCGAAGAACCTGTTCTCCTTCATCCTGCTGCTCTTCACCTTCGTCGAGACGGGCAGCAAGGACATCGTCCCCGTGCTGTCGATCCCGACCACGCGGTGAGCGCGATGCGGCGCCGCCCCGTCCTCGCCGGTCTCGCCGCCGCCCTGGCGGCGCCCGCCGTCGCGCGCGCGCAGGGGCGGGTGCTGCGCATCGGCTACCTCGACCAGGCCGACTGGCTGCTGTTCGTGGCCCGTGAGCTCAGGCTGTTCGAGCGCGAGGGCCTCGCGCCGGAGTTCGTCCGCTTCGAGTCCGGCCCGCCGATCATCGAGGCCGCGCAGGCCGACCGGATCGACCTCGCGAGCATCGGGTCGGCCGGGTTCCTGGCCGGCCTGTCGCTCGGCCTCGACTGGACGATGATCGGCATCAACCCCGAGGGCGCCTACAGCCAGGGGCTGGTGGCGCGGCGCGACGGGCCGGTCGTGCGGCCGGTCGACCTCAAGGGCCGCCGCGTCGCGCTGACCCGCGGCGGGACGGCCGAGGTCGGGCTGCTGATGATCCTGCGCCAGCATGGCATCAGGCCCGACCAGATGACGCTGGTCGACATGACGCCGGGCAGCCAGGTGGCGGCGCTGGCCGAGAACCGCATCGACGCGGCCATGACCTGGGAACCGTGGATGCAGCGCATGATCCACGAGGCGCAGGGCCGCATCGTCGAGACCGAGGGCAACCTCGGCATCTACACCAACGTCGACTGCTACAGCGTGCGGCGCTCGTGGCTGGCGCTCCATCGCGACCTCGCGCTGCGCTTCCTGCGGGCGCTGGTCGCCGCCGCCGACCTCGTCAACCGCGACCCCGGGCAGGCCCGCCGCATCTGGGCACAGGCGCTGGGCATCAAGCTGTCGTGGGCCGAGGCGATCTACGACAACGTGCCGCCGCCGCTGATCCGCGAGTGGACCAACCCGCGCTACACCTATTCGCTGGTCAAGGGCGGCGAGCTCTACCAGCGGCTGGGCTTCCTCGCCCACTACATGCGCGAGGTGAAGCTGATCTCCAAGCCGGCCGACCTCGAGGGCGCGATGGACAGTTCGCTGATCGCCGAGATTCTCAGGGGCCGGCGGTAGGCGAGGGGCCCTTCGTCCTCAATCCCGGAACGGATCCGTCATCAGGATCGTGTCGTCGCGCTGCGGGCTGGTGCTGAGCAGCGCCACCGGGCAGCCGACCAGCTCCTCGACGCGGCGGACGTACTTGATGCAGGTCGCCGGCAACTCGGCGAATGAGCGGGCGCCCTGCGTGCTTTCCTTCCAGCCCTCGAAGGTCTCCCACACCGGCGTCAGCCGGGCCTGGGCGCCCATCGTGAAGGGGAAGCGCTCGATGCGCTTGCCGTCGAGCTCGTAGCCGACGCAGACCTTGATCTCCTCCAGGCCGTCGAGCACGTCGAGCTTGGTCAGCGCGATGCCGTCGATGCCGTTCAGCTTGACGGCCTGGCGGACCATCACCGCGTCGAACCAGCCGCAGCGGCGGCGCCGCCCGGTGTTGGTGCCGAATTCCTTGCCGGGTTGGCCGACGCCAGGCGCGTTCAACTCCTGGTGCATTGGCGACATGACCTGGGATACCAGCACCGATAACACCAACATGATGATGCTGACGGATGACCGCTACGCCAAGCTGGCGCCCTACTCCGCCAAACAGTTCAAAATCTATCGTTGCCCGGCGGACAACTATGTCAGTCCCGCCCAGGCTCAACGCGGCTGGTCCTCCCGCGTGCGCAGTGTCTCGATGAACGCGTTTATCGGCGCCGGAAATAAATACAATTTTGGCTGGCAGTTGACCTTTACGAAAATGAGCGAGCTGAACAAGCCCGGCCCAAGCATGACCTGGCTGTTTGTGGATGAACATCCCGACAGCATCAATGACGCGATGTTTTACGTGAATCCCAACTGGACGAATGCCCAGGCCCAATGGACGGACGTGCCCAGTTACCTGCACAACGGCGCGTGTGGTTTCAGTTTTGTGGACGGGCATTCGGAGATCAAGCGGTGGACGGATTCCCGCATCCGGCGCAGTGTGGCGTTCCAGGACTACAATCAGGTCAGCGTGCCCAACAGCGCTGATTTCAATTGGGCGGCGGAACGGACGCCGCGCCGGTAACCGCTGATTTTTACGGCTGACGAAAAATCGTTTCGCGTTGGCGTCAAAACTTTCTTCACGATGTTGTTTCGGACTTTATGCAGCACCGGGCTGGCGTTGGTCTGGCTGACCGGAGGTTGCGCGGCCGGCCAGCCCGTCATCCAAAAGATTGAACCGCCAGACTGGTGGTTGCAGCACGCGCATAATCCCGTGCGCTTGCTCCTGACCGGCAGCAATCTCACCAGCGCCACCGTCACAAGCGCCGGCGAACTCGTCATCTCCAATGTCGTGCCTAATGCCGCCGGCACGCATGTCTTCTGCGATGCTTACCTTCCCGCTACCGCGAAACCCGGCGCGCATCAGCTCCGGGTCACCACTCCGGCTGGCGCGACGGTGATTCCGTGGCCCGTGCGGCCGCCGCTTGCCGGCGGTGCCGCTGCGCCTGCGGGATTTTCCCCGGACGATGTGATTTACCTCCTGATGCCCGATCGCTTTGCGAATGGTGATCCGGCAAATGATGATCCTCAAAAATCCCCCGGCTTGTTCAATCGCGCCAAACCGCGTGATTATCACGGCGGCGATTTTCAAGGACTCATCAATCGCCTCCCGTATCTGCGTGATCTGGGGGTGACGGCATTGTGGCTCACGCCGTGGTACGACAAC
>JAIUOX010000206.1 GCA_020160955.1 Pseudomonadota bacterium
AGCGTCGCTCGATCGTGGGCCGCATCAACAAGTTCCTGGCACGCGACGCCCTTCGACACGGCCAGGACCTCGTCGAGGAACTCCTCGACAAGGCCCGTATCAGGGCAGAGCGGCTGGCGCTGGCCGAGCGGCTGCAACGCCCGGCGCGGTGACCGCCGCGACCCTGTGAACAACCGCGGGCGTCGTCACGGGAGTTTCATCAATCTCCCGTCAATCGGTAACGCAACATTCTCATGGTCTCGCCTCCACCGAGCGAGGCCATGTCACTGTCTTCTTCCTCCGCAGCCCCGCAAGACCGGCGCCGGCAACGCTGGCTATCCGTGCTCGCGAAGGCGCCCGCCGACCGGCTCGACGACCTTTTCGACGCCCTGAACGAGGCGCTCGGCCCGCTGCCCCGGCACGAGATCCTGCGCCGTCCCGAGATCGGCCTCGTGATGGTGCGCGGACGGATCTCGGGTAGCGGCGCGCCCTTCTGCGCCGGCGAGATGACGACGACCCGCGCGGCGGTCCGGCTCGACAGCGGCGAGGTCGGGATCGGCTACGTCGCCGGCCGCCATGCGCGCCAGGCCGAGATCGTGGCGCTCCTCGATGCGCTGGGCCAGGGCGAGGCGTGGCGCGAGCCCATCGAGAGCCTGGTCGTGGCGCCCCTCGAGGCCGAGGCGACGACCCGTCACCAGGTACGCGCCGCCCGCGCCGCCGCGACCCGCGTCGAGTTCTTCACCGTCGCCCGGGAAGGTGGCGCGTGAGCGCCATCGGACGCCTCTCGCCGGGCCTGGCGGACCCGGTGCACGACAGCCAGCGGGTGTTCCGCGCCGTGCTCGACGCGACGTCGAATCCCGGCCGGATCGTGACCCTGCCGCTGGCGGCCGTCGGGCCCGGCACCATCAGCCTCGCCGCGACCGCCGCCCTGCTCACGCTTGCCGACCGCGACACGCCGGTCTGGCTGGCCCCCGGTATCGACACCGACGCCCTGCGCGACTTCCTGCGCTTCCACGCTGGCTGCCCGATCGCGCCCGGGCGCGCGGGAGCGACCTTCGGCGTCGCGACGGCGGCTTCCCTGGACTCGTTCGACGGCTTCGAGATCGGCACCGACACCTATCCCGACCGCGCGGCCACGGTGCTGGTCGAGGTGCCGGCATTGGAGGGAGGCCCCGGGACCACCTGGCGCGGCCCCGGCATCGAGACGGCGCGAACGGTCGCCATCGCTGGTCTTCCGGACGGTTTCTGGTCCGAGTGGGCCGCCAACCACGCGCTGTTCCCGTGCGGCCTCGATCTCCTGTTCACGTCGGGAAACCGGTTGTGCGGCCTGCCGCGCGGCATCGCGGTGGAGGCCTGAGATGTACGTGGCAGTGAAAGGCGGCGAGACGGCCATCGCCCACTCGCTCGATCTGCTGGCCGACAGGCGCCGCGGCGACCGCAGCCTCGCCGAGCTGGGCCTGGAGCAGATCGAGCAACAACTCGGCCTCGCCGTCGATCGGGTCATGACGGAGGGCTCCTGCTACGACCGCGGCCTCGCCGCGCTGGCGATCAAGCAGGCGCGCGGCGACCTCGTCGAGGCGATCTTCCTGCTGCGCGCGTACCGCACGACGCTGCCGCGCTTCGGCGACTCCGAACCGATCGACACGACGCGGATGGTGGCCGAGCGGCGCATCTCCTCGACCTTCAAGGACGTGCCCGGCGGACAGGTCCTGGGACCGACCTACGACTACACGCATCGCCTGCTCGACTTCTCGCTGGCCGCCGCCGGCGAGCGCCCGGTCGCCCCGACGGCGCCCGCCGACACCAGCCGCGGCCTGCCGCGGGTCGGCGACCTCCTGCAGCGCGAAGGCATGCTGGAAGCGCCGCCGGCCGAGGCCGCCGGCGCCGACCTGACCCGCCAGCCGCTCAGCCTGCCGGCCGCGCGCCCGGTGCGCCTGCAGAACCTCGCCCGCGGCGACGAGGGCTTCCTGCTGGCGCTGGGCTACTCGACGCAGCGCGGCTACGGAAACAACCATCCGTTCGTCGGCGAAATCCGCTACGGGCTCGTCCCCGTCGGCTTCGTTCCGGAGGAGTTGGGCTTCGAGGTCGAGATCGCCGAGATCGAGATCACCGAGTGCGACATGGTCAACCAGTTCGCGGGGTCGGCAACGGTGCCGCCGCAGTTCACCCGTGGCTACGGTCTCGCCTTCGGCCACTCCGAGCGCAAGGCCATGGCGATGGCGCTGGTCGATCGCGCCCTGCGCGCCGACGAGTTGTCGGAAGCGCGGACCTCGCCGGCCCAGGACGAGGAGTTCGTGCTGGCCCACTCGGACAACGTCGAGGCCTCCGGCTTCGTCCAGCACCTCAAGCTGCCGCACTACGTCGATTTCCAATCCGAGCTCGTGGTCGTGCGCACCCTGCGCCGCGAGGTCGAGCGACGGGCGCAGGCCTCGGAGTAGCCCATGACAGCCGATGCCGCCTACAACTACGCTTACCTTGACGAGCAGACCAAGCGCATGATCCGGCGGGCCATCCTCAAGGCCGTCGCCGTGCCGGGTTACCAGGTGCCGTTCGGCGGCCGCGAGATGCCGCTGCCCTACGGCTGGGGCACTGGCGGCATCCAGGTGACCGCCGCCATCATCGGCCGCGACGACACCCTCAAGGTGATCGACCAGGGCGCCGACGACACCACGAACGCCGTCTCGATCCGCCGCTTCTTCGCGCGCGTCGCCGACGTGGCGAC
>JAIUOX010000207.1 GCA_020160955.1 Pseudomonadota bacterium
GGCGCCTGGACGATCGGCCGGACCAAGGACGAGGTGGTGACGCTCCTGAACGAGGCACACGTGCCCTGCGCGCCGGTCAAGACCGCCCGCGAGGTCGCGACCGACCCGCACCTCGAGGCGCGCGGCTTCTGGGTCGACATCGACCACCCGCGCCGCGGCCGCACCCGCGTGCCGATCTCGCCGATCCGCCTGCACACCGGCGGCAAGCCGGAGATCCGGACGCCAGCCCCGACGCTCGGTCAGCACACCGAGAAGGTGCTGGCGGAGCTCCTGTCGCTGAAGGCGGAGGAATTGAAGGAGCTGCGCGCGGCCGGCGTGACGGTGCCGGTGACGGAGAGAGGATGACGAAAGGTCCCTCGCTGCGCTCGGGATGACAAGACAGGGCTGTCATCCCGAGCGCAGCGAGGGACCTTTCAGGACCGCTCGCGGATGTCGCTGAACTTGATGGCGGGCGACTTCTCGGCGATGTAGCCCAGCTCCCACGCGTTGCGCGCCAGGAACACCGGCGAGCCGTCGCGGTCCTCGGACATGCCGCCGCGATTGGCCGACATGAAGGCCTCGAGATCGGCCTTGGTGGCGGCCGAGATCCAGCGCGCCGTCTCGAACGGCGCCGGCTCGAGGTCCATCTTCACGCCGTACTCGGCCTCGACCCGGGTCTTCAGCACGTCGAGCTGCAGTTCGCCGACGACGCCGACGATGTGGTCGCCGCCGATCACGCGGCGGAACACCTGGGTCACGCCCTCCTCGGCGAGGTCCTCGAGCGCGCGGCGCAGCTGCTTGGACTTCATCGGGTCCTCGAGCCGCACCCGGCGCAGGATTTCCGGCGCGAAGTTCGGGATGCCGACGATCTTGATCGTCTCGCCCTCGGTCAGCGTGTCGCCGACCCGCAGCACGCCGTGGTTGGGCACGCCGATGATGTCGCCCGGCCACGCCTCGTCGACGATCTCGCGCTCGCGCGCGAAGAACAGGATCGGCGAGTTGACCGACAGCGTCTTGCCGGTGCCCATCTGGGTGAGCTTCATGCCGCGGCGGAACTTGCCGCTGCACAGGCGCAGGAAGGCGATGCGGTCGCGGTGGTTGGGGTCCATGTTGGCCTGGACCTTGAACACGAAGCCCGAGACCTTGGGCTCGGTCGGCTCGATGGCCCGCGGCTCGGCCGGCTGCGGCCGCGGCGGCGGCGCCCACGCGGCCAGCGCGTCGAGCAGCTCGCGGACGCCGAAATTGTTGTAGGCCGAGCCGAAGAACACCGGCGTCAGGTGGCCGGCGCGGTACGACTCCATGTCGAACGACGGGTACGCGGCGCGCACCAGCTCGACTTCCTCGGCGAGCTTGGGATCGTCGATCTGGTAGTTCTCGATGACCTCGCCGATCCGGTCGCGTTCTTTCGAATCGAACACCAGCATGCGGTTGTGGGCGAGGTCGTAGGTGCCTTTGAAGGCCTGGCCCGAGCCGGTCGGCCAGGTCATCGGCGCGACGTCGAGCGCCAGGGTCGAGGCGATCTCGTCGAGCAGCTCGATCGGGTCCTTGGCCTCGCGGTCGAGCTTGTTGATGAAGGTGACGATCGGCACGTCGCGCAGGCGGCAGATCTCGAACAGCTTGCGGGTGCGCGCCTCGATGCCCTTGGCGGCGTCGATCACCATGACCGCCGAGTCGACGGCGGTCAGCGTGCGGTAGGTGTCCTCGGAGAAGTCCTCGTGGCCCGGCGTGTCGAGCAGGTTGAAGACCGCGCCGCCGTACTCGAAGTGCATCACCGAGGTGGTGACCGAGATGCCGCGCTGCTGCTCGATCTTCATCCAGTCCGAGCGCGCGCGCCGCGCCTCGCCGCGCGCCTTCACGGCGCCCGCGACGTGGATGGCGCCGCCGAACAGCAGCAGCTTCTCGGTCAGCGTGGTCTTGCCGGCGTCGGGGTGCGAGATGATCGCGAAGGTGCGCCGCAGCGCGGCGGGATGGCCGGCGAGCCGGGCGTCGGAGGCGGGAATGGCGGCGGAATCGGGCACGGCGGAGGGGGTAAAGGACGCGCCCGGAGGCGTCAACTCAGGCTTTCTGCCATCCCGAGCCCAGCCAGGGACCCTTCCCTACCCCTGCAACTCCTCGCGCAGCATCTCCAGCTCCAGCCACTCGGTCTCGGCGGCGTCGATCTCGGCCTGGGCGGCGGCCAGGCGGTTGGACTTGGCCTGGAAGGCCTTGGGATCGCGGGCGTAGAGGCCAGCGTCGGCCAGCGCCGCGTTGATCGCGGCCATCTCGGCCTGCAGCGCCTCGATCTTCTTCGGCAGCTCGACCAGCGCCCGCTCGCGCTTGTAGCCCAGCCGCTGCTTCGGAGGCGCCGCGGCCTCCTTCGGCGCCGCCGGCTTGTCCTTGCGGGCCGCCGGCTCGGGCGCCGGGGCGGCGCGCGGGCCGCGCTGGGCGAGGTAATCGGAGTAGCCGCCGGCATACTCGATCGCCGTGCCGTCGCCTTCCAGCGCGATGGTCGATGTCACCAGCCGGTCGAGGAAGTCGCGGTCGTGGCTGACCAGCAGCACGGTGCCGTCGTAGTCCGACAGCGCCTCCTGCAGCAGGTCGAGCGTGTCGGCGTCGAGGTCGTTGGTCGGCTCGTCGAGCACCAGCAGGTTGGACGGCGCGGCCAGCGCCTTGGCCAGCAGCAGCC
>JAIUOX010000082.1 GCA_020160955.1 Pseudomonadota bacterium
TTCGCGCCGCCGGCGTGCCGCTCGAATCGATCTCGATCGCCCGCGTCGACAGCCGCTGGGTGTACCCGGGAGACGCGCAGTATGACGGCCTGCTGGTCGAGGAGGACCTGACCGACGAAGCGCTGGGACGCGAGCCGGAAGTCAGGCGCTGGCTTCAGGACGCGCACGGCGTCGCCGACCTGCCGGAGGAGCCGGACATCCGGACCGGCGGCCATTGCCGCTCGCCGTTCGAGTGCGGGTTCGCCGCCCATTGCCAGGGACAGGAGCCGCAGCCCCGCCACGCGGCGTCCGTGCTGCCCCGCGTCACGGGCAAGGTAAGGTCCTTCATCGACGAGAACGCCGTCGCCGAGCTGGAGGAGGTGCCCGACGCGCTGCTCAACCCGCTGCAGCGCCGGGTCAAGACCGCCACCCTGTCGGGCCAGCCGTACTTCGATGCCGAGGGCGCGGCGGCGGCGCTGGCGCCCCACCCCCTGCCGGCCCTGTTCCTCGACTTCGAGGCGATCGCGCCGGCCGTTCCCCTGTGGAAGGGGACCCGCCCCTTCCAGCAGGTGGCCTTCCAGTTCAGCCTGCACCGCCTCGAGAGCAGCGGGCAGCTGGCGCACGCGGCGTTCCTGGGCACGGACGGCCGCCATCCCTCCGCCGCGCTGGCCCAAAGCCTGGTCGCGGCCTGCGGCCGTACCGAGCCGGTCTTCGTCTACAACGCCAGCTTCGAACGGGGACAGTTGCTGGACCTCGCCGACGCGGTCCCGGCGCTGGGCGGGGCGCTGCGGGGCATCGCCGACCGGCTGGTGGACCTGCTGCCGATCGCCCGGCGCTTCTACTATCACCCCGGCCAGGCCGGCAGCTGGAGCATCAAGGCCGTGCTGCCGACGGTGGCACCGGACCTCGACTACGCGGCGCTCGACGGCGTGAAGGACGGTGGCCTGGCAATGGAGGCCTTCGCCGAGGCGATCCGGCCGACGACCGCGCCCGAGCGCAAGGCGCAGCTCGAGACGGCGCTGCTGGCCTATTGCCGGCTCGACACGCTGGCGATGGTGCGGCTCTGGCAGCGCCTCGCCGGCCGCGACGACCTCGTCCTGCAGACCTGAAGCCCGGTCGCCGGGGAGGATGTCCGGATTTGACATCCCCCGCCCTCATATAGCGGTGATGACCAACCCCACGCTTGATTCCCTGTCGGCGCGCCTGTCCCTGGGTGCCCCGCAGGTCTTCCGCAACCTCGTCGTCGTTCCCCTGCTCGATGGTACGGCGCCGCCCACCGGCTGGCTGACCCTCGGCCAGGCGATCGCCCGTGGCCTCGCCGAGGTGAGCGAGATCTCCGAGCAGGGCAGCGTGCCGCAGCTCAAGCTCCTCAACCGCGCGACCGAGCCGCTGTTCCTGCTCGACGGCGAGGAGCTGGTCGGCGCCAAGCAGAACCGCATCCTCAACCTCAGCCTGCTCGCCCCGGCCGGCGCCGACCTCGACATCCCGGTGTCGTGCGTCGAGCAGGGCCGCTGGTCGTGGCGTTCGTCGCACTTCGAGGACGCGCAGCGGGTGATCTTCTCCAAGCTGCGGGCCAGCAACAGCGACGCGGTCTCGGACAGCCTGCTGCACGAGAAGTCGACCCGCGGCGACCAGGGAAGGGTGTGGGAGGACATCTCCATCAAGGCTGCGCGGATGAGCATCCACTCCGACACCGGCGCGGCGGCGGCGCTGTTCGAGCGTCATTCCCCGGCGCTCGACGACTTCGTCGCCGGCATCGAGGCCCAGCCCGGCCAGGTCGGCGCGGCATTCCTGGTCAACGGCCGCTTTGCCGGCCTCGACCTGTTCGCCGGCCCCGATCTGCTGCGCGAACTGCTGCCCCGCCTGGTGCGCAGCTACGCCCTCGACGCGATCGAGGACGCGCGGCCGACGACGGCCGGCATCGATGCCATCAAGGAAGCGGTCCGGTCGGCGCTGGAGCAGGCGGGCAAGCTCGAGGTCGATCGCGGCGCGCCGCTGGGGCTCGGCGAGAGCCTGCGCCTGCGCGGCACCGGGTTCGCCGGGTCGTCGCTGGTCGCCGCCGGCGCGATGGCGCACCTCTCGCTGTGGTCGGCGGAGTGGCGATGAGGCCGGCCGGGACGAGGGCCCCCGTGGGCGAGCCGCACTATCACACGGTGGACGACTACCGGGGCAATCCGTTCGGACCGGGAGACCCCATTCCCTATCGCCGCGGTAGCGCCTTGTACCGCGCCTGCGTCGTCTTTGCCGGCTGTTCGCGGCCGATCTCGCGGCGTCGCTTCATCGAGCTGGGCGGTGTCGAGCGGGACCTCGACCGGCTGATCGCCGAGGGGCGCGTGGTGGCGTACCGGCCCTGAACGGCCAAAACACGCCGGACCTGACGGAGCTTGATCCAGATCAAGGACCGTCAAGTCAATGGAACGTCAAACTCCCATTACACATGGGAGGGCGGTCCGGATGCGCATTCTGCTGTTGCACCCCAACTACCATTCGGGCGGCGCCGAGATCGCCGGCAACTGGCCGCCCGCCTGGGCCGCCTACATCACCGGTGCCCTGCGCAAGGCCGGCTTCGACGACGTCCGCTTCGTCGATGCCATGACCAACCACCTCGACGACGACCAGGTGCGGCAGATCCTGCTCGAGGAGGAGCCGGACGTGATCGGCTGCACCGCCATCACGCCGTCGATCTACAAGGCCGAGCGGCTGCTGCAGATCGCCAAGGAGGTCCACCCCGAGGCCCTGACCGTGCTGGGCGGCATCCACGCCACCTTCATGTACCAGCAGGTGCTGACCGAGGCGCCGTGGATCGACGCCATCGTGCGCGGCGAGGGCGAGGAGATCTTCGTCGAACTGCTGCGCGCGCTGACCGAGGGCGACTGGGAAGTCGACCGCCATCGCGTGAAGGGCATCGCCTTCCGCGACGGCGACAAGGTCGTGGCCACGATGGCGGCGCCGACGGTCAAGGACCTCGACGCCATCGAGCCCGACTGGAGCGTGCTCGAGTGGAGCAAGTACATCTACATCCCGATGGGCAAGCGGGTCGCCATTCCCAACATGGCGCGCGGCTGCCCGTTCACCTGCAGCTTCTGCTCGCAGTGGAAGTTCTGGCGCGACTACCGCATCCGCGACCCCAAGAAGGTGGTGGACGAGATCGAGCGGCTGATGCGCGACCACGATGTCGGCTTCTTCATCCTCGCGGACGAGGAGCCGACCATCAACCGCAAGAAGTTCGTCGCCTTCTGCGAGGAGCTGATCCGACGCGACCTCAAGATCCTGTGGGGCATCAACACGCGCGTGACCGACATCCTGCGCGACGAGGCGTTGTTGCCGCTGTACCGCAAGGCCGGCCTGATCCACGTCTCGCTCGGCACCGAGGCCGCCGCGCAGCTCAAGCTCGACCGCTTCAACAAGGAGACCACGGTCGCGCAGAACAAGAAGGCGGTGCAGCTGCTGCGCGAGGCCGGCATCGTCGTCGAGGCCCAGTTCATCGTCGGGCTCGAGAACGAGACCCCCGAGACGCTGGAGGAGACCTACCAGATGGCGCGGGACTGGAAGCCCGACCTCGCCAACTGGGCGATGTACACGCCGTGGCCGTTCTCGGACCTGTTCCGCGAGCTCGGCGACAAGGTCGAGGTGTTCGACTACGAGAAGTACAACTTCGTGACGCCGATCATGAAGCCCGACGCGATGGACCGCGGCGAGCTGCTGGACGGGGTGATGAAGAACTACCGCCGCTTCTACATGAACAAGGCGCTGTTCTCGTATCCCTGGGCCGGCTCCGGCGAGCGCCGCCGCTACCTGCTGGGCTGCCTCAAGGCGTTCCTGAAGTCGGGCTTCGAGCGCAAGTTCTACGACCTCGGGCGCGTCAACTACTGGGGTCCGCAGTCCAAGGGCAAGGTCGACTTCGGCTTCGACGCGTCGCGCAAGCGGGCCGATCCCGGCCAGGTCGAGTGGAAGACCAGCCACAACCGCAAGATCAGCGGCGAGCGCCAGGCGCAGGTCATGGCCTGCGGCGGCGGCACCGAGCAACTCGAGGACGCCGCGCACTAGCGGCGCGGCAGGCGGCCATGACGGTCCTTCCCGCGGCGGGCACGATCGGGCCCAATGCCATCATCCGGGTGATCGAGTCGCTGGCCGAGATCGAGGGGCCGCCGTCGGTGCGGCGGATCTTCGCCGCCTGCGGGCTGGAGGCCTACCTCGCGCGCCAGCCGACCGGCATGGTCGACGAGGCCGAGGTGATCCGCCTGCACCGGGTGCTGCACGACGACCTCGGCGACGACGGCGCGCGCCGGGTCGCCCGGCTGGCGGGCGAGCGCACGGCGGTCTACCTGCTCGGCCATCGCATCCCGCGGCCGGCCCAGCTCGTGCTGCGCCATTGCCCGGCCGGGCTGGCGAGCCGGCTGCTGGCCCGGGCCATCGCGCGCAATGCCTGGACTTTCGCCGGGACGGGGTCGTTCTCGGCGCGGCACGGCCGGCCCACCGTCTTCACGATCCGCAACTGCCCGGTCTGCCGGCAGGAGCGGGGGACGACGCCGCGCTGCGACTACTACGCCGCGACCTTCGAGACGCTGTACCGAGCGCTGGTCCACCCGCGGGCGCGCGTCGGCATCCTGGCCTGCGTCGCCACCGGCGCCGACGCCTGCCGCTTCGCCATCGACTGGTCCTGACCCGTCAGCCCTTGCGGGCGCGGTCCCGCCGTTCCATCAGCCGCCAGATCAGCGGCGTCAGGATGAGCTGCATGGCGAGGTCCATCTTGCCGCCGGGGCACACCAGGGTATTGGCGCGCGACATCGACGAATCGTGCAGCATCGACAGCAGGTAGGGAAAGTCGACCCCGCGCGGGTCGGCGAAGCGGATGACCAGCAGGCTCTCGTCGAGCGTCGGGACGTGGCGGGCGACGAAGGGATTCGACGTGTCGACGATCGGCACCCGCTGGAAGTTGATGTGGGTGCGGGAGAACTGCGGCACGATGTAGTGCACGTAGTCGTGCATGCGGCGCAGGATGGTCCGCGTCACGCCCTCGGCGGTGTAGCCGCGCTCCTTGTCGCGGTGCAGCTTCTGGATCCATTCGAGGTTGATCACGGGCACCACGCCGATGCGCAGGTCGGCATGGCTCGCGATGTCGATGCCGTCATGGACCACCGCGCCGTGCAGCCCCTCGTAGAACAGGAGATCGGTGTCCTCCGGCAGCTCGCGCCACGGCATGAAGGTGCCGGGCGCCCGGCCATGCCGTTCCGCGTCGGCGGCATCGTGGAGGTAGTCGCGCACCAGGCCGCGGCCACTCTCGCCGTAGCGGCGGAACAGCGTCTCGAGCTCGGCGAACAGGTTGGCCTCGGGCCCGAAGTGGCTGAAGTGATGGTTCCCGCGGGCACTCGCCTCGGCCAGCCGGCGGGTCATCTCGGCGCGGTCGTAGCGGTGGAAGCTGTCGCCCTCGACGAAGGCCGCGGTGACGCCCTCGCGGCGGAAGATCTGCGCGAAGGTGCGCATGACCGACGTCGTGCCGGCGCCGGACGACCCGGTGATCGCGATGATCGGATGACGCACCGACATCGGGCGTGGCTCAGCCCTTCACCAGGTCCTGCAGGTCTGCCAGCCGGACGCCCTCCAGCGACGGCAGCACGCGGTTGGCCGACGAGAAGTCCTGCCCGGCGGTCCACTGGCTGGGCGTGGCCAGCACGCGCACGCCGGCCGCGCGGGCCGACGCGACGCCGTTGGGCGAATCCTCCACCGCGACGCAGGCGTCGGCCGGCACGCGCATCATGCGCACCAGCAGTTCGTAGACGTCGGGTGCCGGCTTGCGGCGCGGCACCATCTCGCCGCCGACCCGCGAGTCGATGCGGATCGCCTCGGCCGAGCGGAAGACCTTGCCCAGGAGCGTGCCGACATTGTCCCAGTTGGAGCTCGAGACGCAGCCGATCGCCACCCCGGCGGCCGTCGCCTCCTCCATCAGCGCGATCACGCCGGGCCGGATCTGGACCTGGCCCTCCTCGAGGCGGCGCGCGTACTCCTGCGACTTGGTGCGATGGATGAAAGGGATCAGCACGCGCAGCCGGTCGCGCTCGGCGGGATCGGGCGCGAGGCGGTCGACGTAGGCATGCAGGCGATCGATGCCGCCCGACACCATCAAGAGCTCGGTGTAGAGCGCGCGATCCCACTGCCAGTCGACGCCCGACCGCACGAAGGCCTGGTTGTAGCAAAGCCGGTGCAGCTCCTCGGTGTCGGCGATCGTCCCGTCGACGTCGAACAGCAGCGCGCGCAAACTGGCCATGCCTGTACTCCCTGGCCCGATGGTCAACCCGCCACCAGCTCGCGCGGCAGCCGGAAGGTGGTGTTCTCGACGGGCCCCGCCAACACCGAGGTTTGCAGCGGGGCGATGCGGCGCAGCGCCTCGATGACGTCGTCGACCAGTACGTCGGGCGCCGAGGCCCCGGCCGTCACGCCGACCACCCCGACATTGTCGAACCATTCCGGCCTGAGGTGGCTGCCGTCGGCGACCAGGTAACTGGGCTTGCCCGCTTCGGTGCCGATCTCGCGCAGCCGCGTCGAGTTGGAGCTGTTGGAGGCGCCGACGACGAGCATCAGTTCGACGACGCGGCACAGTTCGCGCACGGCGGACTGGCGATTCTGGGTGGCGTAGCAGATGTCGCTGACGTCGGGGCCGACGATGTCGCTGAAGCGGCGCTCCAGCGCGGCGATCACGTCGCGCGTGTCGTCGACGCTGAGCGTCGTCTGCGTCACGTAGGCGATCGGCCGGTCGGCCGGCAGGTCGAGTTCGTCGACCGCGCGTACCGTGCTGACCAGCAGCGCCGGCCGGTCGACCTGGCCCAGCGTGCCGATCACCTCGGGGTGGCCGGAGTGGCCGATCAGCACGACCTGGCGGCCCTGCGCCTCGTAGCGCCGCGCCTGGCCGTGCACCTTGGCGACCAGCGGGCAGGTCGCGTCGATCACCGGCAGACCGCGCTCCTCGGCGTCGCGGATCACGCTCTGCGGCACGCCGTGGGCGCTGAAGATGGTCGGCGCTCCCGGCGGGATCTCGGAGAGATCGTCGACGAACACCGCGCCCTTGGCCTTGAGCGCGCCCACGACGTAGGCGTTGTGGACGATCTCGTGGCGCACGTAGACCGGCGCGCCGTACTTGGCCAGCGCCCGCTCGACGATCTCGATCGCTCGCACCACGCCGGCGCAGAAGCCGCGCGGCTGGGCCAGGATGACGTGCATCGCGCCGTCGGGGGCCAGGCGTCCCATGGCCGTCACGCCAGTTCCGCCGGGCGCAGGCCGGCCCGGGCGCCGAGGCAGTCGAAGGCGGCGCGCACGATGCCCTCGGCGTCCAGCCCGGCCCTGGCGTACATCGCGGCGGGCGTGTCGTGGTCGAGGAACACGTCGGGCAGCACCAGGCTGCGGACCTTCAGCCCGCGCGACATCGCGTCGTGCCGGCTGAGCAGCTGCAGGACGTGGCTGCCGAAGCCGCCGATCGCGCCTTCCTCGACGGTGATCAGGATCTCGTGCGAGCGGGCCAGCCGCAGCACGAGGTCGGCGTCCAGCGGCTTGGCGAAGCGCGCGTCGGCCACCGTCGTCGACAGGCCGTGGCGGGCCAGCCGGTCGGCCGCCGCGCAGCACTCGGCCAGCCGGCCGCCGAGCGACAGCAGGGCGACGGTGGTGCCCTCGCGCACGACGCGGCCGCGGCCGACCTCGAGCGGCGTGCCGATGTCCGGCAGCTTTGCGCCGGTGCCGTCGCCACGCGGGTAGCGGAAGGCCGAGGGTCGATCGTCGATCGCGACCGCCGTCGCCACCATGTCGACCAGCTCGGCCTCGTCGGACGGCGCCATGACCACGAAGTCGGGCAGCGAACAGAGGTAGCCGAGGTCGAACGAGCCGGCGTGGGTCGGGCCGTCGGCGCCGACCAGCCCGGCGCGGTCGATGGCGAAGCGGACCGGCAGCTTCTGGATCGCCACGTCGTGGACGACCTGGTCGTAGGCGCGCTGCAGGAAGGTCGAGTAGATCGCGGTGAAGGGCTTCATGCCCTCGGCGGCGAGACCGGCGGCGAAGGTGACGGCATGCTGCTCGGCGATGCCGACGTCGAAGAAGCGGTCGGGATAGGCCTTGGCGAAGGCATCGAGGCCGGTGCCGCTCGGCATCGCCGCGGTGATGGCGCAGATCGTCGGGTCGGCGGCGGCCTGGCGGACCAGCGCGTCGCCGAACACCTTGGTGTAGGACGGGTTCGTGGCGGCGGGCTTGGCCTGCTGGCCGGTGACGATGTCGAACTTCACCACGCCGTGGTACTTGTCCGCCGCGCTCTCGGCCGGGGCGTAGCCCTTGCCCTTCTTGGTCACGGCATGGATCAGGATCGGCCCGTTCGGCGCGTCGCGCGCGTTGCGCAGCACGGCCAGCAGCGTGTCGATGTCGTGTCCGTCGATCGGGCCGATGTAGTAGAAGCCCATCTCCTCGAACAGCGTGCCGCCGGTCCAGAAGCTGCGGGCGAAGGTCTCGGTCTGGGCAGCACGCCGCGCCATCGACTTGGGCAGCTTGTAGGTGAGCTGCTTGGCGATCTCGCGCAGCGACAGGTAGGTGCGGCCGGACAGGGCGCGGGCGAGGTATGACGACATGGCGCCGACCGGCGGCGCGATCGACATATCGTTGTCGTTCAGGATCACGATCAGCCGGGCATCCATGCTGCCGGCGTTGTTCATGGCTTCGTAGGCCATGCCGGCCGACAGGGCGCCGTCGCCGATCACCGCGATGACGTTGTTGCGAGCGCCGCGGAGGTCGCGCGCCACCGCCATCCCGAGGCCGGCCGAGATCGAGGTCGAGGAATGCGCCGTGCCGAACGGGTCGTACTCGCTCTCCGAGCGCTTGGTGAAGCCCGACAGGCCGCCGCCCTGGCGCAGGGTGCGGATGCGATCGCGCCGGCCGGTCAGGATCTTGTGCGGGTAGGCCTGGTGGCCGACGTCCCAGATCAGCCGGTCGCGCGGCGTGTCGAACACGTAGTGCAGGGCAACGGTCAGCTCGACCACGCCCAGCCCGGCGCCGAGATGGCCACCGGTCAGCGACACGGCGGAGATCATCTCGGCCCGCAGTTCGTCGGCGAGCTGGGGGAGGCGGCTTTCGTCGAGCCGGCGCAGGTCCGCCGGTTCCCGGACGTCGTCGAGGATTCGGGAGTTCCTGATCATGATCGTCCTCCCCTTTCGCGGTTCAGGCGGCCTGGCGCAGGCCCAGCGAAGACCAGATCTCGGCGAGCGACGCGGCGAGGTAGGCGATGTCGGCCTCGCTGTGCATCGGGCCCGGGGTGATGCGCAGCCGCTCGGTGCCGCGCGGCACCGTCGGGTAATTGATCGGCTGCACGTAGATGCCGTACTGGTCGAGCAGCTGGTCGCTGATCTGCTTGCACAGCACCGGGTCGCGGACCATCACCGGCACGATGTGGCTGTCGTTGCGCAGGTGCGGCAGGCCGGCCGCGTCGAGGCGGCGGCGCAGGCTGGCGACGCGCTGCTGCTGGAGTTCGCGCTCCTGGCCACTGGCCTTGAGATGGCGGATGCTCGACAGCGCGCCGGCCGCGGCGGCCGGCGGCAGCGCGGTGGTGAAGATGAAGCCCGAGGCGAAGCTGCGCACGAAGTCGCACAGCGCCTCCGAGGCGGCGATGTAGCCGCCGACCACGCCGAACGCCTTGGCCAGCGTGCCCTCGATCACCGTCAGCCGGTGGCTCTGGCCCTCGCGCTCGGCGACGCCGCCGCCGCGCGGCCCATACAGGCCGACCGCGTGGACCTCGTCGAGGTAGGTCATGGCGCCGTAGGCCTCGGCGACGTCGCAGATCTCGGCGATCGGCGCGATGTCGCCGTCCATCGAGTAGACCGACTCGAAGGCCACCAGCTTGGCCCGCGACGGGTCGATGTCCCGCAGCTTGCGAGCGAGGTCCTCGGGGTCGTTGTGCGCCCACACCCGGGTTTCGGCCCGGCTGTGCCGGATGCCCTCGATCATCGAGGCGTGGTTCAGCGAGTCCGACAGCACGACGCAGTCGTCGAGCCGCGCGGCCAGTGTCGACAGCGTCGCCCAGTTCGAGACGTAGCCCGAGGTGAAGAGCAGGGCGGCTTCCTTGCCGTGCAGGTCGGCCAGCTCGCGCTCGAGCATCACGTGGTAGTGGTTGGTGCCGGCGATGTTGCGCGTGCCCCCGGCGCCGGCGCCGCAGCGGTCGAGCGCCTGGTGCATGGCGTCGATCACCACCGGGTGCTGGCCCATGCCGAGGTAGTCGTTCGAGCACCACACGGTGACCGGGTTGCGGCTCGACCCGGTGTGATGGGTGGCCTGCGGGAACGACCCGGCCTTGCGCTCGAGATCGGCGAAGACCCGGTAGCGGCCCTCCGCGTGCAGGCCGTCGATCTGCCTGCGGAAAAACGCTTCGTAGTTCATGTTCCCCTCCGGTCGATAGTCGGTGTTGGAAAGACCAAGGTCTTTTCGGCCTCGCGGGCCTTGAAGCCCGACCACAGCGCCGCCACCGGCAGGGGCAGCACCATGAACCAGTGTTCGAGCACCGCGAGCGCCAGCAGCGCGGCGGCGAGCAGCCGCGCGGTCGCCTCGAACGGCGCGATCTCGGGCTGCAGCGCGGCCTGGACCAGCACGAAGGCGACGATGGTGGGCAGGGTGACCGAGACCGGGAACAGCCAGTTCATCGGCCGCTTCCGGAAGTAGGTCGCGAGGTAGCGCAGGTTGGCCGGCAGCCAGTCGGCATGCAGGAACGGCACGCCGAGGAAAAGGTTGAGCTTGGCGCTGAGGCGCATCGTCCACAGCACGAGGTAGGTCCACATGCCGACCGGGTTGGCGCCGCCGGCGGTCGCCAGAAGCACCGCGCCGCCCAGCGCCACCAGCTGCAGCTCGTGGAACAGGATGGCCTGCGCGGCGGCGGAGAAGCGGGCCCAGCCGGTGAGTCCCTCGGGGCACGGGCCGGTGCGCGGTCCCAGCGCGAAGCCGGTGAGGAAGCAGACCTCCTGCCAGCCCCAGGCGACGATGGCGCAGCCGAACGCGAGGTAGGCGCCGGTCTCGCTGGTGTCGTTGGCGGTGGCCGCGAGGCCGGCCAGCGCCAGCACGAGGGCCACGGTCGCGAAGAGGCGGGTCAGGCGATGGGTGCGCGACGGCAGGCCGACCACGTACATGACCACGCCCGTGCTGAACCACCAGGCGAGGATGGCGCAGAGGGCGGGCATGGCGACCTGCAGCATGGGCGTCGACCTACCAGGCCGGCCGCAGGCGGATCTGCGGCGACAGGGCGTTGCGCTTGGCCGGCAGCAGGTAGAGCCGGCAGAAGGTGGCGGCGGCGGCGACCGTCAGCGCGCCGCGCTTCAGCGAGGCCATCATGCCGCCGCGGGTACGCGTCTCGGCGATCGCCTCGGAGAGGTGCCACAGCCGGTCGAGGCCGGCGCGGAAGGCGGGATGCTCGAGGTCGAGCACCACCGGGAAGACCTGGCGCGAGATCTCGGAAGTGATGCGGAACACTTCGAAGTCGTAGTCGGTCGGGTCCATGCCCAGCGCGCGGTGGAAGCGCGGCCGCGCGTGGTCGCGCACGTACATGGTGGCGAACACCGCCAGCACGAAGAAGCGGACCCACAGCTTGTTGATGCCCGACAGCAGCGCCGGGTTGGCGCGCATCAGCACCGCGAAGGCCTCGCCGTGGCGGAACTCGTCGTTGCACCACTTCTCGAACCACTTGAAGATCGGGTGGAAGCGGCGCTCGGGATGGCGCTCGAACTGGCGATAGATGGTGATGTAGCGGGCGTAGCCGATCTTCTCGGACAGGTAGGTCGCGTAGAAGATGAACTTCGGCTTGAAGAACGTGTACTTCTTGGCGCGCGCCAGGAAGCCGAGGTCGACGCCGATCCCGAAATCCTTCAGCGACTCGTTGATGAAGCCGGCGTGGCGAGCCTCGTCGCGGCTCATCAGGCCGAACAGTTCGCGGATGTCGGGATTCTTCGAGCGCTTCTTGACCTCGGCGTAGAGCACGCAGCCGGAGAACTCGGCGGTCACCGAGCTGACGAGGAATTCGATGAACTCCTCGCGCAGGTCCTCGGGGATGCGCGCGAGGTCGAGGTCGAATTCCTCGTTGCGCTGGAAATGCGTCTTGTTGGGATCGGCGCGCATCTCCGCGATCAGCTCGTTCCATTCGCGCCGCACCGCCGAGATGTCGGTGCGATCCAGTTCCTCGAAATCGGTGGTGTAGAAGCGCGGCGTCAGGATGGTGTCGCGACGGGCCATCTCGGTCGTCGCGTCGGACAGCACCGCGTGCTTGTCGGTCATCGATCCCTCCCGATGGAAAAGCCGATCTCGAGCAGCCCCGTGAGCCCGAAGTAGGCGGCGATCTTGATGAACAGGCGCTCGACCCACGACGAGCGCTCGATGGTGGCGCGGCGGCGCGTCACCAGGGTCTCGCCGTGCGCCAGCGCGGTCGGCGCGCCGTGCACCAGGACGCGGTCGCCCGGGCGGATCGCCGGGCTGCCGTCGAGCTCGACGTGGGCGTGCAGGCTGTCGGGCGTGTTGGCGAGATCGAGCGTGCAGCCGACCTCCTGGACGCGGCGTTGGGCGGCGGTCATGGCTGGGCCTTTCCGGCGGCCGCCAGCAGGCCGGCGAAGACGCCGGCGTTGCTGGCGCCGAACGCGCCGAGATCGACCAGCCGGTGGGTCGAGGTGTCGACCAGCAGCAGGCGGCCGTCGACCGTGCGGGACAGGCGGAAGGGCGGCGCCTCGCCGATGCCGTGCTGGCGGCGGTCGCGGGCGAGGCCGCGCAGCGCGCCGCGCAGGAATCCGTTGGTGCCGGGCGCGACTTCGGCGATCACCCGGCCGGTGGCGCCGTCGCGCACGGCGATCGAGCCGTCGGACTGGTCGGCGAAGGTGAGCAGGCGACTCTCGATCGCCGGCGGCTCGGCGACGTGTGCCGCGCCGAGGCCGGTCAGCCGCGCCGTGCCCGCCAGCGCGATCGTCACGGCGACCAGCGCGGCGGCGCCGATCAGCACGCCGCGCGGCAGGGGGGTGGCGCTGTGCGAGTGGCTCACGGCGCGCTCCTTCTCAGGCGACCGCTGCCGGCATCGAGCCGGACGTGGCGGGGCGGGTGGAGGCGGGAACGGGCTTGGCGGCCTCGGCGGCGCGCACGGCCGGGCGCGACGGCGCGGCGGAGATCGCGTCAGCCAGAAGGCGGCCGACCCGCTCGGGCTCGGGAATGCAGCGCAGCATGGGCTGCGGGTTGCGGACGAACCACGGGCGGGCGTGCGGCCACAGCACCAGGAAGGCCAGCCGGTAGCCCTTCGAGAGCGTGGCCGGCAGGTCGCCGGTGCCGTCGCGGTGGCGCCGCAGGCCGACCGATTCGACGGCGCGGAAGGGCACGTTGATGATGATCGGCAGGGCGATGCCGATGCGCAGTACGATGCGCCGGTTGGTGATGGTGTAGACCGTGGTGCGCGCCGACAGCCAGGCCAGCAGGCCGAGCAGGGCGATCGCCGCCGCCGCCATCGCCGGTACCCAGGCCGCGGCGGCGAACGCGCCGGCCCAGCCGGTGCCCGCGGCCCACGACGAGCCGACGGCCCAGGCCGCCAGCGCCGCGAAGTAGACCGCGACGTGACCGACGTGGAAGGCCCGCAGCGCGAGGCCGCGCCAGTCGGGGTGGCCCTGCCAGAGCAGCGTCTCGCCCTCGGGCAGGGAGGCCGGCAGCCCGCGCACCGGCTCGAAGTCGAACTCGCTCAAAACAGCGGCTCCTGGCGGGCCGGCGTCGCGTACAGCGTGCCGCCGGCGAAGTACCCGGTGATGCGGTCTTCCTCGAGCTTGGTGACGATGTCGGGATTGCGCAGCGCCGGCACGTCGGCGAACTGCGCGGCGAGGATCGAGCGGACGTAGACCTTCCGCCCCGCCTTCAGCTCGACCATGGTCATCGGCACCAGCACGTGGCGGCCGCCGGCGATCTCGACTTCGAGGTAGCGGATCTGCGGCTCGGTGCGGTCGACCCAGAGGTCGCGCACGGTGCCGGCCAGCATGCGGTCGGCGCCGAACACTTCCATGCCGCGCGGATCGTTGTCGCGGTCCTCGTCGGGGACGACGTGGTCGTCGGCGACGCGCAGCGGCACGATGCTGGGATGGCCCTCGACGGTGAGCTCGGGCGCGTCGGCGCGGTTGGCGTAGGCGGCCGGGCCGACGCCGTCGACCATCGGATTGCCGGTCGGCACCAGCGGCGATCCCGGCACCGAACTGAACGGCTCGGCGCGGACCGGGCGGTCGTCGCCGCGGCCGTTCGGCGCCATGACGGTGCCGCCGTTGGCCAGCCGGAAGGTCTTGGGCTCCGGGATCCACGGGAAGCCCTGGACGCGGATGTGGGCCGAGCGCTCGGACTCGAGCGGGTAGCCTTCGCGCTTGTCCTCGCGGCGGAGGTAGAAGATCAGGCCGGCGGCGAAGACCCAGAAGACGTACAGGACGACCTGGGCGACATCGAGTGAACCTGTGATGGTGCCTTGCATGGTGACGACCTTCCCCGATGGAATGAGTTAGCCAGGAAGCTCGGCGAGGCCGAACCTGGAGGACGCGGGACGACGCTGGCGGGACGCGCGGCGCGCGAGCGGCCCGATGGCAACGAGGGTGACGAACAACAAGCCGATCTCGAGGTGATAGACGAAGCTGTAGCCGGTCGACGGATCGGCCAGCGCCTTGCCGAGCACGCCGCTCGTGGCGAGGCCCGAGACGAGGTCGCGGATCGCTCCGCCGAGCGCGATGCCGAGCCCGGCCGCCGAGGCCTGCACGGCGCCCCAGGTGCCGAGCACCAGGCCGCCATGGTCGCCCCGGGCGACTTGCATCGCGGCGGTCAGCGTACCGACCGCGAACAGGCCGCCGCCGAAGCCGATCGTCGTGGTGCCGACGAAGAACAGGGCGAGCGAGCCGAGCGGCGCGGCGAAGATCACGCAGGAGAAGGCGGCGATGCCGGCCAGCGCGCCGTAGGCGGCCAGCAGGTAGGCGTCGGCGCCGCGGCCCAGCCAGCGCGCGGCGAGCGCGAGGCCGACCAGCGTGCCGCCGGCGAGGAAGGCGGTGAGCGTCGTGGTCTGGCTGACCGACAGGCTGAGGATCTCGCCGCCGTACGGCTCGAGCAGGATGTCCTGCATGCTGAAGCCGGCCGTGCCGAGGCCGACCGCGACGAGGGCGCGCCGGGTGAGTCCGGCCTCGCCGAGCGAGGCCAGCGCGGCGCGGAACGACGGGCGCGGGCGGTCCGTGGCGGTGAGGGCGGGGCGGCGCGGCTCCTGCTTCCACAGCGCCAGCACGTTCAGCGCGAAGGTCGCGAGCGCGGCGCCCTGGATCACCTGGATCAGGCGGACCTGGGCGAAGTTCTCGAGCAGGGCGCCGAAGACCAGCGCGCTGCCGACCATGCCGACCAGCGACATGACGTAGAGGAAGGCGACGACGCGCGGGCGCGAGTCCTCGGGCGCGAGGTCGGTGGCGAGCGCCAGTCCCGCGGTCTGCGTCGTGTGCAGGCCGGCGCCGACCAGCAGGAAGGCGAGCGCCGCACCGGCCTCGCCGATCCACGCCGGGCCGTGGGTGTCGCCCGACAGCACGAGCAGCGCGAACGGCATGATCGCGAAGCCGCCGAACTGCAGCAGGGTCCCCATCCAGATATACGGCACCCGCCGCCAGCCCAGCACCGAGCGGTGCGTGTCGGAGCGGAAGCCGACCAGCGCGCGGAACGGCGCGAAGGTCAGCGGCAGCGACACCATCAGCGCGACCAGCCAGGTCGGCACCTCGAGCTCGACGATCATCACCCGGTTGAGGGTGCCATTCAGCAGCACGACGGCCATGCCGACCGACACCTGGAACAGCGACAGGCGCAGCAGCCGGCCGAGCGGCAACTCCGCGGTCGCGGCGTCGGCGAACGGCAGCCAGCGCGGCCCGAGCGCCGTCCAGAGGTCGGAGACACGCCGGCGGGCGTTCATGCGCGAACGACCTCCATGAGCTGCGAGACGTAAAAGCCGCTGGCGACCCGACTGGTACGGGCGGGACGCGAGCGGTGCGACGACGACGACGACGTGAGCCTGCCCCGGATGTCCCGGTAGGAAATCGGCTCGATCGCGGGTGCACGGTCGGTGCCGGGGAGACAACGACCGACGGCATGCATCAGCGACAGCATCGGTGTACGCGGCGCAAAGGTGAACAACAGCGACTCGCCGGTGCGGCGGGCGAGGCCGGCGACGGCCCCCGCCATGTCCGAGGCGCGGTAGTGGATCAGCGAGTCCATCGCCACGACGTGGTCGAAGGTGCCGAGCGCGGGGTCGAGCATGTCGCCGACGCGGAACTCGACCGAGCCCTTGAGGCCGGTGCCGGCGCTGCGGTCGCGCGCCAGGCCGGTCAGGGTGGGCGACAGGTCGATCGCCACGACGTGGGCGCCGCGGCGGGCCAGCTCGACCGCCAGCGCGCCGGTGCCGCAGCCGGCGTCGAGCACGCGCCTGCCGTCGAGGTCCCTGGGCAGCCAGTCGAGGATCGTCCCGCGCATGCGGTCGCGGCCGGCCCGCACGGTGGCGCGGACGCGGCCGACCGGCGCGTCGGAGGTCAGGCGCTTCCAGGCCTCGGCGGCCGTGCGATCGAAGTAGGCCTCGATCTTGCCGCGCCGTTCGATGTAGGTCGCGCTGTCCATCAGTCGAACCCCAGCAGGTCGAAGATCTCGCGGTCCTTGAGCGGTGCCACGTCGAGCGGCTCGGTCCCGGCCCACAGCGACGCGGCAAGCCGCAGGTACTCCTGCTGCACCGCGCGGACCTCGGGCACGTCCTCCATCTCGAACAGCGTCGCCTTGCGCAGGCGGCTGCGACGGAACACGTCGAGGTCGGGAAAATGGGCGACCGTCTTCATGCCGACGCGGTCGTTGAACTTCTGGATCTGGTCGGTATCGGCGCTGCGGTTGGCGATCACGCCGCCGACCCGCACGGCGTAGTTCTTCGCCTTGGCCTGGATCGCCGCGACGATGCGGTTCATGGCGAAGATCGAGTCGAAGTCGTTGGCCGCCACGATCAGCGCGCGGTCGGCGTGCTGCAGCGGCGAGGCGAAGCCGCCGCACACCACGTCGCCCAGCACGTCGAACACCACGACGTCGGTGTCGTCCAGCAGGTGGTGCTCCTTCAGGAGCTTCACCGTCTGGCCGACGACGTAGCCGCCGCAGCCGGTGCCGGCCGGCGGGCCGCCGGCCTCGACGCACATCACGCCGTTGAAGCCCTCGTAGACGAAGTCCTCGACCCGCAGCTCCTCGGAGTGGAAGTTGACCTGCTCCAGCACGTCGATGACCGTCGGCACCAGCCGCTTGGTCAGCGTGAAGGTCGAATCGTGCTTGGGATCGCAACCGATCTGCAGCACGCGCTTGCCGAGCTTGGAGAAGGCCGCCGACAGGTTGGACGAGGTCGTGCTCTTGCCGATGCCGCCCTTGCCATAGACCGAGAACACCTTGGCGGTGCCGATGGTCATGTTGGGATCGAGGTGGACCTGCAGGCTGCCCTCGCCGTCGGCCCGTCGCTTCAACGCTACATTCATGCCGCGGCCTCCTCGAATACGCCTTCGAGACGGTCCTCCAGCTCGGCGCCGGCGCGGCGCAGGGCGTCGAGGACATCCTCGTCGGGGGTCCAGTAATGTCGGTCGCTCGCCTCGAGCAGGCGGTTGGCCACGCGGGCCGACGCCGTCGGGTTGAGGCGCGCCAGCCGGTCGCGCATCTCGGGGTCGAGCATGAAGGTCTGGGTCAGCTGCTGGTACACCCAGGGCGCCACGTGGCCGGTCGTCGCCGACCAGCCCATCGTGTTGGTGACGTGCGCCTCGATCTGGTGAACGCCCTCGTAGCCGTGCTCGAGGATCGCCTCGTACCATTTCGGGTTGAGCAGGCGCGTGCGCGCCTCGATCGCGACCTGCTCGGACAGCGTGCGCACCGCGCCCTCGCCGCGCGTCTGGTCGCCGATGTAGACCGGCGTCTGCTGGCCGTCGCGGGCCCGCCGCACGGCGCGGCTGATGCCGCCCAGCGTGTCGAAGTAGTGGTCGATCGAGGTCACGCCCAGCTCGACCGATTCGAGGTTCTGGTAGGCCAGCGACACGTCGCCCAGCATGCTCTGCAGCAGCGCCGACTGCTTGGCCGGCCGGCCGTTCCGGTCGTAGGCGAAGCCCTTGCGGCTGGCGAACATGTCGGCCAGCTCGTCCTCGGTCTCCCAGCGGCCGCTCTCGACCAGCTGGTTGACGTTGGAGCCGTAGGCGCCCTCGGCATTGCCGAACACCCGCAGCGCCGCCGTCTCGAGGTCGCAGCGATGCTTCGTCTGGTAGTCGAGCGTGTGCTTGCGCACGAAGTTGAGTTCGACCGGCTCGTCGGCCGACGCGGCGAGGAACGCCGCCTCGGCCAGCAGCTTGGTCTGCAACGGCAGCAGGTCGCGGAAGATGCCGGACAGGGTGACGACGACGTCGATGCGCGGCCGGCCGAGCTCGGCCAGCGGCTTGAGCGTCGCGCCGGCCAGCCGGCCGAAGCTGTCGAAGCGCGGCGCGGCGCCCAGCAGCGCCAGGGCCTGGCCGATCTGGGCGCCCTCGCTCTTGAGGTTGTCGGTCGCCCACAGGACCATCGCCACCGATTCGGGGAAGGGCTCGGCCGCCGCGGCGTGCGCCTCGAGCAGGCGGGTGGCCTGGCGAGCGCCGTCCTCGACGGCGAACACCGAGGGGATGCGGAAGGGATCGAAGCCGTGGACGTTGCGCCCGGTCGGCAGGATGGAAGGCGTGCGCAACAGGTCGCCACCCGGCGTCGGCCGCAGGTAGGCGCCGTCGAGCGCCCGCACGATGGCCGGCGTCTCGTGGTCCTGCTTCAGCTGCGCGTCGATCGCCGCCAGCTCGCGCAGCACGGCGCGGTCGCGCTCGCTGGCGGCGGCCGGCGCGGCCTTGTCGGGCGAGACGCCGGCGACCACGGCCTCGACCGTGGCGCGGTCCGGCCGCTGGCCATGCGTCGCCTCGGCGACCGACAGCAGCGTGTCGACGCGCTGTTCGGCCGGGTCGGGCTTGCCGATCACGTGCAGGCCCTGCGGGATCAGCGTCGCCTCGAGCTCGGCCAGCCGGGTCACCAGCGCGGCGACCGCGGCCGCGGCGTCGGCACCCCAGGCGGGTTCGGCCGCGACGAGATCGAGCGTGGCGGCCTGGCCCTGGATCAGCGGCTCGAGCGCGGCGCGCTCGGCCTCGGCGTCGGGCGGCAGGCCGCGCCAGCGGTCGACCGAGGCGCGCAGGTCGACCAGCCCGGCATAGAGCCCGGCCTGGGCGACCGGCGGCGTCAGGTAGCTGATCAGCGTCGCCGCCGACCGCCGCTTGGCGATCGTGCCCTCCGACGGGTTGTTGGCGGCGTAGAGGTAGAAATTCGGCAGGTCGCCGATCAGGCGGTCCGGCCAGCACGCGCTCGACAGGCCGACCTGCTTGCCCGGCATGAATTCCAGGGCGCCGTGCGTGCCGAAGTGGAGGACGGCGTTGGCGCCGAAGTCCTCGCGGATCCAGCGGTAGAAGGCGGAGAAGGCATGGGTCGGCGCGAACCCGCGGTCGAACAGCAGGCGCATCGGGTCGCCTTCGTAGCCGAACGCGGGCTGGACGCCGACGAACACGTTGCCGAAGCGCTCGCCGAGCACGAACAGCGAGGTGCCGTCGGTCTGGTGCTTGCCCGGCGCGGCGCCCCACTGCTGCTCGATCTCGCGCAGGTGGCGCTCGCGCCGCACATGGTCGCCGGCGGCGATGCGGGCATGGACGTTGGCCACCGTGCCGAAGCGCGGCGCGTTGCCCTCGAGCAAGGCGCGGCGCAGCGCGTCGACATCGGCCGGCAGGTCGACGGCGTAGCCTTCGGCCTTCAGCGTGGCGAGCGTGCGATGCAGCGATTCGAAGACCGCGAGGTGCTGCGCCGTGCCGATGTTGCCGGCGTTGGGCGGGAAGCTGAACAGGGTGATCGCCACCTTGCGCTCGGCGCGCGGCGTGCGGCGCAGTGCGACCAGCCGGGCGACGCGCGCGGCCAGCATGTCGGCGCGCTCGGGATGGACCCGCATCTCGTGGCTCGATTCGCCGGGCCGGCCGGCGGTGCGGCCGCCGAACACCATCGGGCCGGTGGCGCCGTCGAGCTCGGGAATGGCCACCATGATGGTCGCCTCGACCGGTGTCAGGCCGCGCTCCGCCGCTTCCCACTGCTCGATCGTCTGGAACTCCAGCGGGTGGGCGGCGAGGTAGGGAACGTCGAGACCGGCCAGCATTTCCTCGGCGCTGCGGGCGTCGTTGTAGGCGGGTCCGCCGACCAGCGAGAAGCCGGTCAGCGAGACCAGGGCGTCGATCGACGGCCGGCCGCCGGCCATGAAGTAGCGTTCGACCGCCGGCCGCACGTCGAGCCCACTGGCGAAGGCGGTGACGACGCGCAGGCCACGGGCCTCCAGCGCGGCGATCACGCCGTCGTAGTGGCCGGTGTTGCCGGCCAGCAGGTAGGACCGCATCACCAGCACGCCGACGGTGCCGCGATGGTCGCGGCCGGCCGGCGGCAGGTCCTCGAGGCGACCGGAGATCCGGTTGCGGATCGCCGGGTGGTAGATGCCGACGTCGGGATACTCGGCCGGCGTGCCGGCCTTGACCCGCGCCCGCAGGCCGAGCCGCGGACCCTCGGCGTAGCGCTCGACCAGCAGGCGGACCATGTTGGCGACGTTGGCTTCCGAGCCGGCCAGCCAATACTGCAGCGTCAGGAAGTAGGCGCGCAGGTCCTGCGCCTTGCCGGGCAGGAAGCGCAGCAGGCGCGGCAACTGGCGCAGCATCTTCATCTGGCCGCGGCCGCTCGAGCCCGCGCCGTTGCGGTTGCCGCGCAGCCGCTTCAGCCACGACAGCGCGCCGATCGCCTCGCCCGACATGCTGAACTTGCCGAGCCGGGTCAGGCGCACCACCTCGCCGGCCGACATGCAGCACACCATGGCGTCGCAGCTGTCGCGCCGCGCGGCCAGCGCGGGCAGCACCGCGCGGATGTGCTCGTCGAGGAAGAGCATGGTGGCGATCACGATGTCGCCGCGCGCGATGTCGGCGAGGCAGCGATCGAGCGCGGCCTGGTCGTTGCCCCATTCGTCGGCGGCATGGATCGCGAGGTCGATGCCGGGCAGTTCCGCCTTCAGCGACTGGCGCGCGCGCACGATGACGCCGGACAGGTGACTGTCCATCGTCACGATGACCACCCGGATGGGCGTCGCGTCAGCGGCCGAAGTGCGCTTTGGCATCGTACAGCGTCTCGATGGTGATGGTGGCGAGCCCACGCTCGCCGGCGAATTTCTCGGTGTTGCGGCGGGCCTTGCCGCGCACGAAGAACGGTACCTTGCCCAGCTCCTTCTCGGCCTCGGCCGACCAGGCGACCGAGAGGTGGGGCGCGGCGGAAGGGATGGCGGCGAGGGCCGGGGCCGGCGCAGGTGCAGGTGCGGCGGCCGGGCGCGGCGCCTCGGCGCGGGTGGCGTGCCCGAGATGCGAGGGCGTGGCGGCGTCGTGGAACTCGAAGTCGCCGCGGAACATCGTCAGAAGGTGTTCCTCGAGGCCCATCATCAACGGGTGGACCCAGGTGTCGAACACGACGTTGGCGCCTTCGAAGCCCATTTGCGGTGAATGGCGGGCCGGGAAATCCTGGACGTGGACCGGCGCGGAGATCACGGCGCAGGGAATGCCGAGGCGCTTGGCGATATGCCGTTCCATCTGGGTGCCCAGCACCAGCTCGGGCTGCAGCTCGACGACCTGCGCCTCGACCTCGAGGTAGTCGTCGGTGATCAGCGCCTCGATGCCGAGCTCGCTCGCGGCCTGGCGGACCTCGCGGGCGAACTCGCGGCTGTAGGTGCCGAGACCGACCACCTTGAAGCCGAGTTCGTGGGCGGCGACGCGCGCCGCGGCGATCGCATGGGTGGCGTCGCCGAAGATGAAGACCCGCTTGCCGGTGAGGTACGTCGAATCGACCGAACGGGCATACCACGGGGCGCGCGAGCCGCCGGGCACCAGGAACGGCGCGGGATCGATGCCGGCCAATGCCGCCACTTCCTCGACGAAACGCCGCGTTGCGCGGTCGCCGATCGGCGTGGTGCGGACGGCGGGCTGCTTCAGCGTGCGCTCCAGCCAGGTCGCGGCCTGGCCGGCGATCTCGGGATACATCACGACGTTGAAGTCGGCGGCGCCGAGGCGGGCGATGTCGGCCGGCGAGGCGTCGAGCGGCGCCACGACATTGACGTCGATGCCCATGCGGCCGAGCAGTAGCGTGAGTTCGCGCACGTCGTCGCGGTGGCGGAAGCCGAGCGCCGTCGGGCCGAGCAGGTTGCAGCTCTTGCGCGCGCGCGGCGGCGCGTCGGCCGCCTTCGGCTCGGGCCGCACCAGCGTGCGCACGATGCGGTAGAAGGTCTCCGCGGCGCCCCAGTTTTCCTTCTTCTGGTAGGACGGCAGCTCCAGCGGGATGACCGGGACCGGCAGGCCGACGGCGCGCGCGAGGCCACCCGGATCGTCCTGCAGCAGCTCGGCCGTGCACGACGCGCCGACCAGCATCAGCGCGGGCTGGAAGCGCTCGTAGGCGCCGCGCAGCGAGTCCTTGAACAGCGTCGCGGTGTCGCCGCCGAGGTCGCGCGCCTCGAAGGTCGTGTAGGTGACGGGCGGGCGGCGGTCGCGCCGCTCGATCATGGTGAA
>JAIUOX010000083.1 GCA_020160955.1 Pseudomonadota bacterium
CCAGGGCATCCTTGACGGCGTTCGCGCGGCGCAGCGACAGCGCCATGTTGTACGAGGCCGAGCCCGACGTGTCGGTGTGGCCGGTCGCCGTGATGCGGGCGTTACCCTTCGCCTTGTAGGCGTCCGACGCCTGCTTGATCGTGTTCAGGGCCTGCTGCGAGAGGTTCGCGCGATCCCAGTCGAAGAACACCATGAACGACGGCGGCGCGACGGCCGGAGCCGGCGGCGGCGGCGGCGGGGCAGCCGCACCGAACTTGAACACCAGGCCGGCCATCAGGCTGACGTTGTTGTTCGTCGGGTTGTTCGACAGCGTGTAGGCGGCCGAGCCCAGCGAGCCCGAGGTGCTGTAGTTCGGGGTCGTGGTGCCGTGGTACCGGCCCTCGAGGTTCAGGCGGAGGTCGTTGGTGACGTTGTAGCCAACGCCGACCATCGCCTGGTAGGCGAAGGTGGTCGCGGTGGCCGAGCCGCCCAGCGCGCTGCCGCGCATGAAGGCGACACCGGCGCCGGCGCCGATGTACGGCACGAAGGCCTGGCCAGCCATGAAGTCGTAGTAGACGTTGCCCATGATGGCGATTTCGTTCGACACGAAGCCGGCGCTGCCGTTGATGCCGCTGATCGACAGCGTGCCGGTGTTCTCACGGTAGACGCCTTCCAGCTCGACGCGGGGGCCGAGGAAGTCGTAGCCGAGGACGCCGCCGGCGGTCCAACCCATGTTGGTGGCCAGGTTCGTGGTCGTCGAGCCGCTACCGAAGCCCGGGAAGGTCAGGGTGCTGGTGAACGAGTTGTTGAACATCCAGTTCAGGCCGCCCTCGGCGCCGAGGTAGAAGCCACCCGGCTGGAGGGACTGCGCCTGCGCGCAAAAGGGCGTCGCCGCGAGCAGGGCCGCACCCAGAAGCAACTTCTTCATCTCTAAATCTCCCCGTTTCTCAGGTTCTCAAACGTCCCCTTACCAGTACATGCGTCATGCAATGAGTACTAGTAGTTACAAAAACATACCGTCCGGGGTGTTGCATTCTTACCTCTGTCCGGCGCGTTCCCCGGTCGCCCGGCCGCCGGAGCCTCCGTCGCCGACGCCGAGGCTGCCCACATCATAGGCAGTGAGACCGCCGAGGACAAAAAATAAGCTGCCGGTCGACTAGCCCCCTCGCGAGGAAGCGGCTAGTCGCCGGTCCCGAAGTGGCTGAAGAACCGGTCCATGGCGTCGATGCCGGCACCGGTCAGCCGCACCATGGTCTTGCGGCGATCATCCGGATCCTCGAAGCGGGCGACCAGCCCCTGCTGCTCGAGCACGACGAGACGGCGCAACGCGGTGGTCAGCGGGAGGTGGGCGCTGGCCGAGAGCCAGGAGACGCTCGCCCGCTCCCCCGACAGCTCGGCCGCGTAGAGATCGAGCAACATGTCCCAGCACGGATCGGCGAACAGGTGCGCCGGCAGGAAGCGGGCGCGCAGGCGGCGGACATCGCGCAGCCGGGCCACGGCGCGACTCCGATCGACCCGCGGGTCGGTCGCGCGGGCCGCGCCGTCGCCGGCCGGGACGTCGTCGAAGGGGGCGCAGTCGTCGATCACGGGAACGGCTCCGGCCTCGGGCGCGGCGCGGCGCGCTCGGCCCAGGCGACAAGGATTGCGGCGGGTGAATTCATGGCCGCCGTCCTTAGGCGAATCGCCCCGGGCCTGCTGAGATATTGTATCCAATCTGAAAGCATTCGCCGGGTCGGGCGGTCGACGGTCATCGCGTGCCGTCGCGCGGCCGCGCCGCGGCCTGCGCGGCAACCACCGCCTGCAACGCCGATGGCGACACCGGCTTCACGAGGTAGTGCTCGATCCCGGCCGCACGGGCAGCCTCGCGCGTCGCCGCATCGTCGCGGCTCGAGACCATGACGACCGGGACCGGCCGGCCGGGCAGCGAGCGGATCTCCCGGGTCGCGGCCAAGCCGTCGAGTTGCGGCATCTCGCAATCCATCAGCACGAGGTCGGGTCGCGACCGCCGCGCCGCGCGGATCGCCTCGATGCCGTTCGCCGCGGTCTCGACCCGGTAGCCGTGCTCGCGCAGCAGGTCGGCGACAAGGTCCCGCAGCACCGGATCGTCGTCGACGACCAGCACGGCGAATCGGTTGGCGGCGGTTCCGGTCATTCCGGCCGGAACTCCAGCGCCGTCATTCCCACCAGGGCCCATGCCAGGAGCCATGGGTAGGCGCCTCCCGGCTCAAAGAAGAGAGTCAGCATCGCGCGGGACTGTGCCGAGGACCGACGCTTCCCTCCAGCGCAAGCCGGTCCAGCGTGGACGCAGTTGGCGAGCGACCGGCGCGCGCGGCGTGCAATGAACCCAAAGTGGGTCCAATTCCGTTCGTTCCCCGGGCATCGCGTGGCTAACGTCGATCCCGCTGCACGACCGGCGGGCGAGTTGGACAGGCTCACTCTGGGACCCCGGCCGGCCGTGTGGCGTCCTCGCCTCGATGGCAACGGTAGGAAGAGAGAAGCAGCATGCTCGACGGAGTCGCACGGTACGCCCTGGCAGGACCTCCCCCCGTGCTGCCGGAAATCTGCGACGGCCGGCGCGCGCGCGGCGAACGCACCCGGCTCCACATCGTCGAGGCCTACCTGCAACTGCTGCGCACCGACGGCCCGGGCCTGACTATCGCCGACGTCGCCGATCTCGCGGGCTGCAGCCGTCGCTCGATCTTCGCCCACTTCGCCGCCATCACCGACCTGCGCCGGGCCGCCGCCGACCACCTGCTCGAGCAGGGTGAATTCGTGCTGTCGGCCGAGGAGCGCCGCGGCACCGTTCTGGTCCGCCTGCGCCGCGAGATGCTGCGACGCGAGCGCGAGTGCGCGGCGTGGTGGCCGCTGTGGCGCGCCCTGCAGGCCGCCTCGCCGGACGAGAGCGACCTGGTCGCCCGCTTCGCCACGCTGCGCCAGCGGCGCGAGGCGCGCGGCGCCGAGATGTTCGCCGCCGAACTGGCCGGCGCGACCCGGCGCCAGCGCCGCGCCTTCGACATCCAGCTCGGCACGCTGACCTCGATCGAGGCCTGGGTGACGCTGCGCGACCATTACCAGTTCACCGCGCCGGCGATCCGCCAGCACTGGTGCCGCAGCTTCGTCCGCCTGATGCCGCGGGACGTTCAGCACGCCGCCTGACCCACCGCGTCCTCGACGACCAGCGGCAGGCGCACCCGGAAGGTGCAGCCGGCCGCGTCGTCGAGCAGGTCGAGGGTGCCGCCGCTGTCGCGCACGATGCCGTAGGACACCGCGAGCCCCAGCCCCGTTCCCTTGCCCGACTCCTTGGTGGTGAAGAACGGCTCGAACACCCGGCCGCGCAGCGCGACCGGGATGCCCGGACCATTGTCGTGCACCAGGATGTCGACGCGGCCCTCCGCCGCCACCGCCGACAGCTCGATGCGCGGCGCGCCAACCCGGTTGGAGAGAAGGGAATCGCGGGCGTTGAGCAGCAGGTTGACCAGCACCTGCTCGAGCAGCACGGGGTGACAGCGCACCGGCTGGCGGGCGCCGTCGAGCCGGGTCCGGACGGCAACGCCGGAGTGGCGGAGCTGGTGCCCGACGAAGTCGAGCGCGGCGCGGCACGAGTCCACCGCGTCGATCACCGGCGGCGGCCCCTTGGGCACGCGGCCGAAGATGCGCATGTGGTCGATGATCGAGGCCGCGCGGTCGGCCTGGCCGACGATCCGGGCCAGCCGGTCGCCGACGAAGCGGCACAGCTCGGCCAGCGCCGCGTCGCCGTGCGCCGCGGGCGACGCGCTCTCGATCTCCATCTGGGCGCTCTGCGCCGCCATCTTCACCACGTTGAGCGGCTGGTTCAGCTCGTGCGCCATGCTGGTCGCCATCTCGCCCAGCCGGATCAGCTTGGCGGACTGGACGATCAGCGCCTCGGCCTCCAGCCGCCGCGTCTCGTCGTGGCCGACCAGCACCACGGCGCCGGGCTCGGGGGCGTCGAGCCGGGCGAGGCTGAGGCGGACTTCCAGCGCGCGATGATCCGGCAGCGGGATCGCCAGCGCGATCTCCTGGCGCTCGCCGGAGCGGCCGGCGAGGAAGTCGGTCACGGCAGCGGCGCCCTCGACGGCACCGGGCAGCCGCAGCCGGCCGTCCTCGACGAAGCGGCCGAACACCTGGTCGAACTGCGCGTTGGTGAACAGGAAGCGGCCGTCGCGACCCATCACGGCCGCCAGCGCCAGCGGCGAGTCGAGGATGGCCGACAGCATGCGGGTCTGGCCCTCGACGCGCAGGCTGTTCTCGGCCACCTGGACCAGGCTGTAGAGGCGGCGCGCGATCAGCGCCGCCAGCAACGACAGCAGCAGCGCCGCGCCGATCGTCATGAGGGTCGAATCGCGCCACTCCAGCAGGTACTGCGACCGGTCGACCGAGACCACGACCGTCGCCGGGAAGGAGGGCACGGCGTGCGCGGTCGACATCACGCCGCGGGCGGCGAGGTTCACGGGCTCGCCGAAGCCGGCGTCGCTGCCGCTGCTGTCCGCCAGCAGCACGCCGTCCTGGCGCAACAGCCGGACCTGGCCGCCGCTGTCGCCGGTCAGCCAGCGCAGGTGCTCGGCGTAGAAGGCCGATTCGACGCCGACGATCACCACGCCGACCCTGTCGCCGTTGGTCGCGAACACGGCGCGCGCCAGGTAGAAGGTCCAGCGGCCGTTGCCGCGGTTCTGCACGACGTTGCCGAGCGACAGCGCCGGCGCGTTGGCCGCCATCTGCTCCTTGAAGTAGTCGCGGTCGCCGAGGTTGATGCGCGGCGGCGGGTAGCTGCGGGTGAAGTTGAGCACGCGCCCGTCGCGCGCGATGAAGGTCGCGACGTCGACCTGGCGCAGGTAGCGCGTCCGCTCGCGCAGCCGCTCGAAGAAGGACTGGCTGCCGGCAACGCGCAGGAAGTCGGCCTCGTTCGACACGCCATCCTCGGCGATCCAGTCGAGCATCGAGGCCAGCACCAGCTGGTTGACGGTCAGGCTCTGCTCGGTGAACTGCGCGGTCGACAGCGCGAGGCCGCGCGAGTACCGCGCCCACGATTCCAGCGTGTTGCGGTAGTCGTTCCAGATCTCGCCCACCGCGACCGACCAGACCAGCAGCAGCGCGGCGGCAAAGCCGACCACGACGCGCTTCTTCGACCACGAGGAAACCGGGTCGAGCCGCTGCGCCGCCCTGTCCGATGTCACCGCCACCGCGTTCCCCTTTCGCCGCTGAGCTTGCCGCATCGTCCGCGGCCCGGGAAACGAAACGCATCCAATCCGGAAGCATGTTTTCGCGGAACGCGGGCGCCCGACAGTTTTCTCACCGCTGGTGCCGTGAAATAGTGTAAAGCGCGGCCCGTTCTTCGCCCGCCGAGGCCTTCGCCGCCGTGATCCAGATCACAATCGCCGAGTCCCGACCGTCCATGAAGCTGCTCCTGATCGATGACGACGCGGCCACCCTCGACGTGATGACCGGCGCCTTCGAACGGCGCGGCATCGCCGTCGTGCCCTGCGGCGACCCGCGCGAGGTCGACCGGGCCCTGCAGACCGAGACCTCGGTCGGCGCGGTCGTCACCGACCTGCGCATGCCCGGCCTCGACGGGTTCGAGGTGCTGCGCCGGGCCGACGACCTCGGCCGGGCCCGCGGCGCGGCGCTGCCGGTCTTCGTGGTGACCGGCCACGGCACCGTCGAGGACGAGCAGCGCGCGATGGCGCTGGGCGCGCGGCTGTTCCTGCGCAAGCCGCTCGACCTGCCGGTGCTGATGGGCCACGTCCGGGCGGCACTGCGGCCGGCCGATCCCGACGCCGCGCCATGACCGCGACCGACCCGCAACCCGACGTGATGGTCGTCGAGGACGACCCGGTCGTGCTCGACGAGCTGGTCGTCTCGCTGCGCCGCGCCGGGCTGGCCTGCGTCGCCGCGCACGATGCCTGGGAAGCGCTCGAGCAGATCCAGCGCGGCATCCGGCCGACCGTGATGGTGTGCGACATCCGCATGCCCGAGCTCGACGGCCTGGAACTGGTGCAGCGGCTGTCCCGCCTCGAGGCGACGGAGCGGCCGGAGGTCATCTTCGTCAGCGGCCATGCCGGCTTCGACGAGGCGGTGGCGGCGATGCGGCTGGGCGCGCGCGACCTCCTGACCAAGCCGATCGACCTGCGCCGCCTGATCCAGATCATCAAGGAGATCCGGCTGGAACCGGCCGCGCCGACGGCGGTACCGACGCCCCCGCCCGCCGAGCCCGACGACGCACCGGCCCTGCCGCCCGAGGAGATGCCGCTCAAGGTGCTGCGCGACCTGCGCCGGCTGCGCCGCCTGCGCATCCAGCACCTGCCGGCCGGCCTGGTCCCGGAAGCGAGCTGGGAAATCCTGCTCGACCTCTATTCCTGCGAGAGCAAGGGCATCAAGATCTCGGTCACCAGCCTGGCGGTGGCGACCGGCGCGCCGATGACATCGGCGCTGCGCCGCATCCAGGAACTCGAATCCAGCGGCTTCATCGACCGCCTGCCCGACGGCTTCGACCGGCGTCGCGCGACGCTGCGCCTGACGCCGCAGGGCCGCACCGCCGTCGAGACATTCGCCCGGGCCTACCTCGCGCGCGACACGGCCTAGGGGGCGCGTCCCGCCGCTCTGGCGGCGAACGTCCTTGCGCGCCGCCGCGGCGGCGGTCACACCTGCCCGACCGACTGCCGCTGGAGTTCCTGGTGCCGACCGCTTCCCTGCCCGCTCGCCTGCGCCGCCTCGCCCTGGTGATCCCCCTCGCGAGCGGGATGCTCGCCCTGCCGGGGATGGCGCTCGCCCAGCCCCAGGCGAAGGCACCGCCGCCGCTGGTCGGCGTCCAGAAGGTCGAGCGTCTCGCGCTGGCGCCGCAGTCGGAATACGTCGGCCGGCTGGCGGTGTTCGACAAGGTCGAGGTGCGCGCCCGGGTGAAGGGCGTGCTGGGGCCGCGCCACTTCGAGGACGGTGCCAAGGTGCAGGAGGGCCAGCTGCTGTTCACCATCGATCCGGCCCAGTACCGGATCGCCGTGAACCAGAAGCGCGCGCTGCGCGACAGCGCCCGCGCCGTGCTGATCAATGCCGAGGCCCAGCTCAAGCGCACCGCCGAGTTGATGCGCAGCAACAACGCCACCCAGGTCGTCTACGACCAGCGGCTGAGCGAGGAACTCCAGGCCAAGGCCAACCTCGACGATGCCGAGGCGCAGCTGCAGGAGGCCGAGCTGCAGCTGTCGTGGACCGAGATCAAGGCGCCGATCGCCGGGCTGATCGGGCGCGCGCTGGCGTCGCCCGGCAACGTGGTCGGCCCGGAGACCGGCGTGCTGGCGACGATCGTCAACGAGCGCCGCATCCGCGCCCTGTTCTCGGTGCCGCAGGCCGACCTGCTCAGCGTGCGGCGCGACCTGCGGGCCGGCGCGCCGCTCGCCGTCCAGCTGCGGCTGGCCGACGGCAAGCTGTACGGCGAGAAGGGCAAGGTCGACTTCATCGACGTCGAGGTCGATCCCGCGACCGACGGGCAGATGGCGCGGGCCGTGTTCGACAACGCCGACGAACTGCTGACCGACGGCCAGACCGTGCGGGTGATCGTCGAGGGCAACGAGCCGGAGAAGGTGCTGGCTATTCCCCAGCCGGCGCTGGCGATCGACCAGACCGGCCCCTACGTCTACGTCGTCGACAGCCGCAACGTGGTCGAGCAGCGCCGCATCACCATCGGCTTCATCCGCGACGGGCTGATCGCGGTGACCAGCGGCCTCAAGGACGGCGAGGAGGTCGTGGTCCAGGGCCAGCAGCGCGTGCGGCCCGGCGCGACCGTCGAGACCCGGCCGGTACCGCCGGCCCCCCGCCCGGCCGGCCGCTGAGAGCGGCCCGCCATGCGCATCGCCTCGCTGTTCATCCGCCGGCCGCGGCTGGCCTTCGTCGTGTCGGCGATCATCACGATCGCCGGCCTGCTGGCGCTCGACAACCTGCCGGTCGCGCAGTTCCCCAACATCGTGCCGCCGGAAGTCACGGTCTCGACCTTCTATCCCGGCGCCTCGGCCGAGGCGGTCGAGGAGAGCGTGGCGCAGGTCATCGAGAGCAACGTAAACGGCGTCGAGAACATGATCTCGATGAAGTCGACCTCGGGCGGCGACGGCAGCTACAGCCTGAGCATCCAGTTCAAGGTCGGCAGCAACCCGCAGGACCACACGGTCAACGTCAACAACCGCATCAACCGCGCCCTGCCGCAGCTGCCGGTCGAGGTCCAGCGCAACGGCGTGCTGGTGCGCAAGCAGTCGTCGGCGATCCTGCAGGTCATCGCGATCCATTCCCCGAAGGGCACGCGCGACGCGCTGTTCCTGTCGAACTTCGCCACCATCAACGTGCTCGACGTGCTGCAGCGCGTGCCCGGCGTCAGCCGCGCCGACCTCAACGGCGGGCTGAGCTACGCCATGCGCGTCTGGCTCGACCTCGATCGCCTGTCGAGCCTCGGCGTCACGCCGCAGGATGTCGTGGCGGCGATCGAGGCCAAGAACATGCAGGCCGCGGTCGGCCGGATCGGCGCGGCGCCACTGCTGCCCGGCGTCGACTTCCAGCTGAACATCAGCGCCAAGGGCCGCCTGACCTCGGTCGAGGAGTTCGCCAACGTGGTGGTGCGGGCCGGCGACAACGGCGCGCTGCTGCGCATCCGCGACATCGGCCGCGTCGAGCTGGGCGCCGCCAACGCCGACGTCACGACGCGCTACAACGGCCAGCCGGCCGCCGGCATCACGATCTACCAGCTGCCCGGCGCCAACGCGCTGGAGACCGCCGAGCAGGTCCGCGCCAGCCTGAAGGAGATCGGCGCCAACCTGCCCGACGATGTCGCCATCGAGGTCATGTACGACAACACCGAGTTCGTGCTGGCGACGGTGAAGGCGGTGCTCAAGACCCTGGTCGAGGCCTTCGTGCTGGTCGCGCTGGTGGTGTTCGTGTTCCTCGGCAGCCTGCGCGCCGCCCTGATCCCGATCGTCGCCGTGCCGGTGGCGCTGATCGGCACCTTCGCCGCGATGCTGGTGCTGGGCTTCAGCCTCAACACCGTGTCGCTGCTGGCGCTGGTGCTGGCGATCGGCATCGTGGTCGACGATGCCATCGTCGTCGTCGAAGCGGTCGAGCACATCCTGCACACCAGGCCCGAACTCACGCCGGCGCAGGCGACCGAGCAGGCGATGGCGGAGGTCAGCGGGCCGATCGTCGCGATCACGCTGGTGCTGCTGTCGGTGTTCGTGCCGACCGCGTTCATGCCGGGCATCGCCGGCAAGCTCTACCAGCAGTTCGCGATGACCATCTCGGTCGCCATGGTGATCTCGGCGATCAACGCGCTGTCGCTGTCGCCCGCCCTGTGCGCGCTGATCCTGAAGCGGCGCGGCGCGCCGCGCGGCGTCATGGCGAAGCTGCAGTCGGGCCTCGACCGCACGCGCGACGGCTACCTGCGGCTGGCCGGGCCGCTGATCCGGCGCAGCGTGCTGGCGGTCGGGCTGGTGGCGGCCTGCGCGCTGGCGACCGGCGGCCTGGCCCGCCTGGTGCCGACCGGTTTCCTGCCCAACGAGGACCAGGGCTCGTTCATGGCCGAGATCCAGATGCCCGACGCCGCCTCGACCAGCCGCACCCTGGAGGCGGTGATCGAGGTCGAGGGCCTGCTGAAGGGCCAGCCGTGGCTGCAGAACGTGTTCACGGTCAGCGGCACCAGCCTGCTCGACGGCCTGAACCTGCCGAGCCGCGCCATGATGATCGTCGCGCTCAAGCCCTACGCCGAGCGCACGCGTCCCGAGCACTCGGTGTTCGCCATCCTCGAGACGCTGAACGCGGCGTTCCGGCGGCTGGCCACCGCCGACGTGATCGCCTTCAACCCGCCGCCGATCGCCGGCCTGTCCAACACCGCGGGCTTCGAGCTGGAGATCCAGAGCACCACCGGCGCACGGCCCGAGGAGATCGCCGCGGTGGCGCAGGGCGTGGTCAACGCCGCGCAGTCGGCGCCGGAGCTGGCCGGCGTGTTCACCACCTACAGCGCGGCGACGCCGCAGGTCCGGCTCGACCTCGACCGCGACCGCGCCGAGACGCTGGGCATCGAGATCCCGCAGATCTTTGGCGCGCTGCAGACCGCGATGGGCAGCAAGAACGTCAACAACTTCAACATGTTCGGCCGCACCTGGACGGTGCGCGTGCAGGCCGACGCGGCCGACCGCAAGACGATCGATGACCTCAAGCGGGTTCGGCTGCGGGCGAAGAGCGGCAAGCTGGTGCCGCTGCAGGCGGTGGCGACCGTCGAGCTGACCACCGCGCCGTCGTCGATCGTGCGCTACAACAACCTGCGCTCGGTGACGCTGAACGGCGCGCCGGCGGCCGGCTTCTCGTCCGGCGAGGCGCTGGCGGCGATGGAGCGCGTGGCCAGCGCCAGCCTGCCGCCCGGCTACCGCTTCGCCTGGTCGGGCACGGCGCTGCAGGAGAAGCAGGCCGGCAGCCAGACCGGCTTCATCCTCGCCCTGTCGGTGCTGTTCGCCTACCTGTTCCTGGTCGGCCTGTACGAGAGCACGGCGCTGCCGGTGGCGGCGCTGATGTCGGTGATCGTCGGCGTGCTGGGCGCCTTCGCCGCCCTCTGGGTCACCGGGCTCGACAACAACATCTACGCCCAGATCGGCATCGTCGTGCTGATCGCGCTGGCCGCCAAGAACGCCATCCTCGTGATCGAGGTCGCCATGCACGAGCGCGGCCGCGGCAGCGACCCGGTGACGGCGGCGACCGCGGCGGCCGGGCAACGCTTCCGGGCCGTGATGATGACCTCGTTCGCCTTCATCCTCGGCCTCGTGCCGATGGTGATCGCGACCGGCGCCGGCGCGGCGACGCAGCGCGCGGTCGGCACGGCGGTGTTCGGCGGCATGCTGTTCGCTGCCTGCCTCGCCATCTTCGTGATCCCCGGCCTGTACGTGGCGTTCCAGAAGGGCCGCGAGGCCGGTCACGGCCTGCGGGCGCGCTTCGGCGGGAAGTGATCCCGCCGGCCGGCGGCAACGTACAGGATGCGTTCATCGTTGAGGCCGCATGCCGACCGCCACCACCGCCCCTTCTCCGTCCCGCTGGATCACACTGGCCGGGTTCCTGCTGCTGGTGATCGGCGGCGGCATGGCCATCGGCTACGCCACGCGGCCCGATGCGTGGTACGCCGCGCTGGCCAAGCCGTCCTTCAACCCGCCCAACTGGCTGTTCGCACCGGTCTGGACGATGCTCTACGTGCTGGTGGCGATCGCCGGCTGGCGGACCTGGCAGCGCCTGCCCGCCAGCGCGACGGCGATGAGGCTGTGGGCGTTGCAGCTCGTCCTGAACTTCGCCTGGAGCCCGACCTTCTTCGGCCTGCACCGGGTCGACTTGGCGTTCGGCGTCGTCGTGGCGATGCTGGCCTCGATCGCCGCCTTCATCGCCGTGTCGGCGCGCCGCGACCGGGTGTCCGCGCTGCTGTTCGCGCCGTACCTCGCGTGGGTCGGCTTCGCCACGCTGCTGAACGGCGCGATCTGGCGGCTCAACTAGGAGTCATTCGCCCCTGCGGTAGGCGTTGAGCCGGCTTCCCGGCGCTGTCACACTGGCGGTGCTTGGGGAGTAACACGTGCCGCCCGGATCGAAGATCGCCGCAACCCTTGCCGTCGCCCTGCTGCTGTGCGGCGGCGCCCACGCCCAGGGCCCCGCTCCCGCCACGCTGCAGGCGCGCTACGAGGCGGCGTTCCAGGAAACGCTGCGCGATCCCGGCAACCTCGACGCCCTGTTCCGCTTCGCCAGCCTGGCGGTCGAGACCGGCGACCTCGAGGGCGCGGTGTCGGCGCTCGAGCGCATGCTGATCCTCAACCCCGACCAGCCGCGCGTGCGGATGGAGCTGGGCATCCTCTACTTCCGGCTGGGCTCGTACCAGGCGGCGCGCACCTATCTCGAGACCGCGCTGTCCTCGCCGGCGCTGCCGCCCGAGCAACGCAGCCGCGCCGAGGAGTTCCTTGCCGAGGCCAAGAAGCGGCTGAGCCCGTCGTACTTCGCGGGCGAGGCGTTCTTCGGCTGGCGCTACCAGTCCAACGCCAACCTCGGCCCGGCCAACGCCAACGTGCTGCTGTTCGGCGCGCCGGCCAACCTCAACCAGTCGGCCACCGGCACGGCCGACTGGGGCGTCGTCAGCACCCTGCAGGTGATGCATCGCTACGACCTCGGCACGCAGGATCGCGGCGCGCTCGAGACCCAGTTCGCCGGCTACGCCAACCGCCAGTTCCAGCTCGGCACGACCAACGTCGCGCAGGTCCAGCTGACCACCGGCCCGCGCTTCCAGGTGTTCGCCGATGCCTTCGACGACATGACGGTGAAGCCGTTCCTCAACATCGGCTACGTCTGGCTGTACGACACGCCGTACTACGGCGCCTGGGGCGGCGGCTTCGAGGGCGCGCTGCAGATCACCGGCAAGCTGCGCAACGTCTCGACCTTCTCGACGCAGCAGCAGGACCACCCCAACACCTGGTACCTGCCGGCCAACAACCAGTACAGCGGCACCGCCTACATCGGCACCACGACCTTCGAGTACGCGGTCAATCCCGCGGTGGCGGTGTTCGGCAACGGCATGGCCTCGCGCTTCCAGGCCAGCTTCACGCCGGCCCAGGGCTACATGCTGTGGTCGCTGGGCGGCGGCATGGCCTTCCGCTTCGCCGACCCGCTGTTCGGCAGCCAGCAGCCGTGGAGCATCGGCGTCGTCTACACCCAGCAATGGTGGAACTACGACGCGCCCGACCCGACGGTCGACCCCACCGTCGCACGCACCCAGCTCGACAGCGTCGTGTCGGTGACCCTGTCGGTGCCGTTCGACGAACGCACGACGATGCGGCTGTCGGCCGGCCGCTTCGCGCGCGGCTCCAACCTGCCGAACTATGCCTTCGACAACACCACCACCATGCTCGGCGTGAGCTGGCGGTTCTAGGAGGAACACCGATGTCTGCATCGAGGTCGCGTACCGCCGCTCTGCTGCTGGCCCTCCTCGCCTGTCCCGCGACGCCGTTCGCCGCGCCGATCGGCGTAACCTCGGCGTCCGACGGCGACCCGCTCGGCAAGCCACCCAACGCCGCCGAGCGCGTGCTGCATGTCGGCATCGACGTGCAGGCGTCCGAGCTGGTGACCACCGGCCGCGACGACCGCGCGCAACTGCTGTTCCTCGACGGCACGTCGCTGACGGTCGGGCCCAACGCCGAGATGCGCATCGACCGCTTCGTCTTCGATCCCGCCAGCTCGACCGGCGAACTCGGCGTGTCGCTGGGCAAGGGCGTGCTGCGCATGGTCGGCGGCAAGATCAGCAAGAACAAGCCGGTGACCGTGACGACGCCGGGCGGAACGGTCGGCATCCGGGGCGGCATCGCGATCATCAACGCCCAGCCCGCGCAGACCACCGCGGTCTTCATGTTCGGTCGCGACCTGACCTTCACCGGCCAGGGCGTCACCCAGACGGTGACACGCCCCGGCTTCGAGATCGTGCAACGGGCCGGGGCGGCGCCGCAGTCGCCGATGCCGGTCAGCGAGCAGGCCCTGAACGCCCAGATCCAGCAGCTCGAGGGACGGCGCAACGCCCAGGGCGGCGCCGTGCCGGGCGGTGCGGCGACCGTGGTCAAGGTGAACCAGGGCGTGCAGGGCGTCGCCAACCAGCAGCCGGCGCCGCGGCCGCCCGGCGGCGGCGCGCCGCCGCAGCAGCCACCGGGCTGGCAGCAATGGGGCGGCGGCGTCGCCTACCAGAACCCGACGGCGATCAACCCGGCGATCGCCGGCAACAACATCACGCTGGTGCCCGGCGGCGTGGCGAGCGCGTCGCAACTGCCGAACACCGGCACCGCGACCTACAACGGCTCGTTCTCGGTCGGCCAGAGCCAGGTCGGGCCGTTCTCCGGCTCGGTCAACATGGGCTGGAACTTCGCCAGCCAGAGCGGCACCTTCACCGCCACCGCCAACGGCCTGAACACCGCCGCGACCGGCACGGCCACCGGGCCGGTCTCGCTGGTCCAGGGCACGGCCAAGTTCAGCGGCACGCTGACCAGCGGCAGCATCGGCGCGAACAAGATCTCGGTCGGCGGCAACTTCCTGAACACCTCGGGCAGCCCGGTCGGCGCAATCGGCGGCACGCTCACCGGGACCAACAACCAGAACCAGGTCATCACCGGCACCTTCAACGCCACGCGCTAGGTTGGCCGGCCGCGCGGCGCGGCGGCTCGCGAGCGTCCTCACCGCCGCCTCGACGATTTTTTCGGCAAGCGGGCCCGGCAGGCATCCGGCTTGCAGCCAGGGGGACACGTCCACCCCTTGGTTGCAGATTGCGAATCCATGCCTGACCGATTGCCCTCTCCCGTGATCGTCCCGACGCGCGATTCACGGCGTCACCCACCGGCCACCCGGGAGGCGGCGCACGCGCCGGCGATTCGCGAAATCGAAACCACCGCGCCGGGCGGTTCGTCGTCCCCGTTCATCCGCACCGCGTGAGAGCCATGTTCCTGATCGATCACATCGTCGCGCTCGACCACCACGTCGCCACCGCGCTCAACACCTGGGCGGGCCAACCCACCGTCCTGAACCGGCTGGTCGTCCGCCTGAGCGAGGCCAACTGGCTGAAGGTCACGCCGTTCGTGCTGGTCGCGGCCTGGTACTGGAACTGCGAGCCGCGCATGGCCAACCGCAAGGACGTCGCCAACGGCTTCGTCGGCATCGCGCTCGCCCTCGTGCTGAACCGTGCGCTGCAGCTGGCGCTGCCCTTTCGCCCGCGGCCGATCCACGACGCCCTGCTCGGCCTCGACCTGCCGGCCGGCCTGACGCCCGAGATCCTCGGCGGCTGGAGCTCGTTCCCCTCCGACCATGCCGCGATCTTCGCCGCGCTGGTCGGGCTGCTGGTCCCGCTGTCGCGCCGGCTGGCGCGCCTCGGGCTGGCCTACGCGATCCTGTTCGTGCTGCTGCCGCGCCTCTACCTCGGGGTGCACAACCTGTCCGACCTGGTGGCCGGCTTCGCGATCGGCGCGCTGGCGGCCTGGATCGCGCACGCCCGGCCGCTGGCCAACCATGTCGGCCCGGCGGTCGAGCGTCTCGCGCGGCTGCACCCGGCGCCGTTCTACACCGTGGGGCTGCTGATGCTGACGCAGGTCGTGCAGATGTTCGGCGACGTCCGCCAGTACGGCTCGATCGCCAAGGGCCTGCTGGCCGGCACGCTCTAGAGCCGGCGCGCGGCGCGGAGCGCCGCGGTCAGGCGGAGCTGGAACCACAGCGCCAGCATGAACAGGCCGGCGAACACGACGAGGCCGCCGGTCATCAGCCAGATGTTGGCGATCTGGCGCTCGATCGGACCCATCGCCTCGGCATAGTCGGTCTTGGCGATCACGATCCAGGGAAAGGCCGAGACGGTCTGCACGGCGGCGACCACGCGGTGGCCGTGGTGGTCGGTGGCATCGGTCTCGACGCTGGACTGCTGCAGGCCGTTCACGATCAGGCCCGGCGTGGCCATCGGCGTCCGGAACGACAGCGGCACCGACGGGGTCGGACCGGGCGGTACGATGTGGACGATGTCGGCGCCGTCGCGGAACACCAGCTCGAGTTCGGAACTGCGGCTCGGCATCGGCCAGCTGGCGAAGCTGCGCAGCAGGCCGATCGTCGGATCGATCATCGCCGCGGCCACCAGCTCGATGGCGCCGCCGCGCGCCGGCACCGTGAACGGCACCAGGAAGGTCACCGCCAGGCCCTCGGGCCGCGCGCCGCCGGGCAGGATCTCGCCGCGCAGGTCGCGCCGCAGGCGGGCGGCGTCGCGGATCTCGCGTCCCAGCGCCGGCTTCTGCGCCGCCGCGATCGTGCCGGCGGTCACCAGCGGCTGGCCGTCGGCTCGCGCCAGCGTCACCGAGATGCGCTCGGCATGGCCCGACAGGAACTGCGCCAGCACCAGCTCGGCGAGCTGGCGGATCTCGGGCTGGCGCTCGATCTCGTCGAGCGGCAGCGTCTTCAGCGTGTCGACCAGGAAGCGCACGTCGATGCCGCGCTCGTAGGCCCAGTCGTCGACCTGCTGCGCCTTCAGGCGGGCGATCGCCGCCTGCTGTTCCTTGCGCTCGGCGAGGAACTCCCCCCGCACCGACTGCGCCTGCAGCCAGCTCGCCGTGAACATCAGGCCGCAGAACAGCGCGAACGCGACGGCCAGCCAGGCCGGCGCCAGCGAGGCGTGGGCCGAGTCCTCGGCGGCGCGACGCGTCCGCGCCACGAACAGCGTCGCGAACAGGACGAGCGCCGCGACGATGGCGATCACCGGCAGGGTGCCGAGCGACAGCCCGCCATCGACCAGCGCGAGCAACGCCTTCTGCAGGAGCGGCCAGGCGTCGTGCGTCAGCACGATGCCCAGCACGGCCATCGTGATCAGCCCGGCGGCCGCGGCGACGATCAACCGCCGCGCGATCCGCGCCATTCTTGCAGTTTCTGTTTCGAACCGTGCACGGTCCGACGATGACGGCGTGTTCATTTTTTCGATCAGGTAACTCACCAGGCCCCCAAAGCCTGAAATCCCACCACTTTGAACCTAATCGACGGACGAATTCGAGACCTTGATCCAGAACAAGGCTTCTCGGTATGGAACGACGATCCTATAAGCTTCCGCCGCTTGGCGGATGAAACCGGATACGCAAAGTTTGAATCGCTTCCTTCCCCTGCCGTTGCGACTGCGCAGGTGTCTGTTGGGGCTCCTGGCCAGTCTGGCCGTTGCATGGTCGGCTGCCGTTCCCGCGACGGCGGGAACGTTGACGGTCGAGTCGACGTCGATCCCCGGCCTGACGGCGAAGTCGGCGATCGTCACCAACACGTTGCGCTTCACCGGCCTGATCGAGGTGCCCGACGCCGACAAGCTGCGTGCCGAGCTTTCCAAGATCCGCGCGAAGACGCCGCCGGGCGACGGGCCGATGGCGACCATCGAGTTCAGCAGCAAGGGCGGCGACCTGCTGGAAGGCATCAAGATCGGCTACCTGCTGCGCGAGTTCGACGTCGCCTCGCTGGTGCGCCAGGACGACCTGTGCCTGTCGGCCTGCGCGCTTGCCTTCCTCGGCGGCACCCAGAGCCGCGCCCCGCCGGCCGCGATCCCGAGCCGGCGCATCGCGATCGGCGGCAAGGTCGGCTTCCACAACTTCACGATCAACGTCAGCCACATCCAGGCCGAGACCAAGAACGACGCGGCGGCCGGCATCAGCCGCAGCTTCAACCTGGCCCGCGCCGGCGCGGCGCAGATGATGCGCTTCGTCACCGACATGGGCGTCCAGCCGGCCTTCATCGCCCAGCTGGTCGGACTGGCGCCCGAGGCCTGGCAGTACGTCGACACCGCCGGCGAGTTCCTCGAGACCGGTTCGTGCCCGGTCGGCAACCTGCCCTCGCCCGGCCGGCTCGAGGCGCAGGCGGTGAACGTCTGCAGCAACGCCACCGGCTGGCTGACCACGCTCGATTCCTCGCAGGCCCAGCGCCACTCGCTGCCGCAGGCGCAGCGCCACCTGCTCGAGCACGTGCGCGCCAACATCGCGGCCTTCAACATCAAGGGACCGCTGGCCGCCCAGCTGGCCGCGGTGATCGCCTCGTCCGACAACCGCCTGGTCGAGTCGGTCTACAACGACATGCGGGCGGCCGGCATCACGCTGCCCGAGATGAAGGGCGCGCATTTCGAGATCCTGATCGAGGCGCGCGACGGCTATCGCCTGCAGTGCCACGTGTCCCTGGCCCCCAACGAGCTCGACTCGTTCGACCTCGTGCTGGTGACCAACGGCGGCTTCAGCCGGCCGTTCCGGACGCCGCCCGCCGGATGCCCCGGCCTGTTCCGCTACAACCGCGACGACCTGTTGAACCCGGCGCGGGGCTGACGGGTCCGGTCAGGTGGAAACCACCTCGACCTTGACGTCCATGCCCTCGAAATCGCCGGCATCGCCGAACCAGCTGCCCGAGATCGGCATGGCCTTTTCCTGCTCGCGCGCCACCGCGACGGCGATGTGTTCGCGGCCGACCCGCTTGTCGTTGGTCGGATCGAAGCCCTGCCAGCCGGCGCCCGGCACGTAGACCTCGGTCCAGGCATGGGTCGCGCCGTGCTGGCCCTCGGCCATCTGGATGTAGCCCGAGACGAAGCGCGCCGCGAAGCCCCAGTGCCGCGCCGCCTCCATCATCAGCACGGCGTAGTCGCGGCACGAACCGCTGCCCTTGGCGATCGTCTCGCTCGGCACCTGCACGCCCATCGTCTCGCGTGCCTCGTAGCGGAACGAGCGGTAGATGTGCCGCGTGAGATTCATCAGGAGGTCCGCCGTCTCGATCACCTGGCCGGGCCGGTAGAGGTCCTGCAGCCACGCGTACAGCGTCGGCGCATCGTAGGGATAGCTCGGCAGCCGGAAGGGAATCAGCTCGACCTGCTCGTCCGGCGGGTACTGGAAGGGAAAGAACCGCGCCGCCGGATCGATCATGTCCTCGATCTCGCTCTCCCGGATGTACTGCAGGTCGGCCTCGATCAGGATGCGCAGCCGGTCGGCCGCCTCGGCGAACTCGAGCACGGCCAGCGAGTTGCCATAGATGTCGCGCAGGAAGCGGACCTGCGGCTTGGGCTCGATCTCGTAGCGGCCGGCGACGATGCGCAGGTCATGGCCCTCGCGCGGCCTGATCATCACGCGGTGCGGCCCGAAGCGGACCGGCTTGCGGTACCGGTACTCGGTGAGGTGGGTGAGCCGCAGGGTCTGCAGGAACGGCAGGGGGGAGGGCATCGCGACCCTATAGCACTTCAGGTCGGGCGAGGCGCGGCGGCCGGGCCTGCATCGCCCGCCAGCGCGACGGCGCCACGCCCTCGACCGCGCGGAAGGCGCGGGTGAAGGCCGAGCCGTCTGTGTAGCCCAGCAGGTGCGTGATCTCGGTCATCGACAGCCCGGTGCCCTCGAGCAGTTGCTTGGCGATCGCCAGCTTGACCGCGATCAGCTCGGCCTGCGCGGTGGTGCCGGCCGTCGCGAGATGGCGGTTGAGCGTGCGGCGTGACGTGGCGCACAGCGCGGCGACGCGATCGACGGTCGGGGTACCCTCGATGATCGCCCGCACGCAGAGCCGGCGCACGCGGGCCGGCGGATCGAGCGGATGTCGCAGCACCACCGACTCGAAGGACGCCGCGCCGGCCGGCGCGCGGCCCGGTGCCACCGGCCGCCCGAGCCACGCCGCGTCGAACACGAGGGCGTTGCGCTCGGCGTCGAAGGTCGGCGACACGCGGAAGTGGGCGCTCCATGGCCGAGGGTCGCGCGGGGCGCGGCGCGCCAGGTAGACCTCCTGCGCGCGCCAGTCGGGGCCGCACAGCTCACGCAGGATATTGAAGCAGGCGACCATCGTCAGGTCGGCGACATGGGCCGCTCCCTCGACCTGGGACAGGCCCAGCGCCACGGTGCCGAGCGTCGCACGACCGTTCGCCGTCTCGAGCGTCGCCACCGTCACGCGATCGTGCAGGTGAAGCGCGAGGATCAGGCCGCGCAGCGCCGCCCCGACATCGCGCGCGCCGCGCGCGATGCCCCCGATCGGTCCCATCGAGTCGAGCGTCGCGCTGGAACTAGCAACCAGGCTGACGTGCTCGGTGGCGGTCGCCGCGGCCATGGCATTCAGGAAGTGTCCGACCTCGGCGAAGGTCGCCGTGCTCTCGGGGTCGGCCAGGCGCTCGGCGAGCGGCAGTCCATGCCGGACCGCGATGTCGCGCAGCGCCGCCAGCGGGGCCAGCCGCACCGATCCTTCCTCCACGATCGGGAAGCCCGTGAGGGTGTTGATCGTCGCCAAGATGGGCATTCTTTCCGCCGTGGCGCAAAATGACAAGCCCCGCGGCCCCGCTGCCACCTACCGTTGCAGCCTGGTTCCGGCCAGGGTTCGGGGAAGGAGACGGTCATGGCGATTAGCAAGGTTCTCTTGTTCAGGTCGCTCGTCGCGTCCGCCCTCTTGCTCGGCTTCGGTGCGGTCGCGGCGAACGCGCAGCAGTTGGACGGCCCGCGCGGCGCGCCGACCACCACCGAGTTCCCGGACTCCCGCGTGCTGCCGGTGCCAACGCCGCCCTTCGCCGGCTCGATCCAGCCCAACCTGATCGACAGCAGGCCAGCCTGGCCGCCGACCGTGGCGCCGCCGCCGGGATCGCCCAACGTGCTGCTGGTGCTGATCGACGACGCGGGCTTCGGCTCGAACTCGACCTTCGGCGGGATCGTGCCGACGCCCAACCTCGACAGGCTGGCGCAGCGCGGCATCCGCTACACCCAGATGCACAACACCGCGCTGTGCTCGCCGACCCGCGCGGCGTTGCTGACCGGCCGCAACCATCACAATGTCGGCTACGGCATGATCGCCGAGGGCGCCAACGGCTATCCCGGCTACAACTCGGTGACGCCGCCCGAGACGGCGCACGTCGCCGCCACGCTGCGCGACAACGGATACTCCACGGCGTGGATCGGCAAGAACCACAACGTGCCGGTCTGGGAGGCGACCCCCGCCGGCCCGTTCCGCAACTGGCCGACCGGCCAAGGCTACGATTACTTCTACGGCTTCATCGGTGGCGACACGAGCCAATGGCAGCCCGGCAACCTGTTCCGCAACACCACGCCGATCCACCCCTACAACGGCAAGCCGGGCTGGAACCTGGTGACGGCAATGGCCGACGACACGATCGACTACATCAGCGCCCAGGTATCGACCAACCCGAAGCGGCCGTGGTTCATCCACTACGCGCCGGGCGCGACCCACGCGCCCCACCACCCGACCAGGGAGTGGGTCGACCGGATCGGCGCGATGAAGCTGTTCGACGATGGCTGGGAGAAGGTGCGCGAACGCATCTTCGAGAACCAGAAGAGGCTGGGCGTCATCCCGGCCAACGCAAAACTGCCGGCATGGCCCGATTTCCTGCCGAAGTGGGACTCGCTGTCGGCGGACCAGAAGAAGCTGTACCTGCGGCAGATCGAGGTCTGGGCGGCCTACATGGCCTACAGCGACCACGAGATCGGCCGCATCGTCACGATGCTCGAGGAGACCGGCCAGTTCGACAACACGCTGATCGTTTTCGTCTGCGGCGACAACGGCATGAGCGCCGAGGGCTCGATGAACGGCACGCCCAACGAGGTCGCCTACTTCAACGGCATCGCCCTGACCGTCGAGCAGATGCTGCCGCTCATCCCGGTGTGGGGCACCGACCTCACCTACAACCACTTCGCCGTGCCGTGGGCCTTCGCCATGGACACGCCGTACCGCTGGACCAAGCAGGTCGCCTCGCACCTCGGCGGCACGCGCAGCGGCATGGTCATGACCTGGCCGCAGCGGATCGCCGACAAGGGCGCGATCCGGAACCAGTTCCACCACGTCGTCGACATCGCGCCGACCATCCTCGACGCGCTCGGCATCCCGCAGCCCACCACGGTGAACGGCATCGCGCAGCGTTCCTACGACGGCGTCAGCATGACCTACACCTGGGATACCAGGAACGCCGCCGCGCCGTCGACCCGCACGACGCAGTACTTCGAGATCCTCGGCAACCGCGCGATCTACCACGACGGCTGGATGGCCAACACCACGCCCGCCGCGCCGCCGTGGGACGGGGTGAACGCGCGCGTCCCCACCGACGTGCTGAACGGCTACACGTGGGAACTCTACAACCTCGAGGACGACCCGACGCAGACCAACGACCTCGCGGCCAAGGAGCCGGAGCGGCTGCGCATGATGCAGCAACTGTGGCTGGTAGAGGCGGCGCGCAACCAGGTGCTGCCGCTCAACAACTCGCAGGTGCCGATCCTGACCGCCGAGCGGCCCGGGCCGGCGACCGGGCGTTCCCAGTTCGTCTACACCGCGCCGCAGACCTCGACACAGTTCGGAGTCGCGCCGTCGATCCTCAACCGGTCCTACCGCATCACCGCCGAGATCGAGGTCCCGGCCGGCGGGGCCAGCGGCATGCTGGTCACCCAGGGTGGCCGCTTCGCCGGTTACGGCCTTTACCTCAAGGACGGCAAGCCGACCTTCACGATCAACCTGCTCGGGCTCGAGCGGGTCAAGTGGGAGGGCCCGGCCGCCCTCGCACCGGGCCGGCACACCATCGTGTTCGACTGGAAGATGGATGCGCAGGGGCCGGCGGTCGGCCGCGGCGGCACCGGCACCTTCTCGGTCGACGGCCGGCAGGTGGCGCAGAAGGCGCTGCCGAAGATGCTGCCCTTCATCTGGCAGTGGGACGAGACCTTCGATGTCGGCCTCGACACCGGCTCGCCGGTCGACGACCGCGACTACCAGGTGCCTTTCGCCTTCACCGGCAAGCTACAGAAGATCGCCTTCGACCTCGGCGAGACCAGCGTCAGCCCGGCCTCGATCAAGGCGATGATGGAACTGCTGCAGAAGAAGCGGGACTGACCGGCGGGCGCAGCGCCGGTCGCCCGATCAGTCGCCGTCGCCGCGGTTGCGGGCGCGCAAGGCAGCCACGCCGTAGGAAATGTCGTCGGCCAGGGTCGCGAGGACGCTCACTTCCTGGGCATCGAAGGCGTGACGTTCGCTGGATATCAGGCCGAAGACGCCGATCACCCTCGAGCCCTCGCGGATCGGCAGG
>JAIUOX010000084.1 GCA_020160955.1 Pseudomonadota bacterium
CGGCCTTACCATCGTCGGCGGCCTGATCGTCAGCCAGCTGCTGACGCTGTTCACCACGCCGGTGATCTACCTCGCCTTCGACCGGCTGGGCCGCCGTATCCGCGGCGTGCCGCTCGACACGCCCCTCCATCCGCTGCGCGGCGGGGCGGGAGAGGGCGCCCCGTGAACCTGTCGGCGCCCTTCATCGCGCGCCCCGTCGCCACGACCTTGCTGACGATCGGCCTGGCGCTCGCCGGCCTGGTCGCCTTCTTCGGCCTGCCGGTATCGCCGCTGCCTAAGATCGACTTCCCGACCATCCAGGTGACGGCGAACCTGCCCGGCGCCTCGCCCGAGACCGTGGCGACCAGCGTGACGACACCGCTCGAACGGCGGCTGGGCGCGATCGCCGGCGTCACCGAGATCACCTCGTCCAGCACGGTCGGCAATTCGCGCATCACGCTCCAGTTCGACCTGTCGCGGGACATCGACGGCGCGGCCCGCGACGTCCAGGCGGCGATCAACGCCGCGCGTGCCGACATGCCGGCCGACCTGCGCAGCAATCCGCAGTATCGCAAGATCAATCCCGCCGACGCGCCGATCATGGTGATCGCGCTCACCTCGAACACGCTGGGGCAGGGCCGGCTGTTCGATGCCGGTTCCAACATCCTGCAGCAGAAGATCAGCCAGGTGAGCGGGGTCGGCCAGGTCGTGCTGGGCGGCAGTTCGCTGCCGGCGGTGCGGGTCGAGCTCAATCCGACCGCGCTCAACAAGTACGGGATCGGCCTGGAGAGCGTGCGGGCCGCACTCGCCGCCGCCAACGCCAATTCGCCCAAGGGCGCCATCGAGATCGGCGACCGGCGGTTCCAGATCTATTCCAACGACCAGGCGGCCGTTTCGGCCGAATATCGCTCGCTGATCATCGCCTGGCGCAACGGCGCGCCGGTCCGGCTGTCGGACGTGGCCGAGGTGATCGATTCGACGGAGAACATCCGCAACGAGGGGCAGGCCAACGGCAAGCGGTCGGTGCTGGTCATCGTCTACAAGCAGCCCAACGCCAACATCATCGCGACGGTCGACGAGATAAAGGTGCTGCTGCCCGAGCTGCAGGCCTCGATGCCGAACGATATCGAGCTGCAGGTGGTGAGCGACCGGACGACCACGATCCGCGCCGCCCTGAGGGAGGTCGAACATTCGCTGGTGATCGGCGTGGTGCTGGTGGTGCTGGTGACCTTCGCCTTCCTGCGTTCGGCCCGCGCCGGCTTCGTCGCCGCGGTAACCGTGCCGGTGTCGCTGGTCGCCACATTCGGCGGCATGTACCTGCTGGGCTACAGCCTGAACAACCTGTCGCTGATGGCGCTCACCATCGCGGCCGGCTTCGTGGTCGACGACGCGATCATCGTGCTGGAGAACGTGACCCGTCATCTCGAGGCCGGCATGTCGCGGATGGAAGCCGCCCTGAAGGGGGCCCGCGAGGTCGGCTTCACCGTCGTGTCGATGAGCGTCTCGCTGATCGCCGTCTTCATCCCGATCCTGCTCATGAGCGGCATCGTCGGCCGCCTGTTCCGCGAATTCGCGGTGACGCTGTCGATGGCGATCCTGATCTCGATGATCGTGTCGCTCACCACGACGCCGATGATGTGCGCCTACGTGCTGCGGCCGCCGGGCTCCCATCGTGAGCCCGGCCTCCTGGCTCGCCTGAGCGAACGCGGCCTGGGCGGCCTGCAGCGCCTCTATGGCCGCAGCCTCGGGCTGGTTCTGCGCCATCCCCTTCTGACCATGCTCGTCTTCCTGGCGACGGTGATTCTCAACATCCATCTCTACGTCACGATTCCCAAGGGCTTCTTTCCGCAGCAGGACACCGGCCGCATCGTCGGCGGCATCCGCGCCGACCAGAGCATCTCGTTCCAGGCGATGCGCCGGAAGTTCCGACAGTTCATGGAGATCGTCCGCCAGGACCCGGCGATCGAGAGCGTCGCGGGCTTCACCGGCGGCTTCTCGACCAACTCCGGCTTCATGTTCGCGACCCTGAAGCCCCTGTCGGAACGCAAGATCTCGGCCGACCAGGTGATCGCCCGGCTGCGTCCCAAGCTCGCCCAGGTGCCGGGCGCCCAGCTCTTCCTGCAGTCGGTGCAGGACATCCGGGTCGGTGGCCGGCAGGGCAACGCGCAGTACCAGTTCACGCTGCAGGCCGATTCGCTGCCCGACCTCTACACCTGGGGGCCGCGGCTGGTCGAGGCGCTGCGCCAGGACCAGTCGGTCATCACCGACGTCGATTCGGACCAGCAGCAGAAGGGCCTGCAGGTCGACCTGACGATCGACCGCGACGCCGCGGCGCGGCTCGGCGTGTCGACCCGCTCGATCGCCCAGACGCTGTACGACGCGTTCGGCCAGCGCCAGGTCTCGACCATCTACAACCCGCTGAACCAGTACCACGTCGTCATGGAGGTCGCGCCCGAGTACTGGGAGAACCCCGAGCGGCTGAAGGACATCTACGTCAGCACGACCGGCGGCGCGATCAGCGGCGCCCAGTCGACCGGCGCCATCGTGTCGACCGCGCCGGTGGCGGCCGGCGCCACCGACCCGGCGGCGGCGGTGCGCAACCAGCGGACCAACCAGATCGCGGTCAGCGGCCGCGGCTCGGCCTCGACCGGCGCGGCGGTCTCGACGACGCCCGAGACGATGATCCCGATCACCCAGGTGGTGAAGGCCGAGCCGGGCACGACGCCGCTGTCGGTCAACCACCAGGGCCTGTTCGTCGCCAGCACGATCTCGTTCAACCTCGTGCCGGGCAAGACGCTGAGCGACGCGGTGGCCTACGTGAACGCCACGATGCACGACATCGGCCTGCCGGCGACCATCCACGGCTCGTTCCAGGGCACGGCGCGGGCCTTCCAGCAATCGCTCGGCAACCAGCTGCTGCTGGTGCTGGCGGCGCTGGTCGCGGTCTACATCGTGCTGGGCATCCTGTACGAGAGCTACATCCACCCGATCACGATCCTGTCGACCCTGCCGTCGGCCGGCGTCGGCGCGCTGCTGGCGCTCAAGGTGACCGGCGTCGAGTTCAGCCTGATCGCCATGATCGGCGTGCTGCTGCTGATCGGCATCGTGAAGAAAAACGCCATCATGATGATCGACGTGGCGCTGGACAAGGAACGCGGCGAAGGCCTCGCGCCCGAGGAGGCGATCTGGCAGGCCGCCGTCCTGCGCTTCCGGCCGATCCTGATGACCACGCTGGCCGCCATGCTGGGCGCCCTGCCGCTGGCCGTCGGCTTCGGCGACGGCGCCGAGCTGCGCCAGCCGCTCGGCATCTCGATCATCGGTGGCCTGCTGGTCAGCCAGGTGCTGACGCTCTACACCACACCGGTGATCTACCTGTACCTCGATCGCTTCCGTCGCCGCGACCGGCCGAGCGCCGTCGCCCGCGCGATGGGGACCCAGCCCGCATGACCACGTTTCGCATATCCCTGCTCGCCGCGCTGGCGCTCGGCGCCGCCGGCTGCACCGTCGGCCCCGACTACAAGCGGCCGCCGCCGGCCGACGCGCCGCCGCTCGCCTTCAAGGAGACCGACGCGCCGATCGTCGGCGTCGCCGCCACCTTCCAGCCGGCACGGCCGCGCGACGACATCGATCGCGGCCCGTGGTGGACGATGTACGACGACCCCGGCCTCGACCGGCTGGCGGCGCAGATCGACATCTCCAACCAGACGCTGATCCAGGCCGAGGCGGCCTACCGCCAGGCCCGCGCGCTGGTGCGCCAGGACGCGTCGGGCCTCTACCCGACGATCAGCAGCAACGGCGGCTACACCCAGAGCGGCTCGGGCAGCGGCACCAGCCGCGCGGTCTCGGGCACCGTGGTGAACTCGAGCGCCGGCAGCGTCGCGCAGTGGAGCACCGGGCCGGGCTTCGCGTGGGAAATCGACGTTTGGGGTCGCATCCGCCGCCAGGTCGAGAGCGATTCGGCGGCCGCCCAGGCCAGCGCCGCCGACCTCGCCAACGCGCGGCTGTCGGCCCAGGCCCAGCTCGCCATCAACTACTTCTCGATGCGCATCTCCGAGCAGCGCACGCGAGTCTACGAGGAATCGGTGGCGGCCTACACCCGCTCGGTGCAGATCGTGCAGAACCAGCTCGATGCCGGCGTGGTCAGCCGCGTCGACCTCGCGCAGGCCCAGGCCCAGCTCGAACAGACGCGCGCCCAGCTGGTCGCCGAGAACATCACGCGGGCGCAGTTCGAGCACGCCGTCGCGGTGCTGATCGGCAAGGCGCCGGCCGAGGTCAACCTCGAGCGCGCGCCGCCGCCGCCGGTCATCCCGACGCTGGCGCCGGACACGCCCTCGACCCTGCTCGAGCGCCGGCCCGACATCGCCTCGGCGGAGCGCCAGATGGCGGCGGCCAACGCCGCGATCGGCGTGGCGCAGGCCGCCTACTATCCCAACATCTCGCTGGCCAGCACGGTCACGCTGGTCGGCTCGAGCCTCAACGCGCTGCTGACGCTCAGCAACGCGGTGTGGTCGGTCGGGCCGACCCTGTCGGGCACCTTCCTCGACGGCGGCAAGCTCAAGGCCCAGGTCGAGGGCGCGCGGGCGCGCTACGATTCGCAGGTCGCGGCCTATCGCCAGACCGTGCTGGTCGCCTTCCAGCAGGTCGAGGACGCGCTGGTCCAGCAACGCGTGCTCGAGCAGCAGGAGCGGGTGCAGCGCGCCGCGGTGGCGGCGGCGCGCGATGCCGAGCGGCTGTCGCTGAACCAGTACCGGCTGGGCACCGTGCCCTACACCACGGTGGTGCAGACCCAGAACGCGGCGCTCGGCGCCGAGCAGACGCTGCTGACCATCCGCCTCAACCGGCTGACCGCCAGCGCCAACCTCGTGCTGGCGCTGGGCGGCGGCTGGCGTGACAGCGATCTGCCGGCACCGATGCCGATCGGTGGCATCGACCAGAAGCCGCAGCCGGCGGTGCCGACGCCGCAGAGCCTCGCGCCGCAGAAGCCGTGGTGGCAGGTCTGGTAGTATCATCGGCCCCGCCATGGCCGAGCCCGAGATCCGCAAGATCATCCACGTCGACATGGACGCCTTCTACGCGTCCGTCGAACAGCGCGACGACCCGGCGCTGCGCGGCCAGCCGGTCGCGGTCGGCGGCCGGCAGCGCGGCGTGGTGATGGCGGCGTCGTACGAGGCGCGCACGTTCGGCGTGCGCTCGGCGATGCCCTCGACCACCGCCAAGCGGCTGTGTCCCGGGCTGGTGTTCGTGAAGCCGCGCTTCGACGTCTACAAGGAGGTGTCGCGCCAGATCCGCGAGATCTTCCTCGACTACACGCCGCTCGTCGAACCGCTGTCGCTCGACGAGGCCTACCTCGACGTCACGTCGAACCTCAAGAACATGCCGCTGGCCAGCGAGATCGCGCGCGAGATCCGCGCCCGCATCCTCGAGCGCACCGGCCTCACCGCCTCGGCCGGCGTGTCGTACAACAAGTTCCTGGCCAAGCTGGCCTCCGACTACCGCAAGCCCAACGGCCAGACCGTGATCCCGCCCGAGAAGGGGATGTCCTTCGTCGAGGCGCTGGAGGTCGGGCGGTTCCACGGCATCGGGCCCAAGACCGCCGAGAAGATGAACCGCCTCGGCATCCATACCGGCGCCGACCTCCGGGCGCAGACGCTCGAGTTCCTCGAGCAGTACTTCGGCAAGGCCGGCACCTGGTACCACGCGATCGCCCGCGGCCAGGACCATCGCCGCGTCGTGCCCGACCGGCCGCGCAAGTCGGTCGGCTCGGAGACCACCTTCATGGAGGACCTCGGCCGGCCGGCCGAGATCGAGCAGGGCATCGCCTCGGTGCTCGACGACGTGTGGTCGTGGTGCGCGCGCACCGGCATGCGCGGCCGCACCGTGACGGTGAAGGTGAAGTACGCCGACTTCCAGATCGTGACGCGCAGCCGCACGCTTCCCGGCCCGGTCGACAGCCGCGAGACGCTGGAACGCACCAGCATCGAGCTGGTGCGCACCATCTACCCACCACCCAAGCGCATCCGCCTGCTCGGCGTGACGCTGCACAACCTCGGACCCGCGACCGACGCGCCGGCGCCCGAGCCGCAGATGACGCTGGCCTTCTAGCCGCCGATCTCGGCGACCAGCCGGCGCAGCTGCGCGGCGTCGGGCAGCGGGCCGCTGCCGGCCTGCACGTTGTCGCGCAGGTGCTCGGGCTTGCTGGTGCCCGGCACGACGCAGGTCACCGCCGGGTTCGCCAGCACGAACTTCAGCAGGAGCTGCGCCCAGCTGGTGCAGCCGATCTCGCCCGCCCAGCCGGGCAGCGGCCGCGACGACAGGCGGCGCAGCAGGCCACCGCCGCCGAATGGCTGGTTGACGATCACCGCGGTGCCGCGCTCGGCGGCCAGCGGCAGCAGGCGGCGCTCGACCGCGCGATCGTCGGCGGCGTAGTTCAGCTGCACGAAGTCCCAGCGCTCGGCCCGCAGCACGGCTTCCAGCTCGTCGTGCGCGCTGTCGGTGTAGTGGGTGATGCCGAGATAGCGGATGCGGCCTTCCTGCTTCCACGCCCTGAGCGTCGGCAGGTGGGCGCGCCAGTCGAGCAGGTTGTGGACCTGCATCAGCTCGACCCGGTCGGTGCGCAGCAGCTGGAGCGAGCGCGTCATCTGCTCGACGCCGGCGGCGCGGCCCGAGGTCCAGACCTTGGTGGCGATGAAGGCCTTGTCGCGCGTGCCGGCGTTGGCCAGCAGGTCGCCGACCACGCCCTCGGCGGCGCCGTACATCGGCGAGGTGTCGATCACCGAGTCGCCGGCCTCGAACAGCAGCCGCAGCACCTCGGCCAGCGGCGCGCGCTCCTCCGGTCGCCGGCCGACATCGAAGGTGCGCCAGGTGCCGACGCCGATCACCGGCAGCATCTCGCCGGACGAGGGAATCCTGCGCTGCTGCATGCGGCCTCCGGTCTGCGCCCGCGCGGTGGCGGCGATCATCGCCGCGCCCGCGCCCGCGAGAAAGCCGGCGCGCGTCAGGGTCATGGCGCCAGCACCACCTGGAAGGCGGTGCCGACGGCCCGGACCTCGGCGGGCTGGCCGTTCAGCGTGACCCGCGGTGCCGCCGCGACGCCGGTAACGGTCAGCGTCTTCGCTACGTCTCTCGGGTCCTGGTCGGACTTCAACGCATGCGTGATCTCGAAACTCCCGTCCGTCGGCCGGTACTCGGCGCGCATCAGCCCGACCTTGCCGTCGGCGGTGAGCGTGGCGCCGTTGCGCGCCGTCAGCGCGAAGGCCTGCAGGTCGGGCAGGGGATTGAAGCCCACCACCGCGCCGCTCAGCGGGTCGGCCTGCAGGTAGGCCTTGCGGCCGGGCTCGGTCACCAGCACCGCGCCGTTCTTCTCGAGCCGGCCCGATGTGCCCTGCTGCGCCCACGTCGTGTCGCGCTCCAGCCCGCCCGACAGGTACGGCCACGCGCCGTTCAGCCGGCGGTAGGGAATGGCGCGCTCCTGCTGCCCGGGATCGATCGCGTAGTGGTCGGAGTTCGACTGGCCGAAGTCGGTGCCGAAGCCGGCTTCCATCAGGTCGCCGCCGCTGCGGTAGCTGACCTCCATCTGGCGCCGGCCCTCGTTCCACTCGGCCTTGAGCTCGGCCGCCGCGATGTGACGCGCGAACGCCTCGAAGCTGCCGTGGGTCGCGGCGTCGCCGATCTCCAGCACCAGCCCGCCGTAGGTGCGCGTCGTGACGGCGCGCAGGTCGAGTTCGCGGGCCGCGACCGGCTGGGCGCGCAGCAGGTTGAACAGCGACACGGTGAGCGCCGGCGCCACCGGCTCGTTGGTCGGCTCGGCCTTGCCCGGCACCCCGGCCGCGATCTCGATCGCCGCCTCGCGCCCGAGGTCGCTGGCCGGCAGCGGCAGGATCGCGAGGTAGGTCACACCGTCATGCACCAGGATCCGCTGTCCCGCCGTGCCGCGCCACGGGAACCGCTCGATGCGCTGGCCGTCGGCGTAGAAGACCCAGTCCTTCGTCGCCGCGAAGTTCCACAGGCCGACCACGGTGGCCAGCCGCGATACCGGCTGACCGTCCAGCGCGGCGAGGAACTTGTCGCGGTTGGGATGGGGCTTGGCGAAGACGATGGCGCGGTTGCGGCTCTGGTAGGTGAGCGTCAGGCCGGCGGTCTGCACGATCCCCTCGTGGGTCGTGGTGAGGTCGGGACCGTTGGCGGCATAGCGCACCGTCAGCGTGCCGAGGTCCTCCATCCGCGTCGCGACGCGCGGCGCGCGCACCCACTGCGCCATCACGTCGACGGTGCGCGAGCGGATGTCGGTGCTGGCCAGGCCATGCCACGCGCCGAGCCAGCTGCGCCGCCACAGCGGCGGCTTGAAGTTGCCGCGCAGCGTCTCGGCCGCCGTCTCCTCGAACGGCACCGGCTTGTCGTCGATCAGGCCGGCGACCCAGTCGGGCGCCCACGGCGCGGTCAGTCCCTGGATCGCCGCGCGGCCGGGCGGGAAGTCGTAGCCCCACACCGGCATGCCCTGCGCGCGCGCGTCGGCCGCGCGGTCGAGGTAGTTGGCGGTGCCGGCGCGCGAGGCGGCGTGGATCGCGCCGTAGACGCCGTCCTGCTCGACCAGCACGCCCGAGATCCGGGCGCGGCCCGACGACGACACGAAGCGGCGCAGCCTGGGATGATGGACGCTGACCAGCAGCTCCATCGTGCGGTCGACCAGGATGCGGCCCATCAGCCGGTCGACCGGCTGCGGCGCGTGGTCGGCGAACATCTTCTGGGCGCTGAGCGTGATCGACAGGTAGTAGTGGTCGAGCATCTCCTGCGTCGTGCCGTCGAGGAACGCCCAGAAGCGCAGCGGCAGGGCCTCCAGCCCGTGCCGCCCGTCGGCCATCGGGGCGGCGCCGTCGATCATCGCGCCGCCCAGCAGCGCGCCCATCGCCGCGGTGTGGTTGAAGTTCTGCGTGCTGACCGAGAAGTTGTAGCCGTCGCGGAAGAACGAGGCGCGGCCGCGCCAGTCGCGGTTGCGCCGCCAGTAGTCGATGGCGGCCGGGCTCTGCGGGTGGACGAAGGCGCTGGTCGGCAGGTCGGGCTGCAGCCACGCCTGCCAGTAGCCGCGCATGTGGTCCTGCACCGGCGCCGGCAGCAGGTCGCGGAAGACGTACCAGACCAGCAGCAGGTCGGCGACGCTCCAGCCGACCCAGTAGCGCGGCGGCATCGCCATCACCTCGGCCAGCCGCGCCTGCCACGCCTTGTAGCCCGCCTCGCCCTCGACGTTGGCCCAGTCGGCGACGGCGTCGCCGCCGACCCGCTGCAGCTCGCGGAAGCGTTGCCGCTGCCAGTCGGCCAGCCGCTGCAGGCCGGCATCGACGGTGCGCGCGGCGCGCTGCGCCAGCTCGGCCGGCGGGAACAGCGTCGCCGTCGGCCGGGAACCGTCGGCCGTCGCGCCGCCGGTGCGCGGCGGCAGGGCGAGCGCGACGGTCCCGCCGCCCGACAGCGGCCGGCAGGTCAGCAGCAGGCGGGGCTTCGCGAAGTGCAGCCCGTGGCCGCCGATCGGCATCGCCCACTCGTAGGCGTCGGCCTGGCGGTAGCGGGTGTCGTAGGTCTCGACCTTGCGCAGCAGGAAGCCGCATTGCTCGAGCATCAGCAGGCGCGCGCCGGCGTCGCGCGCCAGCACGTCGGTGGCGAGCAGGCGGGTGATGTCGAACAGCGCCTCGGGGCGCGCGCCCGACAGTTCCTGGACCTCGCCCAGCTCGGCGAAGCGGTCGCCCGCCGGATCGCTGGCGCCGTAGCGCGTCCAGTAGCGCCGGCCGTTGGCGGCGGCGTTGAAGGTCGGGCCAGTCGCGGCGTCGGCGACCCACGGCCGGCGCAGCGGCCAGGCCTGCACGTGCCAGGTCGGGGGATCGCGCGTCCACAGCGGCCGCCCCAGCGCCTCGCGACAGGTATAGCCCTCGGGCACGATCTCGTAGCCGCTGTACGTCAGGCCGAGCTCGGCCTTCACCAGCACCTTGCCGCGATGCAGCAGCAGGGCGATCGTGTCGGCCGCGCCCGGGAAGCGCAGCAGCACCGAGCGATGCACGGCATCGACGGTCGTGCCGCCGACGATCGGCGTGTCCCACGCGCGACCGTCGATCGTCGCGGTCTCGCTATCGGTGACCTCGAAGAGCTCCTCGCCGCGCGCCGACGCGGCAAGCGGCAGCGACGCGGCGCCGAATGCTGCGCCGCCGCGCAGGAAGTTCGATCGAGTGAGCCGCGCCGACATGGAACCGTCATTGTCCTGTCAGGATGCTTTCAAGACCAGCGCGGAAAATCCGTGCGCGCCATATTGATGCCCCATGAGCAGTGTCTGCTGCGCGCTCGAGGGAAATGGACAGGACGGTTCCTTGCCGGAGCGGTCCGTCCTCCCCATCTCGAACGGATAGAAGGAGGTTCAGCCCATGATGCATCCCGTCATGCCCGCCGTGACCGACCCCTTCGTGGTCGAGGTCTGGGGCAAGCTCGCCGGCGTCGTCCTCAAGGAGGGCGAGGCCTTCCGCTTCCACGCCGTCGCGCCGCCGTTCCAGGAACTCGACGGCTGTTCCTTCGCCAAGCCCGGCCATGCCCGTCTCGCGGCGGCCCGGCTGGAGCGCGGCTCCTTTCGCTGATCGGCAGGCCTCCCCGGCGCGCGGTGGCGCGCCCGGGGCGAGGCGCTAGAGTGGCGCCTCACCCCGAGGGAGGACGACCGAGTGATCAAGCGCAAGCAGCGCATTCCCCTGCGCGACCTGTCGACGCTCAGCGCCGAGGACCGCGCGACCGTCGAAAAGAACGCCATGAACGGCGAGCTGTTCAACATCTTCAAGGTGCTGGCCCATCACCCGGCGCTGGTGAAGCGCTGGACGCCGTTCGCCGGCCACATCCTCGGCAAGCAGACGCTGCCGTTCCGCGACCGCGAGCTGCTGATCCTGCGCATCGGCTGGCTGAACCAGGCCGAGTACGAGTTCGCCCAGCACGAGCTGATCGCCCGGCGCGGCGGCGTGACCGAAGAGGACATCGCGCGGCTGAAGGAAGGCCCCAAGGCCAAGGGCTGGACCGAGCACGAGGCGGCGCTGCTGCAGGTCGCCGACGACCTGTTCGAGAACTCGGTGGTGTCCGACGCCACGTGGGCCACGCTGTCCAAGACCTGCTCGACCGAGCAGCTGATGGACGCGGTGTTCACGGTCGGCCAGTACAACCTCGTGTCGTGGGCGCTCAACAGCTTCGGTGTGCCGCTCGACGACTTCCTGCCGGGCGCGAAGAAGTAGCCCGGACGGGGCGGGGCAACGAATAGCCGTTGCCCCCGCCACGCCGGCGGCCGATCATCCGCGGCTTCGGAGGAATTGCCATGAACATCGCGACCAACGCCGCGCCGAACGCCACGACCGAGAGCACCGTGCCGCGGCTCACCGAGCTGGCGCGCTTCGCCGGTTGCGCCGCCAAGATCAGCCAGGCCGACCTGCACAAGGCGCTGGCCGGCCTGCCGGTCGCCGCCGATCCGCGCGTGCTGGTCGGGCACGACACCTCGGACGACGCCGCGATCGTCAAGCTGCGCGACGACCTCGCCCTGGTCGAGACGGTCGACATCTTCCCGCCGATCGTCGACGACCCGTACGACTACGGCCGCATCGCCGCGACCAACGCGCTGTCGGACATCTACGCGATGGGTGGCACGCCGCTCAACGCGCTGTCCTTCGTCGCCTGGCCGGTCGAGCGGCTGGGCACCGCGCCGCTGCGCCGCGTGCTCGACGGCGCCGCCGCGATCTGCGCCGAGGCCGGCATCGCCATCTCGGGCGGTCACTCGATCGTCGACGAGGAGCCGAAGTTCGGCCTGTTCGTCACCGGCACGATCGATCCGCGCCGCGTCGTGTCGAACGCCGGCGCGCGCCCCGGCGACGCGCTGGTGCTGACCAAGCCGATCGGCACCGGCGTCCTGACCACCGCGGTCAAGCGCAACGCCGCGCCGGAGAGCGTGCTGGCCGCCGCCATCGCCTCGATGACCACGCTGAACCGCCACGGCGCCGAGGCGATGAACGCCGCCGGCGCGCATGCCGCGACCGACATCACCGGCTTCGGCCTGCTCGGCCATCTCGGCAACATGCTGCGCGCCTCGTCGACCGCGACGGGCTCGCCGGTGGGCGCGCGCCTGTCCTACGCCGCGGTGCCGGTGTTCGAGAAGGTGACGGGCTTCCTGAAGGACGGGCTGTGCCCGGGCGGCACCAAGCGCAACCTCGAGTACGCCGCGCCCAACGCGCGCTTCGACGCCGCGCTGGCCGAGCCGCAGCGCCTGCTGCTGGCCGACGCGCAGACCTCGGGCGGGCTGCTGATCGCGGTGCCGCAGGAGCGCCTGCCGGCGCTGCTGGCCGACCTGCGCCAGCGCGGCACGCCCGCCGCCGCGGTGATCGGCAGCGTCATCGCCGCCGACAAGCCCGGCGTGATCGAGGTCACGCCGTAACGCGCGTGACCTGGCTGGTCGCGATTTGCCAGCCGTCGCGGCCGGTGACGTAGACCGCGACCCACTGCACCTCTTCGGGCAGTGCACTGCGGCCATTCACGACAACGGTTGGCCCAGCGAAGACGGCGTAGCGCAAGTCGCGGGCGGCTGCGGTCTCGATCGATGGTGCGCCGCCGAGCAATGAGGCAATGCGCGCGGCCTTGTCCTCGATCTGCCCCGCCCCGGTGGTGTGCGTGAAGGCGTCGGCATAGAACGCGCGCAACGCCTTCGCATCCTTCGCCGTCACCGCCTGCGCGACGCGCTGGCGGAACGCCTTGATCTCCTCGACCAGGCTCTGCGATTCGGCCGCGTCGGGCTGGCGCGGCGGGTGGGCGAGGGCGGACCCGGCGGCGAGGAGCGCGGCCGGGGCGGCGAACAGCAGGCGGCGTCTAACCATCCTTCGAGCTTACGCCCGCCTCGGCGAAGGTCGCCATGCCGTTGTGGCAGGCCGCGGCCGCCTTGAGCAGCGGCACGGCCAGCGCGGCGGCCGAGGCCTCGCCCAGCCGCATGCCGAAGTCGAGCAGCGGCTTCTGGCCGATCGCCTCGAGCAGCCGGGTGTGACCGGGCTCGGCCGAGCGATGCGCGACCAGGCAATGGGCCAGCGCGCGGCGGTCGAGGGCGTAGAGCACGGCGGCCGCCGCGGTGCAGGCGAAGCCGTCGAGCAGCACCGGGATGCGGCCCATGCGGGCGGCCAGCACGGCGCCGGCGATGGCGGCGAACTCCTCGCCGCCGACCGCGGCCAGCAGGCCGAGCGCGTCCTTCTTCTCGACGAGGTCGCGGTGGCGCGCGAGGCCGGCATCGATCGTCGCGATCTTGCGCTGCAGGGCGGCGCCCTGCACGCCGGTGCCGGGGCCGGCCCAGTCGGCGCCGGTGCCGCCGAACAGCGCGGCGCAAAGCGTCGACGCCGCGGTCGTGTTGCCGATGCCCATCTCGCCCAGGCACAGCACGTCGATGCCGGGCTCGGCCGCCATCATGCCGTAGGCCATGGCGTTGGCGGCGCGCGCCTCGTCCATCGCCGGGCCCTCGGTGAAGTCGGCGACGGGATGCTCGAGGTCGAGTTCGTAGATGCGCAGATCGGCGTCGATCGCGCCGGCCAGCTGGTTGATCGCCGCGCCGCCCTTCAGGAAGTTCTGCACCATCTGGCCGGTGACCTCGGGCGGGTAGGCCGAGACGCCGCGCCGGGCGACGCCGTGGCTGCCGGCGAACACCGCGACGCGCGGCCGCTCGACCTTGGGCTGGGCGCGGCCCTGCCAGCCGGCCAGCCACTCGGCGAGGTCCTCGAGGCGGCCGAGCGAGCCCGGCGGCTTGGTCAGCTCGACCTGGCGGGCGACCACCTTGGTGACGGCCTCCTGGTCGGGGGCGGGAAGCGCGCGCAGGATGCGCCGGATCTCGTCGAAGGTCGGCGCGTCGGATTTGGGGGGCTGGGCATTCATGGCGGGCGCGGACCATCCTATATTTGCCTCACCATGACCAGCCCCAGCACGCCGCCCTCGGCCCGGCCCGCCTCTTTCGACGAATGGCTCCAGGCCCTGCGCGAGCAGGCCAGCTTCTTCACCGGCCTGCGCCTCGATGTCGGCGTGCCGCGCTGGCAGCTGGCCGACGTGCTGCCGGTGCTGCCGGTGATCGGCGCCGGCGTCGGCCTCGCCGCGGGTGTCGTGTTCGCGGTGGTGCAGGCGCTGGGACCCGGCTGGCTCGCCGCCGTGCTGGCGGTCGCCACCGCGGTGCTTATCACACGCGCCCTGCACGAGGACGGGCTGGCCGATACCGCCGACGGGCTGGGGCCGCACGGGCTCGGCACGCCGCGCCGGCTGGAGATCATGCGCGACAGCCGCAACGGCACGTTCGGCGTGCTGGCGCTGGCGCTGTCGGTGCTGGCCAAGGTCGGCTGCCTCGCGAGCTTCGGCAGCAGCACCGGCCTGGTCGTGCTGATCGCCGCCCACGCGGTGTCGCGCGCGGCGATCGCCTACCCGCTGCTGGCCTTCGGGCCGGCCCAGTCGGACGGGCTGGGCGTGCGCGTCGGCAAGCCGACCGACAACGACGCCTGGGCGACCGTGGCGATCGGGCTCGGCCTCGCGTTCGTGCTGCTGCTGGGCAAGGGCTTCTTCGTCGCCCTGCTGGCGCCGGTCGCCGCCATCGCGGCCGGCGTCGTCGCGGCGCGCCGGATCGCCGAGCGGATCGGCGGCTACACCGGCGACACGCTGGGCGCGGTCCAGCAGGTGGCCGAAATCGCCTTCCTGGTGGTGGCGGCGCTGCTGATCAGCCGCTAAACCGGCAGCCGGTTCCAGCGAGGAGAAGCGCGATGGCGACGGGCGCCAAGATCACGGGTGCGGTGACGCGGTGGTGGTGGGTGCGACACGCGCCCGTGCCGAATCCCGAGGCGCGCTGCTACGGCCAGTTCGACAAGGACTGCGACGTCAGCAACCACGCGCTGTTCAAGCACCAGGCGAAGCTGCTGCCCAAGGGTGCGGTGTGGTACGCCTCGAACCTGCTGCGCGCCCGCAAGACGGCCGAGCAGCTGGCGCTGCACGGCGCCGACATGCGCGAGCTCAACATCGATCCCAACCTCGCCGAGCAGCATTTCGGCGACTGGCAGGGCCTGACCTACGTCGAGATCGCCGAGAAGCACGCCAACAACCACCTGTTCTGGCTGGGACCGCCGGAGCACCGGCCGCCGGGCGGCGAGAGCTTCGTCGACCTGCGCGACCGCACGGTGCGCAGCATCGACCGGCTGACCGAGGAACATCGCGGCCGCGACATCGTCGCGACGGCGCATGGCGGCACGATCCGCGCCGCGCTGGCGCACGCCTTCGACCTGCATCCCGAGGCGGCGGTGCGGTTCGAGATCGACAACGTGTCGCTGACCATGATCGAGCACTTCGAGCAGGCCGACCCGGCGCACGCCTGGCGCGTCGCCTTCGTGAACTACATGCCGCGCGACCTCGTGGTCGCCCGCGCCGCGGCGCTGGCATGAGCGGCCGCCCGGCCGAGCCGACCGGGAAGCCGGCCGCCGAACTGGCGGCCGAGCAGGCGGCGTTCTGGAACGGCCCGGGCGGCACCGGCTGGCTGGCTGCCTACGAGCGCATCCAGCGATCGATCGCCGGCATCGGCGACCTCGCGCTGGCCGCCGCCGCGGTCCGGCACGGCGAGCACGCGATCGACGTCGGCTGCGGCACCGGCGGCACGACGGCGGTGCTGGCGCACGGCGTCGGCCTGTCGGGCCACGTGCTGGGCGTCGACATCTCCGAGACGCTGGTCGACGCCGCCCGCACCCACCGGCTCGACAACGCGACCTTCGTGGTCGGCGACGCCGCCCGGCACCCGTTCCGCGAGGCCGCCTACGACCTCGTCTTCTCGCGCTTCGGCGTGATGTTCTTCGCCGAGCCGGTGGCCGCCTTCCGCAACCTGCACCGGGCGCTGAAGCCCACCGGCCGCCTCGTCTTCGTGGCGTGGCGCAGCGCGTCGGAGAACCCGTGGAGCACCGCGCCGGTGCGCGCCGCGGCGCCGTTCCTGCCGCCGCTGCCGCGGCCCGGCCCGGAAGATCCCGGCCAGTTCTCGTTCGGCGACCGCGCGCGCGTCGAGCGCATCCTGCGCGAGTCGGGCTTCCATCACCTGCGCATCGAGCCGATCGACCGCCCGATCTGGATGGGCGACTCGGTGGCCGAGGTGGTGGCGAGCACCGAGCGGTTCGGCGCGCTGGCCCGCGCCTTCGCCGGCGCCGCGCCCGATGCCGTCGCCCGCGCCAAGCAGGCGGTCGCGACGCTGCTGGCGCCGCACGAAGGACCCGAGGGCGTTCACCTGCCGGGCGCCTGCTGGCTGGTCGAGGCGAACGCCGCCTGACGGCGGCGCGGAACCCGATGGAACACATCACGACCTTTCCGTTGCCGCCGGTGACGCTGGTGCTGGGCGGCGCCCGCTCGGGCAAGAGCACCCACGCCGAGAAGCTGGTGACCGGCACGCTGCATGGCGGCGCGCCGCGACCGGCGGTCTACATCGCCACCGCCGAGGCCGGCGACGTCGAGATGGCGACGCGCATCATGGCCCACCGCGCCCGCCGCGGCGGCGCCTGGACCACGATCGAGGAGCCGCTGAAGCTGGCCGAGGCGGTCGAGGCGGCCGCCAGTCACGGCCAGCCGATCCTGGTCGACTGCCTGACGCTGTGGCTGTCCAACCTGATGCATGCCGGCGCCGACCTCGACGAGGCGGCAGACGACCTCGTGCGCGCGCTCGACGAGGTCCGGGTGCCGGTGGTCATGGTCAGCAACGAGGTCGGCCTCGGCATCGTGCCCGACACGCCGCTCGGCCGCGCCTTCCGCGATGCCCAGGGCCGGCTCAACATGCGCATGGCGGCGCGCGCCGACCGGGTCATCCTGATGGCTGCCGGCCTGCCCCTGACCATGAAGGACCGCCCGGTCGCCCGCCCCTGACGGGCTTGTGTTCTTTCCGAGGCAATGCGGCCAAGGGCCTGAATCCAGACGCGATTCATGCTAGTCTGAAGGGGTCTGTGGCCATCCAGGACGCTTCCCCGGCGTCGGCCGCAAGCCCAATGGAGCAAGAGACATGAAGCTCGATCGCCGTAGCCTCCTGGCCGGCAGCACGGCCGCGATCCTCGCGCCGCTGCCGTTCGCCGGTCCCGCCCGCGCCGATGCCAAGCGGCAGGCGCTGGTCGATTCCTCGCTCGAGGCGGCGCGCAAGATCCTCGCCGGCAAGGACTATCCCGACGCCGCCAAGGTCATGAAGGATTCGCGCGGCGTGCTGATCGTGCCCGAGCTGGTGCAGGGCGGGCTGATCTTCGGCCTGGCCGGCGGCCGCGGCACGCTGCTGGTGCGCGGCACGCGCGACTGGAGCCCACCGGCCTTCTACGCCATGGGCTCGGGCAGCGTCGGCTTCCAGATCGGCGCCAAGGTGTCGGAGGTGCTGTTCATCATCCGCACCGAGAAGGGCCTGCAGGCGGTGATCGACAAGAAGTTCAAGTTCGGGGCCGAGGCCGGCGTGACGCTGGCCGTGGTCGGGATCGGCGTCGAGGGCGCGACCACCGGCGCGGGCGGCGCCGACATCGTGGCCTTCGCCAGCTCGCAGGGCCTGTTCGCGGGCATGTCGGTCGAAGGCTCGTACATCGATCCCGACAACGACTGGAACGCGCTCTACTACGGCGCCGGCGCGACCTCGCGCGACATCGTGCTGGACCGCAAGTTCAACAACCCGGGCACCGAGCCGATCCGCCAGTTCCTGGCCAAGTACTGAGCCGCGCCTTCAGGGCTTCGGCGGCGCGAGCCGGGCGCGCCATTCCCACGGCGCGACGCAGCCGTGGCGGTGGACGCCGCGGCCGGCCTTGGCGGCGGCCTCTTCCTGCGTGATGTAGCGGGCCGAGCGCGGCACGAAGGCCAGCGCCATGCCGCCGGTCACCATGGCGGCGCCGACATCGACGCCGTCGGCGTGGCAGATCGCGTCGGTCTCGGCCCGGTCGGGCTGGTCGACCGGCGTGCAGACCACCGTCTTGCCCTCGACCAGCCGCGACAGGTAGGCCTCGGCCTCGAAGCCGGCCGGCCAGCCGTCGGCGCAGATCTGGTCCTCCTCCGGCGCGGCGATGCCGTACAGCCGGTAGGTCTTGCCCTTGATCGAGATCGTGTCGCCGTCGACCACGCCCTGCGCGGTGGCGGGGAAGGCGGCGGCGGCGACGACGAGAAGCAGGGCGGCGAGGGGCGTCGAAATCTTGTTCATGCGGATCCCGAAGGTCCGGACGGTGGAAACGTTGCTGCGGCCGTTGAGCGCGCCCGGGAGGTATTGCATCCGGCGGCCGGGGGTCAACACTGCGGGCAAGAAAAGACGGAGGAAAACATGGCGGGACTTCTCGCCGGGCATGTCGCCGCGGTGACCGGCGGCGGCTCCGGCATCGGCCAGGCGATCGCCGAGGCCTATGCCCGCGAGGGCGCCCGCGTGATCGTGCTCGACGCCAACCCCGAGGGCGCGCAGGAGACGGTCGACCGGGTGGCCCGGGCGGGCGGCGCCGCCGCGGCGATCACGCTCGACGTCACCGACCGGGCGGCCTGCCGGGCGGTCGCGGCGCAGGTCGCGAAGACCGCGCCGATCTCGATCCTGGTCAACAACGCCGGCATCAACCGGCGCAATGCCTTCCTCGCCGACCCCGAGACGGTGGCGCGCGACTGGGACGACATCCTGTCGATCAACCTCGACGGCATGTTCAACGTCACCCGCGCCTTCGTCGACCAGCTGCGGGCCACCCGCGGCCGCATCGTCAACATCGGCTCGATCCAGTCGTTCGTGCATGTCAGCTGGCCGAACTCGGCCGCCTACACGACCTCCAAGCACGGCGTGCTGGGCTTCACCCGCGCGCTGGCCGCCGAGCTCGGCCCGGACGGCGTGCGGGTCAACGCGATCGGCCCCGGCCTGATCGAGACCCGGCTCAACGCCGAGGCGCGCGCCCGCAATCCCGAAATGGTGGCGACGGTGATGCGGCACACGCCGCTCGGCCGCGCCGGCCAGCCGCAGGACGTCGCCGGCCCGGCGGTGTTCCTCGCCTCCGACCTCGCGTCCTACGTCACCGGCTGCATCGTCATGGCCGATGGTGGCTTCCGCACCGTCTGATCCCGCGTTCCCCGCTCTCACACACCCGAGGCTTCGTCATGCACGACCGTTACCTGCGCACCGGCATCTTCCTCGCCCCGTTCCACGCACTGGGCGAGAACCCGACGCTGGCGCTCGACCGCGACATGGAGCTGGTCGAGCATCTCGACCGGCTGAACTACCACGAGGCGTGGATCGGCGAGCACCACTCGGGCGGCTTCGAGATCATCGCCTGCCCCGAGATGTTCATCGCCGCCGCCGCGGTGCGCACGCGCAACATCCGGCTGGGCACCGGCGTGGTGTCGCTGCCCTACCACCACCCGTTCACCCTGTCGTCGCGCATGATGCAGCTCGATCACATGACGCGCGGCCGCGCGATGTTCGGCGTCGGGCCGGGCTCGCTGATCTACGACGCCGACAAGATCGGGCTGAAGGCCGCCGACCAGCGCCGCCGCATGGCCGAGTCGCTCGACTGCATCGTCGAGATGATGCACGGCGGCACGGTCACGCAGAAGACCGACTGGTTCACGCTCAACCAGGCGCAGCTGCAGCTCAAGCCCTACAGCCCGGGCGGCATGGAGATGGCGGTCGCCTGCTCGCGCTCGCCGGTCGGCGCGGTGGCGTCGGGCAAGCACGGCATCGGCATGCTGTCGATCGGCGGCACCTCGGACGAGGCGTTGCAGGCGCACGCCAAGAACTGGGCGATCCACGAGGAGGCGGCGGCCAAGGCCGGCAAGACGCCGGACCGCTCGAAGTGGCGCATCGTGACCTTCGCCCACGTCGCCGAGACGCGCGAGAAGGCCCGCGCCGACGTCGCGTACGGCCTGGCCGACTTCTGCCGCTACTTCACCGACGTCGCGACCTTCCCGATCATCCCGCCCGGCATCGGCGACCCGGTCGAGTACCTGACCAGCAACGGCATCGCCTGCATCGGCACGCCCGACGACTGCATCCGCCACTTCGAGCGGCTGTGGCAGGGCTCGGCCGGCGGCTTCGGCGCGGTCCTGCTGCTGGCCCACAACTGGGCCGACTGGGAGGCGACCAAGCGCGGCTACGAGCTGATGGCGCGCTACGTCCACCCGCACTTCCAGCGCAACGCCAACACGCTGCGCGTGGCGAGCTACGACGACGCCGCCGCCAAGCACGAGACCGCCGGCGCGGAATCGGCGCAGGCGGTGATGAGCGAGATCGACAAGTACAACAAGGCGAAGGGCGAACCCGTCGCCAAGCGCGCGTGGTGAGCGCGGCCGAGCGCGATCTCGCGCGGCTGCTGGCTGGCTTGCGCCGCGACGCAAGGCAGCAGAGCGGGCTCGACCCGGCGCTGGTGCCGGTCGACCGCGACGCCGCCTACCGCGTCGCCGGCCTGGTCGCCGGGGAACTCGGCCTCGCGGTGGCGGGCTGGAAGATCGCGGCGGCCAAGGCCGAGATGCAGCGCCAGCTCCGGACCGACGCGCCGATCTACGGCCGCGTCTATGCCGGCCATGTCCGGCCGTCGCCGGTCACGGTCGCGCACGCGCGCCAGTGCAGCCCGATCCCCGAGGTCGAGTACATGGCGCGGCTCGGCATCGACCTGCCGCCGCGTGCCGCGCCCTACACGCTCGAGGAGGTCGACGCCGCGGTGGCGTCGCTGCATCCGGGCATCGAGCTGGCGGAGTGCCGCTTCGTGCACGACGACCGCTTCCCGCCGCTGGCCGCCGTGCTGGCCGACGGGGCGGGCGGCGGCACGCTGTGCGTCGGCCCGGCGATCGAGGATTGGCGCACGCGCGACATCGCGGGGCAGCAGGTTCATCTCTCGTGCAACGGCGTGGTGCGCCGGAGCGGCACGGCGGCCGAGGCGCTCGATCACCCGCTGGTGCCGCTCACGTGGCTCGCCAACGAGCTGTCGCGCACCGGCGTGGGGATGAAGGCCGGGCAGGTGATCAGCACCGGCACGCTGACCGGCATGCTGCGGCCGCGCGCCGGCGAGACCTACGTCGCCGACTTCGGCCCGTTCGGCACGGTGACCGCGACCTACGCCTGAGTTCGCTGGCCCGCCCGGGCGCCCTGTGGCAAGCAGGACGGATGAGGCGGCGTACCCTGTGCCTGGCCGGGCTGCTCCCGGCGCTCCCCGCGCTTTCCGTCCGCGCGCAGACGGCGCCGCGTCCCGTCACCGTCGGCTTCCTGGTCGGCAGCCTCGCCGTGGACCAGGGCTGGATCGACACCTTTGTCGGTCGCCTCGGCGAGCTCGGCTGGAAGCCGGGATCGACGCTAACCGTGGTGACGCGCGACGTGCTGGGCGACAACGAGCGGGCGGCGACCTACGCCGCCGAGCTGGTCGCGCGCAAGGTCGACGTCATCGTGACGTTCGGCACGCCTGCCGCGCAGGCGGCGAAGCGCGCGACCTCGACCATCCCGATCGTGCTCGCCCTGATCGCCGACCCGGTGGCCAGCGGCCTCGTCGCCAGCCTGACGCGGCCGGGCGGCAACATCACCGGGGTCGACAATCTGCAGGCGGCGGCCGCCAGCAAGCGGGTCGGCCTGCTGCGCGAGATGATGCCCTCGCTGGGCCGCCTCGGCATCCTCGTCAACCCGACCGCCCAGGGCGTGGTGTGGGAGATGGAAAGCGCGCGGGCGGCGGCGCGGGCCGCCGGCCTCGAGGTCGTGGTCGCGGAAGCGGCGCGCCCCGAGGCGATCGACGGCGCCCTCGACCAGCTGAAGACGGCCGGGGCGATCAATGCCTGCGCCGACCCGCTGGTGGCGCGGTTCGCCCCGCGCGTCAACGCGTTCGGCCTGCAGGCCAGGATCGCCGTGGCGTGGAGTCCGCGCCCGCTGATCGACGGCGGCGCGCTGCTGACCTACGGCCCCGACTACGGGGACATCCTGCGCCGGGCCGCCGGCTACGCCGACCGCATCCTGCGCGGCACCCCGCCCGGCGACCTGCCGGTCGAGCAGGCCGTGAAGTTCGATCTCGCGGTCAGCCAGGGCGTCGCCCGGACGCTCGGCATCGTCGTGCCGCCGACCGTGCTGGCGGCGGCCGACGAGCTGCTCGACTAGGCGCGGGCCGTCGCCGCGCGGCCGTCGTCGCGCATCACGACGTAGATCGCCGGGATGACCAGCACGGTCAGCGCCGTCGACGAGGCGAGGCCGAACACCATCGAGATCGCCAGGCCCTGGAAGATCGGGTCGGTCATGATGAAGGCCGCGCCGATCATGGCCGCCACCGCCGTCAGGAAGATCGGCTTGAAGCGGATCGAGCCGGCCTCCAGCAGCGCGTCGCGCAGCCCCGATCCGGCCTGCCGGCGATGCTGGATGAAGTCGACCAGCAGGATCGAGTTGCGCACGATGATGCCGGCCAGCGCGATGAAGCCGATCATCGAGGTCGCGGTGAAGGGCGCGCCGAACATCCAGTGGCCCA
>JAIUOX010000085.1 GCA_020160955.1 Pseudomonadota bacterium
GCGTCGCTCAGCTGGCCGACCGACCGCTCGGCCTCCTCGACGTCCGCCAGCACGCGGCGCGCCCGCTCGAGGTAGAGGCGGCCGGCCTCGGTCAGGGTCAGGGTCCGCGTCGTGCGCTGGATCAGGCGGGCGCCGAGCGACGCCTCGAGGGCGGCGATGTGGCGACTGACCACCGACCGCGACAGCCGCATCTGCCGTGCCGCCTGCGAGAACGAGCGGCCGTCGGCGGCGCGGACGAAGGCTTCCATGGCGACCAGGCGATCCATTGTCGCCCTTCTAGCAACAATCTGGTGTCCAGTCAGTGGATTGTCCCGGAAACAGCCACCGCATACCTGATGGGGCGACCAATCCCTCCCGACAGGAGACCCTCATGAGCCAGACCCCAGTCCTCGCCACCCAAGTCCTCGCCGCGCCGGCCGGCCCGCTGCTCGACCGCCTCGCCCGGCCCTTCGCCCCGTTCGCCGAGCCGCTGGCGCGCGCCACCGTCGGCCTGTTCCTGGTGCCGCACGGCGCGCAGAAGCTGTTCGGCTGGTTCGGCGGCTACGGCCTCGAGGCGACCGGCCAGTTCTTCGCCACCAAGCTCGGCCTGCCGGCCTCGCTGGCGCTGGCCGCCGGCGTGATCGAGGTGTTCGGCGGCCTCGCCCTGGCGCTCGGCCTCGGCACCCGCGTCGCCGCGCTGCTGGTCGCCGGCCTGATGTTCGTCGCCGCCTTCAAGGTGCATCTCGGCGCCGGCTTCTTCTGGACCGCCGGCGGCTACGAGTACCCGCTGATGTGGGGCCTGCTCGCGCTGGCCTTCGCGATCCAGGGCGGCGGCCGCTACTCGCTCGACGCGCTGATCTTCCGCAACCGCTGATCCCGCCCCTTCAAGACAGGAAGCAGACCATGACCAAGGTCCTCGTTCTCTACTACTCGTCCTACGGCCATATCGAGAAGATGGCCTACGCTGCCGCCGAGGGCGCGCGCGAAGCCGGCGCGGAAGCCGTCGTCAAGCGCGTGCCCGAGCTGGTGCCGGCCGAGGTGGCGAAGGCGTCGCACTACAAGGTCGACCAGCCCGCGCCGGTCGCCACGATCGACGAGCTGGCGTCCTACGACGCCATCCTGTTCGGCACCGGCACGCGTTTCGGCAACATGACGGCGCAGATGAAGAACTTCCTCGACCAGGCCGGTGGCCTGTGGGCGCAGGGCAAGCTGGTCGGCAAGGTCGGCTCGGTCTTCACCTCGACGGCGACGCAGCACGGCGGCCAGGAATCGACCATCCTGACCTTCCACCCGGTGCTGCTGCACCTCGGCATGGTGATCGTCGGCCTGCCCTACGCCTTCCAGGGCCAGATGGGCGTCGCCGAGGTGATGGGCAATTCGCCGTACGGCGCGTCGACCATCGCCGGCGGCGACGGCAGCCGCCAGCCGTCCGCGGTGGAACTCGAGGGCGTGAAGTTCCAGGGGCGACACGTCGCGGCGATCGCCGCGAAGCTAGCGGCACGCTAGAAGCTAGCGGCGCGCTAGCAGCGCGCGGCGCGCTGGCGCCGCAAAGCCGGCGGTGTCCTAGTCGATGCCGCCGGCGCTGTAGAGGGACGCGAGACCGGCGATCGCGATCACCCAGGTAAGCACGGTGTACTTGATGGCGGAAGCATCCAGCTTCCGCTGATCCGCGTCGCTTCGCGAGAACAGCATGACGACCTCAGCCCAGGGAATTGGCGACGTTGCTGAGCACGGCGTTGAGCGACGTGCCCACGGTCCGCATGGCCGCGATCGCCGCGATGGCGATCAACGAGGCGATCAGCGTGTACTCGATGGAGGTGGCGCCACGATCGGCCTGCGCCAGGCGACGGAGATGAGACAACATGTGACGGCTCCTGACGGCGGACGCCTCACAAGTTATTGCGCGAAATGCGCGGCGTAATGTCGAGCTTTGTATCCTTTGTTTGAATTTCGGTAACGATTGCTTCGGAGGGTGCGAAACTATCGCGGCGCGCAACCCGTCTCACCCTTCCGACGGAATGCCCGGGCCATCGCAAAGTTCACGCGGTGTGTTGCGGCCCTGACCCGGTATCGACACAATCGACCGCGGAACCGCGGGACAGGGACGGGCATCTTGGGGGTGACGCGACGGAGGCTGGTGACGGCGGCGGCGGCCATGGGCGTCGCGCCGGCGGTGGCGCGCGCGCAGCGCGTGCGGGTCGTCGGCGTCCTGCTGTCCCAGGCCGAGGGAACGCCCGAGGCGGTGAGCCGCGTCACCGCGCTGCGCGACGGCCTGCTGCGCTACGGCTGGGTCGAGGGCCAGAACCTGCGGCTCGACGTGCGCTACGGCGACGGCACACCCGAGCGCCTGCGCCAGGAGGCGATGACGCTGGTGGCGGAGAAGCCCGACCTGCTGGTCGCCTCGGCGACCTCGGCGCTGGCGGCGCTGCAGAAGGCGACCACCCAGGTCCCGATCGTGTTCGCGCAGGTGACCGACCCGGTCGGCGCCGGCTTCGTGAAGAGCCTCGCCAAGCCGGGTGGCAACATCACCGGCTTCACCCAGCACGAGTTCTCGATCGGCCTGAAGTGGCTCGAGCTGCTCGAGGAACTGGCGCCCAACACCCGCACCGTGTCGGTGCTCTACGATCCGCAGAACCCGGCCACCGCCGGCTACCGCGCCGAGATCTTCTCCGGCGCCGGCACTTTCCAGGCCCAGGTGGTCGAGCGTCCCGCGGCCGACGCTGCCGGCATCGAGGCCGCGGTGCGCGCCGCCGGCCAGGCCAGCGGCAACCCGCCGAGCGGCGGCCTGATCGTGCTGCCCGGCCCGTCGCTGTCGGTGCGGCCCGAGGCGGTCGTCGACCTGGTCACCGAGCTGCGCCTGCCCGCCGTCTACCCGTTCCGCTACTGGGTGAAGGCCGGCGGGCTGGCCTTCTACGGCATCGACAACATCGACCTGCACCGCCAGGCCGCGATCTACGTCGACCGCATCCTGAACGGCGCCAGGCCCGGGCAGCTGCCGGTCCAGAACGCGACCCGCTTCGAGCTCGTCATCAACCTCAAGGCGGCGCGGGCGATCGGCCTCACCGTCCCGCCGTCGGTGATGTCCCGCGCCGACGAGCTGATCGACTAGGGCCTCCTAGGCGACGCGCGGCAGGGTGACGGTGACGCCGAGGCCGCCGAGCGGCGAGCGCGCGAAGCGCAGCGTGCCGCCGTGCACGTCGACCAGGTCCGAGACGATCGACAGGCCGAGCCCCCAACCCGGGACCTTCTCGTCGAGCCGCTTGCCCCGGCCGACGAACTCGGCCTCGCGCGCGGCGTCGAGACCCGGGCCGTCATCCTCGATGTCGAGCGACAGCCCGCCGTCCACCGCGGCCGCGGTCAGCCGGACCCGCCGGGTCGCCCATTTGCAGGCGTTCTCGAGCAGGTTGCCGAGGATCTCCTCGAGGTCCTCGCGGTGGCCGCGAAAGGCGGCGGACTCGTCGGCCACGACCTCGATCGACAGGCCGCGCTCGCGGTAGACCTTCGACAGCACCGCCACCGCGGCCTCCGCCACGGGTCGCACCGGCACGCGCGGCGCGTAGCGGCCGGCGCCGACGCTGGACCGCGCCCGCGCGAGGTGGTGCTCGACGATCCGCCGCATGGCCTCGACCTGGGCGCGCAGCGTGGCGGCGTCGCGCTCGCCCTGGATCTCGGCGGACGCCACGGCAAGCGGCGTCTTGAGCGCGTGGGCGAGGTTGCCGACGTGGGTGCGGGCCCGCTCGATCAACTCGGCATCGCGGTCGAGCACCTCGTTGAAGCCGTCGGCGAGCGGCGCGACCTCCACCGGGTAGCGGCCGGCGAGGCGCGGCGCGTCGCCCTGGCGCACGGCGCGCAGGTCCGACACCAGGGCGCGCAGCGGCCGCAGCCCGAACCGGACCTGCAGCACGATCGCGACCATGACCCCGAGCCCGAGCAGGCCGAGCGACAGCGCGAGCAGGACATCGAAGCGCCGTACGCCGTCGCTCACCTCGCGCCGGTCGCCGGCCACCAGCACGTGCGTCGCCGCCGACTGGCCGGCGAACGCGACATCGCGCTCGGCCACCAGCAGCGGCTCGCCGTTCGGCCCGGTCATCGTCCTCAGCTGCAGGTCGGGTCCGCCCTTGTGTGGCGCCAGCGTGGCGTCCCACAGCGAGCGCGACCGCAACTGTTGCCCATCGGGCGCGGTGACCTGCCAGTACCAGCCGGAGTACAGCCGGTCGAAGCGCGGATCGCCGAGCGGCCGCGTCATGCCGAGGGCGCCGCCGGGCGCGACCTCGATCGACGCCACCACGGTCTTGAGAAGGGCGTCGAGGCGACGGCCGTACTCCTCCTCGACGGCGCCCCGGAAGGCGAAGGCGAGCACGCCGCCGCCCGCCGCCAGCAACAGCACGACCCAGACCAGCGCCGCGGCGACCAGACGGATCGAGAGGCTGGGCGACGGCCGGGGCGGGACGCCGGTCATCGGGCGGGTTCGGCGCCGGCGCCCAGCCGGTAGCCCTGCCCGCGCACCGTCTCGATCAGGTCGGCGCCGATCTTGCGCCGGATGCGGCCGAGCAGCACCTCGAGGACGTTCGAGTCGGAATCGAAGTGGCGGTCGTAGACGTGCTCCATCATCTCGGTGCGGCTGACGACGCGGCCCGCGTGGTGGGCGAGGTACGACAGGATGCGGAACTCCTGCGCGGTCAGCTGCACCGGCTGGCCGTCGACCGTGACCCGGCCGGAATGGGTGTCGAGCCGCAGCCGGCCGCACACCAGCTCGGGACTGACATGGCCGGACGCGCGGCGGATCAGGGCGCGAAGCCGGTAGGCGATCTCGTCCAGCTCGAACGGCTTGGTGACGTAGTCGTCGGCCCCGGCATCGAACCCGGTCATCTTCTCCGACCACTGGCCGCGCGCCGTCAGGATCAGCACCGGTGTCGTGCGGCCGGCCTGGCGCCAGCGGCGCAGCACGGTGATGCCATCGATCTTCGGCAGGCCGAGGTCGAGCACGATTGCGTCGTAAGGCTCGGTGTCGCCGAGATGGAAACCTTCCTCGCCATCGTAGGCGACGTCGACCGCGAAGTCGGCCGCCTGCAGCGCCTTCTGCAGCCGCAGCGCCAGCGCCGGTTCGTCCTCGACGACCAGGACCCTCATCGCTTCTTCCCCTCGCCGCCGGCCAGCCGGACGCCGGTCCGCGCGTCGTAGCGCGCCTTCACCAGCCGGCCGCGCGTCAGCAACTTGATCTCGTAGACCGGCACGCCGCGCTCGTCCTCCAGCTCGGCCTCGACCACCTCGCCCCCGAGCTCGGCCTGGGCGCGCGCGATGATGTCGCGCAGCGGCAGCATGAGACCCTGCTCGACCGCGCGGCGCGCGCGGTCCTGGTCGGGACCGTCGCTGGCCATCGCCGGTCCGCCGAGCAGGAGGACCGCCGCCAGCAGGCAGGGCAGGAAGACATGCATGGTCCAATCTACCCCGCCGTTCCTGAACCGGGAATGAACGAGCCGGTCAGGCTTCGTTCAGGCGCGGTTGCCTACAGTCCGCCCGTCACATCGACCAGACGGAGACGGAACATGCTGAAGACCATGCTGTGGCAGGCCGCGCTGGCGGCCCTCCTGATCGGCGGCGCCGCCGCCGGCTACGCCCAGGTCCGCGACACCGGCTACCTCGCGGCGCCGCGCGACGCGGCGCAGGTCGCGCCGTCGGCCGGCAAGAACGGCCAGCGCGACCATGACCGCGACCACGACCGTGACCACGACAAGCCGCGCCGCGCCGACCGGCAGGAGCGCCGCCATGACTGAGCGACCTTCCGGTTGGCTGACCGGCCGGTCGGCGATGACCGTGCTGAAGGCCTGGCACGCCGCCCTCGCCGGCGGCTTCCTCGTCGCCTACTTCACGGCCGGCGAGGACTACTTCGCCATGCACCAGTTCGCGGGCTACGGCGTGCTCGCCGCCATCGTCGCGCGCCTCGTGCTCGGCGTGATGGCCGGCGAGCGCAGCCCGCTGCGCCTGCCCCGGCCGGTCGAGGCGGTGCGGCGGTGGCGCGCCGGCGGCGGCGGACGCAGCCCGTGGTTCGCGCTGTTCGCCGCGGCGCTGCTCGCGGCGGTCGGGCTGGTCGCGCTGACCGGCGCGCTCGCCGACTTCGTGCCGCGCGTCGAGGACCCGCACGAGGCGATCGCCGAGGCCTCGCTGTGGCTGATCGGCGGCCACGTCGCCTTCGTCGTCTGGATGTACTGGGGCCGCGCGCGCCTCGCCGCGCTGCCGTCCGCGATCATGCCCCGCAAGAGGAGCCTGCCGTGACCCGCCGTAGCCTGTTCGTGGCGATGCTGATGCTCGCCCCCGCCCTCGCACCCGTCCTGGCCTTGGCCGGCGATCCGAAACGCGACGCGCTGGTCGCCGAGTACGCCGCCCAGGCGAAGGCCCGGGACCCGGCCTTCACCGCCTTCTCGCCGGCTCGAGGCGAGGCGCTGTACCGCGGCACCTGGAGCGGCGGCGATCCGCGCACGACCTCGTGCACGGCGTGCCACACCGCCAACCCGCGCCAGCCCGGGCAGAACGCCAAGACCGGCCGGCCGATCGACCCGGTCGCGGTGTCGGCGAACCCCGCCCGCTTCACCGACCGGGCCACCGTCGAGAAGCACTTCGTGCGCGACTGCAAGAGCGTGATGGGCCGCGAGTGCACCGCCCTCGAGAAGGGCGACTACGTCGCCTTCATGGCGGCCCAATGAAGCGCCTGGCGCTCGTCCTGGTGGCGCTGGCCGCGGCGACCTCCGCCGCCAACGCCGACGACCGCATCGCGCCGGTGACCGACCCGACGGTGAAGCAGGAGTGCGGCGGCTGCCACATGGCCTTCCCGGCCGGGCTGCTGCCGGCCCGCTCGTGGCGGCGGATGCTGGACGGCCGCGCCGACCATTTCGGCGAGGACCTCGCCCTGTCGCCCGAGACGGCCGACCTGATCGCCGGCTACCTGTCGGTCAACGCGGGCGACACCGCGACGCGCGGGCTGGCCCGCAAGTACATGCGCTGGGTGGCGCCCGACGGCGCCCCGCTGCGCATCACCGAGAACCCGGCCTTCCTGCGCAAGCACCCGTTTCCCGACTCGACCTGGAGCGATCCCAAGGTGGTGACCAAGTCGAACTGCCTCGCCTGCCATGCCGGCGCGGCGCAAGGTGACTTCGAGAGGGGCGACTTCGAGAAGGGCGGCCGCACGCGACCGCCCTTCTAGGGTTCACGCTGCCCTGGCGAGCGCCGGCTGGGCGGAGGCTGCCGGGGTGGGCGCGGCGCTGCGGATCAGGTGATCGAAGGCCGACAGCGCCGCCTTGGCGCCCTCGCCCATCGCGATCACGATCTGCTTGTGCGGCACTGTGGTCGCGTCGCCGGCGGCGTAGACGCCGGGCACCGAGGTGGCGCCGCGCGCATCGATCTCGATCTCGCCACGCGGCGACAGCGCCACCGTGCCCTTCAGCCACTCGGTGTTGGGCACCAGGCCGATCTGCACGAACACGCCCTCAAGCTCGATCCGCTGCTCGGCGCCGCTGGTGCGATCCTTCCACGCCAGCCCGGTCACCTTCTGGCCGTCGCCCAGCACCTCGGTGGTCTGCGCCGAGGTCAGGATGGTGACGTTGGGCAGCGCCCGCAGGCGGTCCTGCAGCACCGCGTCGGCCCGCAGCTTGCCGTCGAACTCGACCAGCGTGACATGGCTCACGATGCCGGCGAGATCGATCGCCGCCTCGACGCCGGAGTTGCCGCCGCCGATCACCGCCACCCGCTTGCCCTTGAACAGCGGACCGTCGCAGTGCGGGCAGAAGGCCACGCCCTTGTTGCGGTACTGGTCCTCGCCCGGGACGTTCATGGTTCGCCAGCGCGCGCCCGGCGCGCCGATCACGCTGCGCGCCTGCAGCGCGGCGCCCGAGGCCAGCTCGACCGTGACCAGCCCGCCCGGCTCGGCCGCCGGCACCAGCTTGGTCACGGTCTGCAAGTTCATGATGTCGACGCCGTACTCGCGCACGTGCTCCTCCAGCGCGACGCCGAGCTTCGGCCCCTCGGTGTGGCGCACCGAGATGAAGTTCTCGATGCCCATCGTGTCGAGCACCTGGCCGCCGAACCGCTCGGCCGCGACGCCGGTGCGGATGCCCTTGCGCGCCGCGTAGATCGCCGCCGCCGCGCCGGCCGGGCCACCGCCCACCACCAGCACGTCGAACGCCTGCTTCGCCTTGATCGCCTCGGCCTGGCGCGCGACCGCGCCGGTGTCGAGCTTGGCCACGAGCTGGTCGAGGCTCATGCGGCCCTGCGCGAACGGTTCGCCGTTCAGGAACACCGCCGGTACCGCCATGACGCCGCGGGTCTCGACCTCGGCCTGGAACAGGGCGCCGTCGATCGCGACGTGGCGGATGCGCGGGTTGAGCGCCGCCATCAGGTTGAGCGCCTGCACCACGTCGGGGCAGTTCTGGCAAGACAGCGAGAAATAGGTCTCGAAGGTGTAGTCGCCGTCGAGCGCGCGGATGCGCTCGATCGTCTCGGCGCTGGCCTTCGGCGGGTGACCGCCGACCTGCAGCAGCGCCAGCACCAGCGAGGTGAACTCGTGGCCCATCGGCAGGCCGGCGAAGCGCACGCCGACGTCCTGGCCGGGTCGCGTCACCGCGAAGGACGGCCGGCGCGCGTCGTCGGCGCGCCGCACCACCGTCACCTTGTCGGACAGCGCGGCGATGTCGTCGAGCAGCGCCGCCATCTCGCGCGAGGAGGCGCCGTCGTCGAGCGACGCCACGAGCTCGACCGGCTCGCGCAGGCGGGTCAGGTAGTCCTTGAGCTGGGTCTTGAGGGCGGCGTCCAACATGGCGGTCTCCGGGAAGAAGCGATGAAACTCGGGGGAAGTCCTCCGGTCGACCGGGCGGTCGACCGGAGGCGGCCGTCAGATCTTGCCGACCAGGTCGAGCGAGGGGGCCAGGGTCTTCTGGCCTTCCTGCCACTTGGCCGGGCAGACCTCGCCGGGGTGGGCGGCGACGTACTGCGCCGCGCGGATCTTGCGCAGCAGCTCCTTGGCGTCGCGGCCGACGCCGCCGGCCGTGATCTCGACGATCTGGATGCGGCCCTGCGGGTCGATCACGAAGGTGCCGCGGTCGGCGATGCCGGCATCCTCGATCAGGACATCGAAGTTGCGCGACAGCGCGTGCGTCGGGTCGGCGATCATCGGGTACTCGATCTTGCCGATCGCCGGCGAGGTGTCGTGCCACGCCTTGTGGCTGAAGTGGGTGTCGGTCGAGACGCTGTAGACCTCGACGCCCAGCTTCTTGAATTCGGCGTAGTTGTCGGCGAGGTCCTCGAGCTCGGTCGGGCAGACGAAGGTGAAGTCGGCCGGGTAGAAGAACAGGACCGACCACTTGCCCTTGAGGCTCTGGTCGGTGACCTCGATGAACTCGCCCTGCTGGAAGGCCAGGGCCTTGAACGGCTTGATCTCGCTGTTGATGACGGACATCGGGAACTCCGGGTTGGGTGTCGCGGCCGGGACTGGCCTCGGACCTCCAGATAGGATTTCCCGATGATCGGCTGAAACGAATAATATTGACTTCTCTGATCGACTGGTTCGATCAATAGGGGATGGCCGTCCTGCCCACCCTGCGCCAGCTGCAGTTCCTCGTCGCCGTCGTCGACACCCGCCACTTCGGCCGCGCCGCCGAGCGCTGCCGCGTCACCCAGTCGACGCTGTCGGCCGGGCTGAAGGAGCTGGAGGACACGGTGCTGCAGGCGCGGCTGGTCGAGCGCACCAAGCGCAAGGTCCTGCCGACGCCGCTCGGGGCGGAGATCGCCGAGCAGGCACGCGCCCTGCTGGCCGGGGCCGAGCGGCTGGTCGAGACGGCGCGGACCGGTGGCGCGCCGCTGGCCGGCCCGTTCCGGCTGGGCACCATCCCGACGATCGGCCCGTTCGTGCTGCCGCGCGTGCTCGAAGGACTGCGCGCCGCCTATCCCGAGCTCAAGCTGTTCCTGCGCGAGGACCTGACCGCCAACCTGCTGGAGCGGCTGCGGCGCGGCGAGCTGGAGGCCGCGTTGATCGCCCAGCCCTACGACGTCGCCGACTTCGCCGTGCTCGACCTCGGCCCCGACCCGTTCTGGCTGGCCGCGCCGCGCAACCACCCGCTGATCCGCTCCAAGGCGAAGACGGTGTCGGCGGCCGACATCGACCCGTCGGAACTGCTGCTGCTGGAGGACGGCCACTGCCTGCGCGGCCACGCCCTGTCGGCCTGTCACCTCGGCATGGGAACGCGCGGCGACCGCTTCCAGGCGACCAGCCTCTACACGCTGGTCGAGATGGTCGCCAACGGGCTGGGCGTCACCTTCCTGCCCGAGATCGCCATCACCGCCGGCCTGGTGCGCGGCGCCGCCATCGGCCTGAAGCCGCTGGCCAAGGACAGCCCGCCCCGCCGGCTCGGGCTGGTGTGGCGCAAGTCGTACCACCGCGAGGGTGACGTCGCGGCGCTGGGCGTCTACCTCAAGGGACGCATGGCGACGCTGCGCTTCGGCCGCCGCCACCCCGTCGTCAGGGCATGACCACGTCGATCGACCGATCGCCCGCCGTAACCGCGAAGCCGCCGATGCCGGCCGGGTCGCCGTCCGCCTGGACCGGCGCCGATCCGCCGCGCACCGTCACGCTCTGCGCGGGCACCGTGCGCACGCCCGGCAGGCGGAGCACCTGGCCCAGGGGGAGCGCGAGCCCGCAGCCCAGCGCCGACAGCGCGCCGGGACGGTCGAACAGCACGACGCTGAATCCCGGCCGCAGCGGGGTCGCGTCGGGCGCCAGCCGGTAGCGGCCGGCATAGAGCTGGCCCTTGCTGACGATCACGCCGTGGGTCGCGGTCGGCACGCCGTCGAGCGCCAGCTCGATGCGCGGGAAGGGATAGCGCCCGGCCTCCACGAGACCCTGCCAGGCATAGGCGAAGCCGCCGACGTGCCGCTTCAACGACGGGCTGACACGGCGCACCACCTCGGCATCGAAGCCGGCACCGACCATCTGCACGAAGTAGCGCCGCTCGCCGTCCTGCTCGAGCAGGCCGGGCCAGATCGGCCGCGTCGCCTGCCGGACCAGGAGGTCGGCGAGATCGCGCGGCCGGGTCGGGATCGCGAGCTCGTGGGCCAGCACGTTGGCCGTGCCGAGCGGCAGGAGCCCGAGCGCCGGGCGGCGGTCCGAGGGCCCGGCGGTCAGCAGGCCGTTCACCACTTCCGCCACGGTGCCGTCGCCACCGGCGGCGACCACCAGCGGTGCGCCGGCCCGTGCCGCCTCGCGCGCCAGCTCGGTGGCCTCGCCGCGGCGCCGCGTCGCCCGAACCTCGGCGGTCACGCCACGCGCCGCCAGCGCCGCCAGCGTGCCGCCGAGGCGCTCGCGTTGCCGCTGCCCGGCCGACGGGTTGAGCACGATCAGCACGGTGGCGATCGCGATCTCAGTCGGCCGCCAGCAGCGCGCCGGCGACGGGATGCGCCGTCGTCGCCGGCACGGCGGAGACGCGCGGTGCCGACGGGGCCAGCAGGCGCACCAGCAGCAGCAGCGAAAGGCCGAGAGTGGCGAAGGTCATCAGCCACGGTACCAGCGGCAGCCCATGAAAGGCGACCGTCGCGAAGCGGATGGCCAGCAGCCAGGTCGCGATCATCGCAATGCCGCCCACGATCGCCTGCAGCGCCCGGCGGCGCTGCTCCGGCGCGAACGGGTTGGCCGCGATGCCCTCGACCAGCACCACGAACGGCACCGCCACGATCAGGTCGACGAGGTAGTGCTCGCCCAGCGCGAGGGTGGCGCCCAGCGTGCCGGCGAGGAACACGCCACCGACCAGCCGCAGCCACGGCCCCATCGGCCAGGCCGCGATGAACACCAGCAGCGCCCACGCGGTGTGCAGCGACGGCATGGCGTTGCGCGGCGCGCCGTCGAACTCGGCGAAGGGACCCGGCACCACGCTGGCCGCGTCCGGCAGGCCGTAGGGAAACACGTCGACGAAGGTCATCAGCGGACCGATGCCCGGCATCATCGCGTAGAGGGCGTAGCCCAGCGCCGCGGCGACCAGGAACCGGCTGAGCAGCTTGCCGTGCACGAAGCCGTGCTCGGTGCGCTGCAGGACGACGAACAGGGCGACCGCCGGCACGAGGCTCTGGTAGATCACCCACAGCACGGTGATCAGGCCCGGCACCGAGCGCACGAACACCGCCACCGACTTCACGACATTGCCGCCGAACAGGCCGTCGAAGGCGTACAGGTGGAGGTCGTAGACCTGCGCGAAGCTGTGGCTCTGGATCCACAGCATGACCTGCAGCAGCGGCAGGCAGATCGGCAGCGAGAAGCGGATGACCAGCAGGTCGAGCGCCGAGCGCCGGCGCTCGCCGCGTGACGCCAGCACTGCGCGCGCCGCCAGCAGGAGCGACGCCAGCCACAGGCCTTCACCGAAGATCGAGAGCAGCGTCAGGCCGCGCGCCCCGAAGCCATAGCAGACCGGCAGGAGGATCGCGGCGAGGATACCGGTGAGGCCGCACAGGTCGCCGATCTCGGACCGTCGGGTAGTCATCAGCGCGATCGCCGCGGCGGTCGCGGTGAACAGCAGCTGGCCGTTCAGCGGCTGTAGCGCGTGGTGCGGCGCGATCGAGCGGTCGAACCCGAGCGCGATGGCCTCGGCCACCAGCAGCAGGACCGGGATCAGGTACACCATGCCGCGCTCGAGGCGATTCATCGCCTCGCCACTCGTGAACGCGCGCCTCGGCACCTGAAGGACTGTCGTCGCCATGGAGATTCCCCTTGCCTGGGACCCCGGCTGCAAGCGGCGTTCCAAGGAGTCCGGCCACGAAACCGGCCGCTTTTGCGCACTTTTCCGGCCCGGACCCCGCAACCGCCTCGCAGATTGCGACGCCGATCGGCGGCGGCGCCCGAGGCGATCCGCAATTCGCGAATCGCAACTTCACCCCTTCTGCATTCCGGGCGGCCCGCCTAGACTGGCTCCAGTTGCGTGCGACCGACCAAGAGCGCCGAACGATCAGAGCGCCTGCGTCGCCCGCCATCCTGGGAGGATCGCATGACGCGTCGTCGTTTCGGACGGATCGCGGCCACGGGAGCGCTTCTGCTCGCCGCCCTGTTCACCGCCTCCGCCGCCTCGGCCCAGAAGCCCGGCGGCACACTGCGCATCCAGCACATGGACAGCCCGCCCAGCGCCTCGCTGCACGAGGAGGCGACCGTGTCGGTCGCGGTGCCGTTCATGGCGATCTACAACAACCTCGTCGTCTACGACCAGAACGTGCCGCGCAACAGCATGGACTCGATCGTGCCCGACCTCGCCACCTCGTGGCAGTGGTCGGCCGACGGCCGCGCGCTGTCCTTCCGGCTGCGCGAGGGCGTGCGCTGGCACGACGGCCAGCCGTTCACCGCGGCCGACGTCGTCTGCACGATGGAGATGCTGACCGGCGCCAGCGACAAGCTGCGCCGCAACCCGCGCCAGAGCTGGTACGCCAACATCGAGAAGGTCGAGCGCGACGGCGACTTCGCCGTCACCCTGCGCCTCAAGCAGCCGCAGCCCTCGCTGCTGGCCATGCTGGCCTCGGGCTACTCGCCGATGTACCCGTGCCATGTCAGCACCGCCGACATGCGGCGGCGGCCGATCGGCACCGGACCGTTCCGCTTCGTCGACTTCAAGATGAACGAGGGCATCAAGCTGGCGCGGAACCCGGCCTACTGGAAGCCCGGGCGGCCCTACCTCGACGCCATCGAGTTCACCATCATCGCCGACCGCTCAACCCGCATGCTGTCGTTCGCCGGCGGCAAGTACGACATGACCTTCCCGGCCGACGTCACGGTGCCGCTGCTCAAGAACCTGAAGAAGGACGCCCCCAACGTGCAGTGCACGATGCGCGAGAGCGGCGTGAACTCGAACCTGATCGTCAACCGCGAGGTCGCGCCGTTCGACGACAGGAACATCCGCCGCGCGCTGGCCCTGACGCTCGATCGCCAGGCCTTCATCGACATCCTGGCCGAGGGCGAGGGCAAGCCCAGCGCCGCCATGCTGCCGCCGCCCGACGGCGTGTGGGGCATGCCGCCGGACCAGCTGAAGACCGTGCTGGGCTACGGCGACGTCGCGAAGAACCGCGAGGAGGCACGCGCCCTGATGCGCGCCGCCGGCTACGGGCCGGACAAGCGGCTGAAGCTCAAGGTCAGCACGCGCAACATCGCGACCTACAAGGACCCGGCGGTGATCCTGATCGACCAGCTGAAACAGATCTACATCGACGGCGAGCTCGAGATCATCGACACCTCGGTCTACTACAACCGCGTCTTCAAGAAGGACTACGTGGTGGCGCTGAACCTGACCGGCGCCGCCGTCGACGATCCCGACGTCGTGTTCTTCGAGGGCTATTCCTGCGGCTCGCTGCGCAACTACAACAACTACTGCGACGCCGACATGACGCGGCGGATCGAGGCGCAGTCGCGCGAGCTCGACCCGAAGAAGCGGCAGGCCATGGTGTGGGAGATCGACCGGTTGCTGCAGGAGGACATCGCGCGGCCGATCATCGCCTACGGCCGCATCGCCGGCTGCTGGCAGCCCCACGTCAAGGGCGTCGTGCTGCACACCAACAGCATCTACAACAACTGGCGCTTCGAGGACGTCTGGATCGACCGCTGAACGGCGGCGCCGGTCAGCGGGCCGGCGCCGCCCACGGCGTGCGCTGCAGGGCGAGCGACAGGACGGCGACCAGCGCCACCGCGATCAGGCCGAACGCCGCCCAGTTGAGCGCGATCCAGCCGATCCGCTCCTGCAGGAAGCCGGCGAGGAAGCTCGCCGACGCGGTCGTGCCGAAGATCAGGAAGTCGTTCAGCGCCTGCGCCTTGCCGCGCTCGGACGGCCGGTAGCAGGTCGTCACCAGCGCGGTCGCGCCGACGAACAGGAAGTTCCAGCCGACGCCGTTCAGGGTCAGCGAGACGCGGAAGTTCCAGGCCTCGAGGCCGCCCAGCGCGACGCCCACGGCGGCCATCAGGATCAGCGCTCCCACCGTCATGACGCGGACCAGGCCGAAGCGGGCGATCAGGCTGCCGGTGAAGAACGACGGCACGTACATGCCCATCACGTGGAGGAAGATCACGAACGGCGGCTCGGTCGCCGGCAGGCCGCAGCCGACGATGGCGAGCGGCGACGAGCTCATCAGGAACATCATGGTCGCCCACGACGCCATGCCGATCACCACGGCGGTGGCGTAGCGCGGCTGGCGCGCGATCCGCCAGAGCGGTCGCTGTGGCTCGTCGGCGGCGGACGTGGCCGGATCGTGCATCGGCGGGAAGCGGATGAAGCCCATGATGACGAACACCACGACATGGATCGCGATCATCGACAGGTAGGTGCCGAGGTAGATCGGCAACAGCACGTCGAAGGTGGCGCGTGTCAGCGCCGGTCCGATCGTGCCGGCGAGCACGCCTCCCGCCGTGACCCACGAGATCGCCCGCGCCCGGTAGGACGGTGGCGCCAGCTCGACCGCGGCGAAGCGGTACATCTGCAGCGCCGCGACGGCATAGCCGAGCAGCAGGCCGCCGGCACACATCAGCAGGAAGGTCGAGGTGTAGAGGCCGAGCGCGCACAGCCCGGCCCCCGCCATGCCGAAGACCGAACCGACGCGGAAGCCGAAGCCGCGGCCGCGCCGCATCATGATCGCCGCGGCCGGGAACACGAACAGCATGACGCCGAGGTGCTGCAACGTCGCCGGCAAGGTGGCCAGCTCGCGGTGGGGGAAGAACGTGATCACCGATAGCGCCGTCACGCTCAGCATGATCACGTTGCCCGCCTGGCCGACCGACTGGCAGGCGGTCAGCAGCACGAGATTGCGCCGGCTCTCGGCGCCGAGGCGCGCCGGGTCGGCGGCGGTCGTCGTCATGCGCGCGACCCTAGACGAGGCGCCGCGTTCAGCGGAAGGCGGCGCCCGACTTCGCGCCCATCATGCGGAACGCGATCGCCGCCGGGCAGAACCCGGTGAACGACGCCTGCACCAGGTTGAGGCCGACGAAGGCCGTGAAGAACAGCCAGTACGGGCTGTGCAGCTGGGACAGGGCCAGGCTCAGCAGGATCATCAGGCCGGCAAAGGCCATCACCGCGCGGTCGATCGACATCCTTCTCTCCTTTTCGTCAGGGCTTGCGGCAGTAGAGATCGTGCAACACGTCGATGACCTGCCGCGCGCCTTCGCTCTCGAGGGAATAGAGAACCGTCTGTGCCCGGCGGCGCGTCTTCACGAGGCCGGCTTCGCGTAGCCGGGCGAGGTGCTGGGAGACCGCGGACTGGCTGAGGCCGGCGACGGCCTCGAGCTCGCCGACGGCGCGCTCGCCCTTCGACAGCTCGCACAGCAGCACGAGCCGGCAGGGATTGGCGATCGACTTCAGGAAGCCGGCCGCTTCGTCGGCGCGATCCGCGATTTCCCGTATATCCATACTTGCTAATTTAGATATGACTAATATATATGTCAAGCGCAGCCCCAATCGAAAGGTCCCTGCAGATGCTTCGCACAACCACCCTCGCCCTCGGACTGGTCGCCGCCCTGGCCGGGCAGGCCGCGGCGACGGACCAGCCGGTTGTCCGGCGCGAGGTCGACGACCGCAAGGCGATCATCGCCACCGTGTCGCCGATCCGCGATCTCAAGGCGCGGGCACGCATCGGCGGCACGGTCACCACTCTCACGGTGCGCGAGGGTGACAGCGTCGCCGCCGGCGCGCGCATCGCGCTGGTGGTCGACCCCAAGCTGGCGCTGCAGATCCAGGCGCTCGATTCGCGGATCGAGGCGCAGAAGGCGAACCTCGAGCAGGCGAAGATCGATTTCGACCGCGTCCAGCAGCTGCGCACAACCGGGACCTCGTCGCAGGCCCAGCTCGACCAGGCGCGCACCCGGCTCGACAATGCCGAGCGCCTGCTGCGCGCCCTGCGCTCCGACCGCGACGTCGTCGAGCAGCAATCCACCGAGGGCGAGGTCCTGGCGCCGGGCGCCGGTCGCGTGCTGACCGTGCCGGTCGCCGTCGGCAGCGTCGTCATGCCGGGCGAGACCATCGCCACCCTCGCCGCCGACCACTACATCCTGCGCCTGCAGCTGCCGGAGCGGCACGCGCGCTCGCTCAAGGCCGGCGACGAGATCCTGGTCGGCAGCCGCGGCCTGCAACCGCAGGACCAGGAAACCCTGCGCCGCGGCCGCGTCACGCTGGTCTACCCGCAGATCGAGCAGGGCCGCGTGGTGGCCGACGCCGTCGTCGAGGGGCTGGGCGACTACTTCGTCGGTGAACGTACCCGCGTCTATGTCGGCACCGGCAAGCGCGAGGCGCTGGTCGTGCCGGCCGACTACGTCTACCGCCGCTCGGGCGTCAGCTACGTCCGGCTGAAGGACGGCACCGAGGTGCCGGTGCAGGTCGGCCTGCCGGTCGACGGCGGCATCGAGCTGCTGGCCGGCGCGCGCGACGGCGACATCGTGGTGAAGCCATGAAGCTCGGGATCTCCGGCGCGCTGACGCGCGCCACTATCGCCTCGCCGCTGACCCCGATGTTCCTGGTCGCGGCGATCCTGGTCGGCATCCTGGCGCTGGTCGCCCTGCCGCGCGAGGAGGAGCCGCAGATCAGCGTGCCGATGGTCGACATCGCGGTCACCGCCAACGGCTACAAGGCCGACGACGCGATCGAGCTGATCACCAAGCCGCTCGAGACCATCGCCAAGGGCATCAACGGCGTCGAGCACGTCTATTCCTTCACCCAGGACGATGCCGTGCTGGTGACCGTCCGCTTCAAGGTCGGCACCGACGAGGACACCGCCCTGCTGCGCGTCCACGAGAAGATCCGGGCGAACATCCCCGACCTGCCCAAGGGCATCCCCGAACCGCTGATCGTCGGCCGCGGCATCAACGACGTCGCCATCGTCACCCTGACCCTGTCGCCGAAGCCGGCCGCCGCCGCGCGCTGGACCGACAACGGGCTGCACCGCATCGCCGACGAGCTGCGCCACGAGCTGATGAAGGTCGAGGACGTCGGCACCAGCTACATCGTCGGCGGCAGCGCCAACCAGGTCCGCGTCGAGCCCGACCCCGAGCGGCTGGCCCTCTATGGCATCACCCTGAACCAGCTGGTCGACAAGCTGGGCAACGCCAACCGCTCGTTCCTGGTCGGCGCGTTCCGCCAGGTCGACCGCAACGTGCCGGTGGTGGCCGGGCAGACCCTGCAGGGCGTGCCGGACATCGGGCTGCTGCTGTTGACCGCGCGCGACGGCCGGCCGGTCTACGTCAAGGACGTCGCCACGGTGATCGTCGGCGCCGCCGAGACGGGCAACCGCGGCTGGATGTTCACCCGCACCGACAAGGGCGAACTGCAGAAGAGCCCGATGGTGACGGTGGCCTTCGCCAAGCGGCGCGGCGCCAACGCCGTCGTCGTCGCCGACGACCTGCTGCACCGGCTCGACTCGGTGCGCGGGCGGCTGGTGCCGGACGACATCACGGTCACGGTCAGCCGCAACTACGGCGAGACCGCCACCGAGAAGGCCGACGAACTGCTGTTCCACCTGGCGCTCGCCACCGTGTCGATCGTGCTGCTGATCACCGTCGCGGTCGGTTGGCGCGAAGGCCTCGTCGTGCTGGTGGTCATCCCGACCACTATCCTGCTCACCCTCTTCGCCGCCTGGCTGATGGGCTACACCATCAACCGCGTCAGCCTGTTCGCCCTGATCTTCTCGATCGGCATCCTGGTCGACGACGCCATCGTGGTGGTCGAGAACATCGTGCGCCACTGGCAGATGCGCCGTGGCGGCGACCTGCAGGCGACCGCCGTCGAGGCGGTGGCCGAGGTCGGCAACCCGACCATCGTGGCGACGCTGACCATCGTGGTCGCGCTGCTGCCGATGATGTTCGTGAGCGGCCTGATGGGGCCCTACATGAGCCCGATCCCGGCCAATGCCTCGATGGCGATGATCTTCTCGTTCTTCGTCGCCGTGACCATCACGCCGTGGCTGCTCTACCGCTTCGCCGGCCGGCACTTCGGGGCGGCAAAGGCGGGCGCGGCGCACGGCCACGACGACATCGGCCGGCTGGGCCGCGGCTACCTCGCGGTGGCGCGCCCGCTGCTGACCGGCCGCCGGCGCAGCGGTCTCTTCCTCGCCACGGTCGGCGTCGCCACCGCGGCGGTGTGCGTGCTGTTCGCGACCCGCGACGTCACGGTCAAGCTGCTGCCGTTCGACAACAAGTCCGAGCTGCAGGTCGTGGTCGACATGCCGCAGTCGACGACGCTGGAGGGCACCGAGCGGTTCCTGACGGCCGCCGCGGAGAAGCTGCGCGACCTGCCCGAGATGACGACGCTGCAGCTCTATGCCGGCACCGCCGCGCCGTTCAACTTCAACGGTCTGGTGCGCCACTACTACTTCCGCACCAACCCCGAGCAGGGCGACCTGCAGGTCAACCTGCTGCCCAAGGGCGAACGCAAGCGCAGCAGCCACGCCATCGCGCTCGACGTGCGCCAGCGGCTGGCCGACCTGCCGCGGCCGCCCGGCACCGTGGTCAAGGTGGTCGAGGTGCCGCCGGGACCGCCGGTGCTGGCCACCCTGCTGGCCGAGGTCTACGGCGCCGATCCGGAGGCCCGCCGCGCCGCCGCGCTGAAGGTTCGCGAGGCCTTCGCCGCCGTGCCGTTCGTGGTCGACATCGACGACACGCTGCACAAGCCGGCCGAGCGGCTGCGCTTCTCGATCAACCAGGAGAACCTCGAGTTCCACGGCGTCGACGAGCAGGCGGTCTACGACACCATCGCCGCCATCATCGGCGGCGTGAAGGTCGGCTACTCGCAGCGCGGCAACGGCGCCAAGCCGGTCGAGATCGTGGTCAAGCTGCCGCGCTCGGCCGAGTGGCTGGGCGAACGCATCCTGTCGACGCCCCTGCCGGCCGGCGGCACCAACCGCGCCGGCGCCAACGTCGAGCTGGGCGACGTCGTCACGGTCAAGCGCGAGCCCGCCTCCTACATGCTGTTCCGGCGCGACGGCCGCTTCGCCGAGATGATCCAGGCCGAGGTCGCCGGCCGCTTCGAGGCACCGATCTACGGCATGCTGGCGGTGCAGGACCAGGTCGCCAAGCTCGACTGGGGCAAACAGGGGCCGCCTGCCATCCACTACCATGGCCAGCCATCGGACGAGGGCAAGCCGTCGCTGCTGTGGGACGGCGAGTGGGAAGTCACCTATGTGACCTTCCGCGACATGGGCGCCGCCTTCGGCATCGCCATCCTCGGCATCTACCTGCTGGTGGTGGCGCAGTTCGGCTCCTACAAGCTGCCGCTGATCATCCTGACGCCGGTGCCGCTCACCCTGATCGGCATCGTGCTGGGCCACTGGATGTTCGGCGCGCCCTTCACCGCGACCTCGATGATCGGCTTCATCGCGCTGGCCGGCATCATCGTGCGCAACTCGATCCTGCTGGTCGACTTCATCCAGCATCGCCGGCAGGCCGGCGCGGGGTTGCGCGACGCGCTGCTCGAGGCCGGCTCGATCCGCTTCAAGCCGATCTTCCTGACGGCGGTGGCGGCGATGATCGGCGCGGCCTTCATCATGACCGACCCGATCTTCCAGGGCCTCGCGATCTCGATGGTGTTCGGGCTCGCCTCGTCGACGGCGTTGACCGTGCTGGTCATTCCGGCGATCTACGTCCTGATGCGCGACGACGGCCGCGCGGCAAGGGACTAGTCGATCAGCTCGTCGGCCGCGACCAGCACGGTCGGCGGCAGGACGATGCCCAGCGCCCGGGCAACGCCCTGGTTGATCGCGAGGTCGAACTTGGCGGCCTGCTCGATCGGCAGGTCGCCGGGCCGGGCGCCGCGCAGGATGCGGTCGGCGTACTCGGCGGCTCGACGCATCAGGTCGATGTAGTTGGGCCCGTACGACATCAGCGCCCCGCCTTCGAACAGCGAGCGCGCGGCCCACGCCGCGGCGATCTTCGACTGCAGGGCGAACGCGTTGATGCGGCGGAAATTCTGCCCCAGCATCGGGTCGGCGCAGACGTTCATCGCGTCGACGGTCCGGAGCGCGGCCAGCGCGCCATCGATCTCCCCGGGATCGCGCGGCTGCTGCAGCACCACCTCGAGGCCGGCCGCGAGCGCGGCCGCCCGGGCCTTTTCCATTTCCCATACGGCGCCCTGCGCGGTCGGATTGACGATGATGCCCAGCCGCCGCATCGACGGCATCATCTCGCGCAGCAGCCCGACCCGCTTGTCGGCCACCACCGACTGCAGGTTGTCGATGCCGGTGATATTGCCGCCTGGCCGAGTCAGGCTGGAGACGAGGCCGGTGGCGACCGGGTCGGCGATCAGGGCGAGGAGGATCGGGATGGTCGAGGTCGCCTGCTTGGCCGCTTGGGCAGCCGGCGTGCCCGACGTCACGATCATGTCGACCTTGCGTGCGACCAGGTCGGCGGCGAGCGCCGCCGCGCGCTCGTTGTTGCCTTGCACGTCGCGCGGCAGGAAGGTCAGCGTCGACCCCTCCTTCCAGCCGAGCTCGGCCATCCGGCCGAGGAAGGCGTCGATCCAGGCCTTGTCCGCGGCGAGGGTGGAGCCGACCAGGAAGCCGACGGTGACGGGACGCGGCGCCGTCTGCGCCCGAACGGAAAACGCGGAAATCGCCGGGGCAAGTCCGGCCAGGCACAGGGTACGCCGCCTCATCCTTCCTGCTTGCCACAGGGCGCCCGGGCGGGCCAGCGAACTCAGGCGTAGGTCGCGGTCACCTGGCCAAATGGACCGAAGTCGGCGACGTAGGTCTCGCCGGCGCGCGGCCGCAGCATGCCGGTCAGCGTGCCGGTGCTGATCACCTGCCCAGCCTTCATCCCGACGCCGGTGCGCGACAGTTCGTTGGCCAACCACGTGAGCGGCACCAGCGGGTGATCGAGCGCCTCGGCCGCCGTGCCGCTTCGGCGCACGACGCCGTTGCACGAGAGATGAACCTGCTGCCCCGCGATGTCGCGCTCGCGCCAGTCCTCGATCGCCGGCCCGACGCACAGCGTGCCGCCGCCCGCCCCGTCAGCCAGCACCGCGGCCAGCGGCGGGAAGCGGTCGTCGTGGACGAAGCGGCACTCGGCCAGCTCGATGCCCGGATGCAGCGAGGCCACCGCGGCGTCGACCTCCTCGAGCGTGTAGGGCGCGGCACGCGGCGGCAGGTCGATGCCGAGCCGCGCCATGTACTCGACCTCGGGGATCGGGCTGCACTGGCGCGCATGCTCGACCGTCACCGGCGAC
>JAIUOX010000208.1 GCA_020160955.1 Pseudomonadota bacterium
CGCAGCGACAGCGCCATGTTGTACGAGGCCGAGCCCGACGTGTCGGTGTGGCCGGTCGCCGTGATGCGGGCGTTGCCCTTCGTCTTGTAGGCGTCCGACGCCTGCTTGATCGTGTTCAGCGCCTGCTGGCTGAGGTTCGCCCGATCCCAGTCGAAGAACACCATGAACGACGGCGGCGCGACGGCCGGGGCCGGCGGCGGCGGCGGCGACGCGGCCGGGGCGCCGAACTTGAACTGGATGCCGGCCAGCGCCAGCAGGTTCTGGTTGCTGAAGCTGATGTTGCCGATCGGCGTGTTGACGCTGGGATTGGTCGTGCCGAGGTAGCGGCCCTCGACCTGGAAGCGCATCGCCGAGCTGATGTTGTAGGCGACGCCCAGCATCGCCTGCCAGGCGAGCTGCGTGCTGCCGAGCGAGCTGTTGCTGTCGATGAAGGCGACGCCGAGGCCGGCGCCGGCATAGGGCGTGAACTGCGAGGTCGGCATGAAGTCGTACAGCACGTTGGCCATCGCGCTCAGCTGGCCGACCTTGCCGTTGATCGCCGTGCCCGGGATGTTGGCCGAGGTCGGCAGCTGGCCGTAGCCGACTTCGACCTCGAGGCGCGGGCCGATGAAGTCCCAGCCGGCCTTGCCGCCGACCGCCCAACCCGTCGAGGTCGAGGCATTGGGGTTGCTGCCGAGGCCCCACTCGAGGCCGCCGCCGGCCCCGATGTAGAAGCCCTGGCTCGGCACGAAGGTTTCCTGGGCGTGGGCGGCGGCCGGCAGGGCCACGGCCGCAGCGACCAGCCAGTGGAGGTGGTTCAGTTTCACGCTGCTCTCCCGATGAATGCGAACGGACGGTTGGAATGTCTCACACGGGCCGCAATGCGCCGACCGCAGAGCGCGCGCCATCCGCCGCTTTCGACGAAATCGGCTTTCGGTAAACGCGCGCGCTGTTGCACGCGTGCGACACTCGTCGGTCTTGCCCGAGTCTCGGACAAGAATTCACCGAAGATGGTTTGGCGATGCGTTGCGCGCCGCCGACGCGCCGCGAGACTGCCGCCGTGCCTTCGCTACCGCGTTCGACGAACCCCGTCCCTGCCGCGCCGACCCGCCGCCACCTGCTGCGCGCGCTTCCGGCCGTTGCCCTGCTGGCCGCCTGCGACAGCCTGCCATCGAGCGGGCCGACCAGCGCCGAGATCGCCATCGCCGGCCGGCCCGGCCGATCCGGCGGCACCCGCTTCGCGCTGGTCGACGTGACGGCCGACACCGTGGCGGTGATGCAGCGCTGGAGCGCGGCGTCGCTGCAGGGCAGCTTCGGCCGCCAGCGCCCAGCGACCACCCAGGTGATCGGCGTCGGCGACTACGTCCAGGTCACGATCTGGGAAGCCGCGGCGGGCGGCCTGTTCTCGGCGCCGGTCAGCGACCGCATCGGCCAGGGCTCGCGCTCGGCGGTGATTCCCGAGCAGGTGGTCGGTCCCGACGGCGCCGTCACCGTGCCCTATGCCGGCCGCGTGCGCGTCGTCGGCCGCTCGCCGGCCGAGGTCGAGCAATCGATCGTGCGGGCGCTGGCCGAGAAGGCGATCGAGCCGCAGGCCCTGGTCACCGTGACGAAGAACGTCGCCAACACCGTGACGGTGATCGGCGAGGTGACGAACGGCGCGCGCGTGCCGCTGACCACCCGCGGCGACCGGCTGCTCGACGTCATCGCCACCGCCGGCGGCACCCGCGCCGCCGCGCACGAGACCTTCGTCACGCTGGTCCGCGACGGCGCCTCGGTGCGCATCCCGATGCAGGCGATCCTCAACGACCCGGGCGAGAACGTCTTCGTGCAGGCCGGCGACGTGGTCAGCGTGGCGCGCGACCCGCAGACCTTCACGGCGGCCGGCGCCACCGGCGCCAACGCGGTGATCCCGTTCGACGCCATCGGCATCACCCTGGAGCAGGCGCTGGCCCGCGCCGGCGGCGTCAACGACTTCCGCGCCGACCCGGCCGGCGTGTTCGTCATCCGCTTCGAGCGGCCGGCCGACTACGACCAGCTCGGCCTGCAGCGGCCCGACCCCTCGGCGCTGCCCGACGTGCCGGTGATCTATCGCCTGACGCTGCGCGACCCGGTCGGCTTCTTCCTCGCGCGGCGCTTCCCGGTGCGCAACAAGGACATCGTCTACGTGTCGAACGCGCCGTCGCTCGAGATCCAGAAGGTGATGACCATCCTGCTGCCGTTCCTCGGCGCCGGCGCCACCGCGGTCACGGTCGGCGCCGCGACGTCGCGCTAGGGCCGTGTCCGTCCTGCTGCTGGGCAACGGCCCGCGCGCCGCGTGGGCGCGCACGCTGCTGCCCGCCGCCCCGCCGGTCGAGATCGCCGCGCCGTCGCCCGACGCGCTGCGCCGCCTGTCCGCCGCGCCACCCGCCACGCTGCTGATCGTCGACCCCGGTCCGTTCGCCGCCGAGGACGCCGCGAGCGCCGCCCTGCCGCTGCCCGACCGGCTGCGCGCCGACGCCACGCGCGCCGTGTTCGCCCTCGAGGTGGCGCGCCGCGCGGCCCGCACCGTGACGCTGGACGGCGACGCCGCGGCCTGGCCGGCGCGGCTCGCGGCGCTGGCCCCCGCCGCGTC
>JAIUOX010000086.1 GCA_020160955.1 Pseudomonadota bacterium
GGCCGCGCCTTGGCCTCGAATGCGCCGGCACGATCAGCGCGGTCGGGGACGGCGTCGAGGACCTCCGCGTCGGCGATCGCGTCGTGGCCTTCGTCTCGGGCGGCTTCGCCAGCCACGCCATCGCACCTGCCTTCGCGGTGAGCCGCCTGCCGGCCACGGTCGATCTCACGGCCGCCGCGTCGCTGCCGGTCGCGTACCTCACGGCCTACTACGCGCTGGTTCACCTCGCGGGCCTGAAACGCGACGAGACCGTGCTCATCCATGGCGGTGCCGGAGCGGTCGGACTCGCCGCCCTCGCGCTCGCGCGCCATGTCGGCGCCCGGGTGATCGCGACGGCGGGCAGCGAGGAGAAGCGGGCCCTGCTCGGCCATCTCGGTGCCGACATCGTCCTGAACTCGCGCACGCTCGCCTTTGCGGACGACGTCGCGGCGCTCACCGGTGGGCGGGGCGTCGACGTGGTGCTCAACTCGCTGTCCGGCGAGGCGATGATCCGCTCGATGGATTGCCTGCGCCCGTTCGGCCGCTTTCTCGAACTCGGCAAGCGCGACTTCTACGCCAACACGCCGCTCGGGCTGCGCCCCTTCCGCCGCAACCTCAGCTACTTCGGGATCGACATCGACCAGCTGATCGGCGAGCAGCAGGCCCTCGCGCAGCGCCTGTTCGGAGACCTCCTGGCCCTGCTGGCGGATGGCACCCTGCGCCCGTTGCCGCACCGCGTGCTGCCGGGCGAACGTATCGACGAGGCGTTCCGCCTGATGCAGCGCTCGGCCCATATCGGCAAGATCGTGGTCCGCCCGCCCCCGGCACCGACCGAGCAGGCACCGGCCTGCGGCCGCTTCCCGGTCGACGCCGGTGGCCTGCACCTGGTCGTCGGCGGCACCAGCGGCTTCGGCCTGGCGACGGCCGCGTGGCTGGTGGCGCGAGGCGCCCGACGCCTCGTCCTGGCCAGCCGCTCCGGGACCCTCGCGCCCGAGGCGCGGCCCCACGTGGAGGCCCTGCAGGCCGTGGGCGCCAGCATCGACATCGTGCGGCTCGACGTGACCGACGCGGCGGCCGTGCGGGACCTCGTCGAGTCGCTGGCCGCCACCGGCCCTCTCAAGGGCATCGTGCAGGCCGCGATGGTGCTCGACGACCGACGGTTGGCCGACATGGACCAGGCGGCGATCGAGCGCGTCCTGCAGCCCAAGATCGACGGCGCCCAGGCCGTGGCGGCGGCGATCGAGGGCCATGCCATCGACTACCTCCTGCTCTACTCGTCGGCCACGACGCTGCTGGGCAACCCGGGGCAGTTCAACTACGTGGCCGCCAACGGCTGGCTCGAGGGACTTGCCGCCGGCCTGCAGCGGCGCGGCGTTGCGGCCCTGGCCGTCGCGTGGGGCGGCATCGCGGACGCCGGATGGCTGGCGCGGCACCTCTCCGGCAATGCCGGCCTGCGCCGGCGCTTCAGCGCGAGCCTTCTGGCCGCGCGCGAAGCGCTCGACGCCCTGGACCTCGCCTGCACCGCCGACGGCGCCCTTCGCCTGCCGACGCTGGCGATCGCGCGGATCGACTGGGCCACCGCCTGGCGCGACCTGGCGACCCTGCACGGCGACGCCTTTTCCGGGATCGTGCCGGCGGCCAACGGCCGAGCCGACCCCGAATCCTCGATCGATCTCGAGGCGCTGCGCTCCCTCTCGCTCGACGAGGCAGCGGAACGCGTGCTCGATATCGTGCTGCGCGAGATCGCCCACGTCCTGCGCCTGCCGGTCCGCGAAATCGAGCGCCACCGGCCGCTGGCCGAGATCGGCATGGATTCCCTGATGATGCTGGAGTTGCGCACCACCGTCGAAGAAGCGCTCCAGGTCGAACTCCCCCTGATGTCGCTGGCCAACGGGATCACGCCGGCCGACGTCGCGCGGCGGATCGCCGGGCTGCTCGTGACCACGGAGACCAGTGGCGGCGTGTTGCGCGGCCCGCTGGCGTCCGCGGCGGCCAGCCACCTCGCCCAGGATGTCGAGGCCGTCGCCGAAGGCGACCGCGAAGCGGCGGCGCGCCTCGTCCTCGACAGGGTGCGCCGCATGGAGAGCCTGCTATGACGAGGCCCTTTCCCGACGGCGACGAGGCCGGGCGAACCCTGGCCCTGGTCCGCACCACGCTGCGACCGCCGGCCAACCGGCCGGCGGCGATCCAGCCGCCCGCCGTTGCGGCGCCCGTGCCGCCCGCCAGCCAGGGCGAGGGCCAGGGCCGCGTCGACTTCGCCAGCCTGCCCGAGTACGACCTGCTCCGGATCCACCGCGCGGCGGGTGACATCGCGGGCATCGCCAATCCCTTCTATCGGCCGCACGACGGCCGCGCCGACGACACGACCATGCTCGATGGCCGGACCGTCGTGAACTTCTCGTCCTACGACTACCTCGGGCTCAACGGGCACCCCGAGGTCTCGGCGGCGGCCAAGGCGGCGATCGACCGCTACGGGACCTCGGTCTCGGCCAGCCGGCTGACCGCCGGAGAGCGCCCCCTGCACCGTGCGCTGGAGGCCGCCTTGGCCGGCCTCTACGCCGCCGAGGATGCCGTCGTGTTCGTCAGCGGTCACGCGACCAACGTCTCGGTGATCGGCGGCTTGCTGAACGCCGAGGACCTGGTCGTCACCGACGCGCTGGTCCACAACAGCATCGTCGAGGGCGCCAAGCTTTCCGGAGCACGCCGCATCCTCTGTCCGCACGGCGATCTCGAGGCGATGGAGCGCGCCCTCCGCCTCAACCGCGGACGGCATCGGCGGACCCTCCTCGTCGTCGAGGGCCTGTACGGCATGGACGGCGACACGCCGGACCTCGCTTCCCTCGTCCGGCTGAAGCGTCGCTACGACGCCTGGCTGATGGTGGACGAGGCGCATTCGCTGGGCGTCCTCGGCGCGACGGGCCGCGGGCTGGCCGAGGAGCAGGAAGTCGATCCGGCCGACGTCGACATCTGGATGGGCACGCTCAGCAAGACGCTGGCCTCGACCGGCGGCTACATCGCCGGCAGCCGCGCCCTGATCGAGCTGCTGAAGTACACGTCCCCCGGCATGGTCTACAGCGTCGGCGCGGCGCCCGCCGTCGCGGCGGCGGCGCTGGCCGCGCTCGACCTGATGCGCCGCGAGCCCGAGCGTGTCGCACGGCTGCGCGACAATGGCCGCTTCTTCCTGGCCGAGGCACGGGCGCGCGGCCTCGATACCGGGCCAAGCGCCGGCGCCTCCGTCGTCCCGGTGATCGTCGGCAGTTCGCCCGCGACGGTGGTGCTGTCACAGCGCCTGCTGGCGCGCGGGTACAACGTGATCCCCATCATCTTTCCCGGCGTCGCGGAAAACCAGTCGCGCCTCCGCTTCTTCGTCAGCAGCCGTCACACGCCCGACCAGATGACCGGCGCGCTCGATGCGGTTGCCGAGGAACTGGGCCAGATCCGCCGGGAACCCTCCTTCGTGACGACGCTCGCACGGCACGCCTCGTAGCGACCCGTTCGTTCTTCCGCCTCACCGACGCGCCGCGCGTCGGCCCGGTCACACGGGATGCGTCGGCCCCGATGTCAGTCGCCGCATGTGTCGGCGCATGCCCTGGTAGTCGTTGATGGCGCTGTGCATGGTCCGGCGGTTGTCCCAGATCGTGAGCGTGCCGGGCTTCCAGTTGACGCGACAGGTGAACTCCTGACGCGTCGCGTGGGCCTGCAACCAGTCGAGCAACGGCCGGCTCTCCTCCTCCGTCATGCCTTCGATGTGCGTGGTGTGGCCACGGCTGCAGTAGATCGCCTTCTGGCCGGTCTCGGCGATGGTGCGCACGAGGGGATGGACGGCCTCGAACGTCTCGGCCTCCTCGGTGCCCGTGATGCTCATGCCGCCGATCGCGGCATGGTGTGCCTTGCGGCCGCCGACATGCTTGAGGCCGGCGCTGTTCACGCCCTTCAGCGGCGCCAGCATCGCCTTCATGCCATCCGACAGCGCCTCGTACGCCGCGACCATGTCGCAATAGAGCGTGTCGCCGCCGCGGGGCGGCGTCTCGATCGCGTAGAGCAGCGTCGCCAGCGGCGGGGTCTGCATGTAGGTCGTGTCGGAGTGCCAGCCGCCGCCGAAGTTGCGGGTCTCGGACTCTTCCTTGACGATGTCGAACAGGAAGGGAAAGCCGTCCAGCCCCTTCACGAAGGGGTAGTGGTTGGGCTCGCCGAACCGCGCCCCGACATCCATGATGTCCTGTGGCGACAGCACCTGGTCGCGGATCGCGATCACCTTGTGATCGAGGAACGCCTGGTGGACCTGCGCCCAGTCCTGGTTGCTCATGCGGCGCAGGTCGATGCCGCGGATCTCGGCGCCGAGCGAACCGGCGAGCGGGATGACATCGATCGTCGTCGTGGCCATGTTCGGCGTCCCCTGCTCAGCGTCCCGTGAACTTCGGCGCCCGCTTCTCGGCGAAGGCGCGGGCGGCTTCCTTGTGGTCCTCGGTGTCGCGCAGCTGCATCAGGTTGGCGCTTTCCATGTCGAGGCATTCCGCGAAACTGCCGCGCAGCGCGCGGTTGAGGTTGTCCTTGATGAAGCGGTGGGCGAGCCGCGGCCCGGACGCGAGGCGCTTCGCCAGCTTGAGCGCCTCCGCCTCCAGCTGGGCCGCCGGCACCACCCAGTTGACCAGGCCGAGGCGCAGCGCCTCCGCCGCGTCGATGCGGTCGCCGAGCAGGTAGAGTTCGCGGGCCTTGGCCGGCCCGACCAGCTGGGTCAGCAGGTAGGTGCCGCCGTAGTCGCCGGAGAGACCGATCTTCACGAAGGCGGTGCTCATGATGGCGGCCTCGGAGGCGATGCGCAGGTCGCAGGACAGCGCCAGCGACAGCCCGGCGCCCGCCGCCGCGCCCGGCAGGGCCGCGATCGTCGGCTTGGCCATCTCGAACAGGCGCAGCGACGTGCGGCGCTGGGACTGCCGCTGCGTCTCCATGCGCCGCAGCTGGTCGATCGGCTGTCCCGCCGCGTGGCCCCGCGCCATGTTCTTGACGTCGCCGCCGGCGCAGAAGGCCCCGCCGGCGCCGGTCAGCAGCACGCATCCGACCTCGCGATCGAGTTCGGCGGCCGCCAGTTCCTCGCCGAGCCGGACCTGCATCTCCTGCGTCAATGCGTTGCGATGTTCGGGACGGTTGAACGTCAGGACGAGGACACCGTCCTCGCGCCGCACCAGCAGGTCGTTGTTGTCGCTCATCGTCCCTCCCCCGAGCCGCTGCCGGCTTCGCCCCGGAAGCTTAGCGCCGGCCCGGCGGGTCGAACAGCCGGCCTCCCGGGGCGACCGGCCTTGACGCCCCGGCGGGGGCGTGGCCCCATGACTCCACTTGGGGAGCTGCTGCCTGAACCGAACGACCTGCCCTTCGCGACCGTCCTCGTGCGGCGGCCCGGCCTAGGGCGCGTCGCATGTGGATCGTCAAGCTCGCGCTCAATCGCCCCTACACCTTCGTCGTGCTGTCGCTGATGCTGGTGGTGCTCGGCCTCGGCTCGATCAAGCGCATGCCCAAGGACATCTTCCCGGCGATCGACGAGCCCGCGGTGACGGTGCTGTGGCAGTACCCGGGCTTCCCCGCCGCCAGCATGGCCAACGAGATCGTCCAGTGGAGCGAGTTCATCACCTCGCAGATGGTGGGCGACATCAAGCGCATGGAATCGCGCAGCATCTTCGGCTTCGGCATCATGCGCCTGTACTTCCATCCCCAGGTCAGCGTCGACCGGGCGATGGCGCAGGTGACGGCGGTGTCGCAGACCATCCTCAAGCGCATGCCGGTCGGCACCAACCCGCCGTTCGTGCTGATCTACGATCCGTCGAGCGTTCCGGTCATGCTGGTGGCCCTGGCCACGCAGTCGCTGACCGAATCGCAGCTGTTCGACTTCGGCCAGTTCACCGTGCGCCAGGCGCTGGCACCGATCCAGGGTGCGCAGTTGCCCTTGCCGTGGGGCGGCGCGCCGCGGGTCATCATGGTCGACATCGACCACGAGCGCATGCGCGCCCACGGCGTGACCGCCGACGACATCAGCCAGGCGATGCTGCGGCAGAACGTGACCCTGCCCACCGGCTCGATCCGGGTCGATCGCACCGAGTTCATGCTGCAGCTGAACAACAGCCCCAAGACCATGGAGCTGCTGAACGCCGTGCCGATCGCCAACCGCAACGGCCGGCTCGTCTACATGCGCGATGTCGCCAACGTCCGCGACGGTTCCCAGCCACAGACCAACCTGGTGCGCTACGACGGCCACAAGTCGGTCTACCTCTCGGTCGGCAAGAACGGCAACGTGTCGACCCTCGACGTCATCGCCCAGGCCAAGGAGGTGCTGAAGACCATCCCGACCCCGGCTGACCTGCAGTTCACGATCCTGTTCGACCAGTCGACCTTCGTGCTGGGAGCGATCCAGGGCGTCGTCATCGAGGGCATGATCGCCGCCGCCCTGACCGGCCTCCTGATCCTGCTCTTCCTCGGCAGCTGGCGCGGCACGATCGTGGTGATCGTGTCGATCCCGATCTGCGTCTTCACCTCGATCTTCCTGCTCAATCTCACCGGCAACACGCTGAACCTGATGACCCTGGGCGGTCTCGCGCTGTCGGTCGGCATCCTGGTCGACGACGCCACCGTGACACTGGAGAACATCCATCGGCACGGCGCCATGGGCAAGGGACTGGTCCGCTCCATCCTCGACGGCTCGCAGGAAATCGCCCTGCCGGCCTTCGTCTCGTCGCTCTGCATCTGCATCGTCTTCCTGCCGGTCGGGCTGCTGACCGGGCCGCCGCGCTTCCTGTTCGTGCCGATGGCGCTGGCCGTGCTGTTCGCCATCGCCACCTCCTATTTCCTGTCGCGCACGCTCGTGCCGGTGCTCGCCCACTACCTGCTGCGCGGCGAGCGCCACGGCGAGGGCGAGGACGAAGAGGGCGGCGGCGCCTTCCACCGCTTCCATCGCGGCTTCGACGCGGGCTTCGAGGCCCTACGCCGGCGCTACCTCGTCGTGCTCGGCTGGGCGCTTCGGCATCCGAAGCTGGTGCTGTCCCTGTTCGCCCTCGCCACGGCACTGGCGGCCAGCGCCATCCCCTCGGTCGGCCGCGACTTCTTCCCGCCGGCCGACGGCAACCAGCTGCGCCTGCACGTCGCCGCGCCGACCGGCACCCGCATCGAGGAGACCGGCCTGTGGTTCAGCCGCGTCGAGACGGTGATCCGCGAGGTCGCGGGCGACGACGTCGCGGTCATCGTCGACAACATCGGCATCCCGCAGCCCAACAACATCGTGCTGAGCGACAACATCACGGTGAGCTCGGCCGACGGCGAGATCCTGGTCGCCCTCAAGCCGGGGGCGCGGCACGGGGCGCAGGAATACATGAAGCGCCTGCGCCGCGTGCTGCCCGACCGGTTCCCCGAGCTGACCTTCTACTTCCAGCCCAGCGACATGCAGACCCAGATCATCAACCAGGGCCTGCCGACGCCGATCGACATCAAGGTCTACGGCATGGCGCGCGCCGAGACGCTGTACGAGATCGCCCGGCGAATCGAACGGCGCCTGGTCGCCGTGCCGGGCGCCGTCGACGTCCACATCCAGCAGCGCATGGACCAGCCGTCGCTGAACATCCACGTCGACCGCGACCGCATGGCGCGCATGGCGACGGCGCCGGCAGGCGTCGCCGGGTTCGCCCAGCAGGAAGTCGCCAGCAACGTCCTGATCGAGGCCGCTTCCAGCCTCATGGTCGCGCCCAACTACTGGACCGACCCGGTGTCGGGCCATACCTACCAGCTGGTCGTGCAGGCGCCGCTGGAGGAACTGCGCAGCATCGACGAGCTGTACAACCTGCCGATCCGGCGCAGCGGCCAGTCGCAGGCGCAGTACCTCGGCAACGTCGCCACCATCGACCGCGGCCAGGTGCCGGCGCAGGTCAACCACACCAACGTGCTGCCGACCTTCGATGTCATGGCCAACATCGAGGGCGTCGATACCGGCTCGGTGACCGCGGCCGTGCACGCCATCATCGCCGAGGTCTCTCCCGGCCTGCCCAAGGGTGTCTTCATCGAGCTGGACGGCCAGGGCATGACGATGGACCGCGCGTTCGGCCAGCTCGGGCTGGGCCTGCTGGCGGCCGGCCTGCTGGTCTACATGGTGCTGGTGATCAACTTCCAGTCGTGGACCGATCCGTTCATCATCGTCATGGCCCTGCCCGGCGCATTCTGCGGCGTCATCGTCATGCTGCTGCTGACCTCGACGACGTTCAGCGTGCCCTCGCTGATGGGCGCCATCATGACCGTGGGCGTGGCGACCGCGAACAGCATCCTGGTCGTCTCCTTCGCCAAGCAGGCCCTGCAGCAGGGCCAGACCGCCGTCGAGGCGGCGCTCGGCGCCGGCCGCGACCGCCTGCGGCCGGTGATCATGACCGTGATCGCCATGGTGCTGGGCATGGTGCCGATGTCGCTCGGCCTCAGCGAGGGCGGCCAGCAGAACGCCCCGCTCGGCCGCGCGGTGATCGGCGGCATGCTGTTCGCCTGCATCGCCACGCTGGTCCTGGTGCCGGTGATCTTCAGCCTGGTGCGGCGCAACTGGAAGCCCGCGGCACCGTTCGAGGGCGCCGAACTGCTGGCGCCGCCGACTCCGCGCTGAACGCGCCTGGCCTGCGCGTCAGGGCTTCGGCAGCGCCGGCGCCCAGCGATTGGTCGAGCCGGCCGGCGCCTGGGAGGCGCGGTCCTGCCAGCCGCCGCCCAGCGCCTTGATCAGCGCGACGGTGGTCAACAGCCGGTCATTGGCGATCTGCACCGCCCCCCCGTCGGCGGCGAGCTGGGCCCGCTGCGCCACCAGCAGGTCGAGCTGAGACACCAGCCCGGCCTGGAAGCGCTGGTTGGTCAGCGTCACGGTGCGGCCGGCGCTGTCGATCGCCTGCTGCTGGAAGCGCGCCTGCTGTTCGAGCAGGCGCAGGCCGGCCAGCGCCGTCTCGACCTCCTGGAAGACCTTGAGCAGCAGCGCCTCGTACAACGCCACCTTCTCCATGTAGGCGGCGCGGGCGCGGTCGACGTTCAGGCCGGTGCGGCCGGCGTTGAACAGCTGCTGGAACAGCGACAGGCCGACGCCCCAGATGTTCGAGGTCGGCTGGGTCAGCGTCGACAGCGCGAAGCTTTCGAAGCCGACCGACGAGGTCAGCACGATCGACGGGAAGTAAGCCGCGATGGCGACGCCGATCTGGGCGTTGGCCGCCGCCATCTCGCGCTCGGCGCGGGCGACGTCGGGACGGCGCTGCAGCACCTCCGACGGCAGGCCGACCGGCACGGCGGGCACGGTGCGCGGCGCCGGCTGGCGGGCCAGCGCGAACTGCTCGGGGCCGGTGCCGACCAGCACCGCGAGCTTGTTGACCAGCTTGACCCGCTGGACCTCGAGCGTCTGCTTGCGCGCCTCGGTCTCGCGCAGCGCGGTCTCGACATCCGACAGCGCGATGTCGCTCGACAGGCCATCGGTGCGGCGGGCGCGGAACAGCGCCATCGTGTTGCGGTGCAGGTCGACGCTGGCGCCGACGATGCGCAGCAACTCGTCGGTGGTGCGGACCTCGAAGTAGGTCTGCGCGACCTCGCCGTTCAGCGTCAGCAGGGCCGTCTGGTAAGCGGCGACGCTGGCCGCCAGCTCGGCCATCGCTGTCTCGGCCTGGCGCCGCACGCGGCCCCAGAAGTCGATCTCGTAGGCGGCATAGAGCGGCACCGCCTTGAAGCCGTCGCTGATCACCGGCGAGTTGGTGGTGATGGTGGCCGGCTGCACCAGCGTGGCGAAGTTGGAGTTGTTGGCGAAGCGCTGGGCGATGCCCCCCGCGTCGATCTCGGGATAGAGCGCCCCCCGGGCGATCCCGGCGACGGCCTGGGCCTGCAGCACCCGCTGGGCGACCGCCTTGAGGTCGGGGTTCTGCCGCACCGCGTCGACCTGCAGCCCGTTCAGCACCGGGTCGCCGAACACCGCCCACCAGTCGCCCCGCGCGATCGAGTCCTGCGGCTCGCCGGGCTGCCACGGCCCGGCCTCCGCGAACTGCGGCGGCACGGCGGTCTCCGGCTTCGCGTAGTCGGGCCCGACCATGCAGGACGGCAGCACGGCGAGCAGGACGAGACAGGCGGCGCGGGCGGCGGTCACGGGGATCGGCGGGCGGCGTCCGCGGGCGGCGCGATGCGCACCTTCATGCCGTCGCGCAACAGGTCGGACGGGCTGAGCACGATGCGCTCGCCCTCGGCGATGCCCGACAGGATCTCGATGGTGCGGCCGAAGTCGCGGCCGACGCGGACCTTGCGGATCGACACCGTGTCGTCGGCGCCGACCACGGCGACCTGCGTGCCGTCGGCCAGCACGCGCAGCGACGAGTCGGCGATCACGATCGGCGGCCGGTCGTTGACGAGGCGAAACTCGACCGTGGCGTACATGCCGGGCAGCAGCACGCCGTCGGGATTGGGGGCCTCGACCTCGACCAGCATGGTGCGTGACGCCGGGTCGAGGGCGGCGGCGTTGCGCACGACCTTGCCGGCGAAGCGCCGCTCGGGAAACTCGCGCAGCGTCACCTCCGCCGCCAGCCCGTCGCGGACCATCGGCAGCCAGTTCTGCGGCACCGCGACGTAGATCCGGATCGGGTCGAGGCGATACACGCGGTAGAGCCAGCCGGCGGGGTCGTGGCTGCCGAGGTCGATCAGGGCGCCGGTCGTCGCCTTGGCGAGGTTGCGGGCGCCGACGACACCGTCGAACGGCGCGTAGACATTGCGGAAGCCGGTCATCGCGGTGAGCCGCCCGACCTCCGCCTCGGCCGCCGCGACGTCGGCCTTGCGGGCCTCGTAGAGGGCGAGGTTGTTGTCGACGTCCTGCTGCGACACGGCGTTGGTCTTCACCAGGCCGAGGTAGCGTTGCCAGGTGATGCGGGCGATCTCGACGTTGGCCTTGGCCTGCAGCACCAGTGCCTGGGCGCGGCTCAGCTGCTCGTTCAGTTCGGGCGTGTCGATCTCGGCCAGCAGCTGGCCGGCCGTCACCCGGGCGCCGATATCGACCGTCCAGCGACGGACGTAGCCGTCGACGCGGGCATAGACCGGCGAATCCTCGAAGGCGATGACGTCGCCCGGCAGGCTGAGGGTGCTGTCGCGCGGTCCGCGCGTCGCCGGCGCCACGCGCACCAGCCCGGCCTCGCCCGCCGCGGCCTCGCCGCCCGGGCCGCCGCCGCGCCACTGGCGCAGCGCCTGCCAACCGCCCCAGCCGACCCCGCCGAGAACCACGAGAACCGCGAGCGTGCGCAGCCAGCGGCCCGCGCCCCCCGGCGTCTTCGACATGTCTCCCCGAACCGGCCCCGTCACGATACGCCCGCGTCTCCCCCAGCAGCCGACTGTGACGGCTTCCCGGGGTCGGGGGCAAGGGACGATTCTAGAGGAAGGACATGCCGCCGCTCAGCGCGACCGTCTGGCCCGTCATGTAGGCGTTGCCGACCAGCATCAGGGCGACCTCGGCGCATTCCTCCGGCGTGCCGAAGCGGCCGAGCGGAATGCGCGCCGGAGACGACGCCAGCCCGGCGCGCACCATGTCGGTCTCGATCAGCGAGGGCGCCACCGCGTTGACCGTGATGCCCTCCTTGACCAGCCGCGCGGCATAGCCGCGGGTCAGGCCCTCCATCCCCGCCTTCGAGGCGTTGTAGTGCGGGCCGATGCCGCCGGCGCCGCGCGCCGCGCCGGAGGAGATGTTGACGATGCGTCCCCAGCGCCGGGCCCGCATGCCCGGCAGCACCGCCTGCGTGCACAGGAACACAGACTTCAGGTTGACCGCGATGGTGGCGTCGAAGTCGGCCTCGGTCAGGTCCTCGATGGCGCGGATCGGGCCGATGCCGGCATTGTTCACCAGGATGTCGACGGGACCGAGCTCACGCTCGACAGCGGCAAGCATCGCCGCGACCTGGTCTGCGCGGGACACGTCCGCCCTTACCGCCATGGCCGCTCGTCCCGCCGCCTTCGCCCGGCCAGCGACCGTCTCGGCATCGGCCTGTCGCTCCCGGTAGTTCACCGCGACCATCCCGCCGGCCTCCGCCAAGGCGATCGCGATGGCGGCACCGATCCCGCGCGATCCACCCGTTACCAGTGCGACCTTGCCCGCCAAGCTTACCATCCGCTTCCCTCCGCCGGATCCCGCCGGGACATTCTAGGGGCCGGCCTCGATCCGCGCGATGTCGTGGTCGTGGGCAAGGCAACGCCGCCGCTTCATCCCGTTCGATTGCGTACGAAGCCGGAGAGGGTCGTTCGCAGGCCCTCGCATTGGCCCATGGTTTTTCAACTTCGCGTGGATTCTTTGGGAAAAGGATGCGCCAATAGTCGCCAATGATTCCGATACTCGCTTTGGCTGATTGCCGCAGCACCGTCTCGGGGCGAAAGACAAGGCCGGCGGGTGCGCCGATGGCGTCCGTCCCGCGAGGAGATTGATGGACCGTACCGCAGCCACCACTGCCCTCGGCAGCATCGATCCGACGGCGGAACGAAGTTTCGAGTCGGCGACCTCGTCCTCCGAGTGTGCGTTGGATGACGACTTCTGGCGCAATCTCGAACGGCTGTTCGCCTGGAAGCGCAAGCACATGCCCGTTCTCGACACGCCCCCGGGCGCCGAGGTGTTGATCTGGTTGCTGAAGAACGCGACGTGCGTACGCCCGCTGAAGGACCTCTATCGTAGCAGCCGCTTTTCCGAGCCGACCATCCGCTGGATTCTGAAGACGATGGTTGACGACGGCTTCATCGTCATCGATCGCAACCCCCACGACCTGCGCGTTCGAACCGTTCGCCTGACACCCAAGTTGGCCTCGACCGTGCAGGAGTATCTTCGCCTCTTGCGCGCGTGCGTGCCGGCGGACGGATCCGGCCCGCCCGGCAGCGGCCCCTCCGAGCAGCCTGGTCGCTAGGCCCTTCGCCGGGCTTTTCTTCTCCACGTCCGCGGCGCGAACCGGCATCTTTTTTCCGCCGCGTTCGCGTATACATTGGCGCCCGCAGTATGCGTGAAATCAGAGGAAACCCCGTGAAAAAGCTCGTGTTGCCGCGTCGTCGTGCGTTGATCCTGTCCGGAGGCGCGCTGGCCGCGCCGATGATCGCCTCGGGCGTCGCCCGCGCCGCCGACGACTGGCCGAACAAGCCGGTGAAGTACATCAACCTGTTCCCGGCCGGCGGACCGACCGACGTGCTGTCCCGCATCGTCTGCCAGAAGCTGACCGAGCTGACCGGCCAGCAGTTCATCGTCGACAACCGCGGCGGCTCGGGCGGCAACGTCGGCGCCGAGGCGATCAAGAACTCGGCCCCGGACGGCTACACGATCGGCCTGATGAGCGTCAGCTCGCACGCCATCGCGCCGACCCTGTACAAGAAGCTGGCGTTCAACGCCGACAAGGACTTCACCCCGGTCACCATGCTGTGGTCGCTGCCCAACCTGCTGATCGCGCGCAAGACGCTCGGCCCCAAGACGGTGCCCGAGCTGATCGCCATGGCGAAGGCCCAGCCGGGCAAGCTGTCCTATGCCTCGTCCGGCTCGGGCACGACCGTGCACCTGTCCGGCGCGCTGTTCGCCTCGATGGCCCAGATCGACATCCTGCACGTGCCCTACCGCGGCAGCGCGCTGGCGGTGCAGGACATCCTCGCCGGCCAGGTCGACATGATCTTCGACAACATCCCGGGCTCGCTGGCCCAGATGCAGGGCGGCAAGGTCTACGGCATGGCGGTCACCGGCCTCGAGCGCAGCCCGATGGCGCCGGACGTGCCGGCGATGGCCGAGTTCCTGCCCGGCTACGACATCAACTCGTGGGGCGGCATCTGCGGTCCGGCCGGGTTGCCGAAGCCGGTGGTCGACAAGCTGAACGCGCTGGCGAAGCAGGCGCTGGAGAGCCCCGACGTCAAGGCGGCCTACCTGAAGAACGGCGCGACGCCCCTCTGGAAGAGCGTCGCCGACACGGTCGCCTATCGCCGGGCCGAGGAAGCCCGCTTCGCGCCGATCGTGAAGGCGTCGGGCGCCAGCGTCGACTGACTGTCCGGCCATCGTGCGCCGCCGCCCGGCCTCACGCCGGGCGGCGGCGCGACGACAGCGACATCGAGAGGCCGACGATGGCATGGGCGGCGAACACCACCATCACCGGCACCATGCCCAGGCTGTAGCGCTGCTCGGTCAGCGCCGGGAACTGCAGGACGGCCAGCAGCACCACGAACAGCGCCAGCGGGTAGGTCTCGCGCCAGCGCGAGCCGGAGGTCAGCAGGCCCCACGCCGCCAGCGCGACGAACACCAGGTTGCCCAGCAGGAAGACCGCCTTCACGAGCGACGGCGGGAGCGGCACCGAGTCGTAGAGGTAGTGTGGCGCGCCGAGGAACAGCCGCGGGTACTGCTTGAGGCGGACCATCAGCCAGTCGACAGGCGCCTCGCGGATACGCCGCAACCCCTCCGCCATCATCTTGCCCTCGGCCTCGCGCTCGGTCCGCGATGTCTCGATGATGGCCGTGAAGGCGGGGTCGGCGTGCACCCTTTCCCACAGGTCGCTCGCCCCGTAGGGCACGTCGATCGTGCCGACCAGGATGTTGGCGCCCCAGCCCATCGACGCGACCGGGATGAAGGCCTGCTGCGTGAAGACGTTGCGAATCGTCCACGGCGCGATCACCAGCACCGCGGCCAGCGCGATCCGGGCGTGCAGGCCGCGATTGAACCGCAGGACGATCGCCATCAGCGCGATCACCGCCACGAACGGCAGGGCGACGGCGCGAGTCAGGGTCGCTGCGCCGATCAGGATGCCCGCGAGGATTCCCTGCTGGCGGCCCCACGCCCACAGGCCCGCGGTGAGCAGGAACGAGAACAGGGTCTCGGTGAGAAGGAGCGTGGTGAGGTAGATGCTGAGCGGCGCCACGGCCATCGCCGCCCCCGCGACCAGCGCGGTGCGGGCGCCGAAGGCGCGCAGGGCGATCAGGTAGACGAACAGCGCGACGAAGCCGCCCAGCACGGCCTGGCCGATCCGGATCGCCTGCACCGGCGGACCGGCTCCCTGCCACAGCAGGGCGATCGCGAGCGGGTACAACGGCGCCCGCGCGGCGCTGGGCTCGTAGGGTCCCGGCGCGTCGATCGTGCCGCGGTCGCCCCAGCGGTGCGGCATGCCGTAGGAGAAGACACCGTGCTGGCGAAGGTTCTGGCCCAGCGCGAGGTACTCGCTCTGGTCGACGGACTTCACCGGGACGTCGGTCCGCGGCACCACGACGAACAGCCGGACGGCGCAGGCCAGCACCAGGATGATCAGGGCAATCGCCCGGGTATTCGCCACCAAGTTCCCTCGCGGCGATCAGCATACGGGCAACGAGCGGGCCGGGCTAGGCGGCGGCGTGCCCCGCGTCCCGCCGATCCGCGGCCCTTTGCGCGCCGACCGGGAATTTCGTATCGTCCGGCCGCTTCCAGATCGAGTCAAAGCTTTGTCCTCTGCGCCGCTCGTTTCGATTTTCCTGTTCGTTCGCAACGGCGGCGACGCCCTTCGGCGGTCGGTGCGCAGCGTGCGCAACCAGACCTATCCCAACATCGAGTACATCGTGCAGGACGCCGTCTCGACCGACGGCACCCTCGACATCATCCGGCAGGAGTACGGCGAGACGGCGAAGATCGTCTCCGAGCGCGACGCCGGCGCCAGCGACGGCCTGTGGCGCGCGATGAAGCGCTGCACCGGTGAGTTCGTCGGATCGTGCCTGGCCGACGAGGAACTGCTGCCCGACGCGGTCGAGCGCGGCGTGCGCCTGCTGGTGGCGAACCCGCATGCCGGGGCGATCACCGGCAACGCCATCCTGACCGACCTCGAGGGCCGGCAGACCGGCTTCTGGCGCAGCGGCCCGTTCAACCTGGTCGACTACCTGTTCTGCGACTACACCCCCTACTGGGTTTCGAGTTTCTTCCGCCGCAGCACGATGACCGAAGCCGGCATTCGCGAGGGCGAGACCTGGAGCCTCAAGGCCATCGAGTTCAAGACGTGGCTGCACCTGTCCTCGATCAGCCAGGTGCTGTACGTACCGGAGACCTTCGCCAAGTATGCCTCGCACCCGGGGCAGAGCAGCTCGCGGCCCAAGGACGTGATCCCGCACTTCAGCGGCCGCGTCGAGGAGATCCTGGCGCTGTGCGCGCGGTCGCCCTTGGTCAGCGGCGACCCGCGGCTGCCGGCGATGGCGATCTGGGGCATGGCCCGCGCCTTCATCAACCACGCCCAGGCCTACAAGCTCGACGACCTCGCCCGCGACCTCTACCGGATCGCCTGCGAAGCCACCGCGACCTGTCCCTCGGTCGAGGTCGACGGTGTCCGCTACGACGAACACTACGGCGCGCGGATCGCCGCGCGCGCGGCCGGCCAGGCGTACGAGGATGGCCTGTCGCCGCTCGCCCGCCTGCTGGCCGGCAAGCGCCGGATCGCCGACCGGCGCCACAGGCTAGAGGCCGAGGCGCTGGCCAACCCGTCGCCGGGGGCCATCACCCTGCCGCCGCCGCCGTCGCCGGCCTTCAAGGCACAGCTCTACGCCCGGCTGGCCATGGGGTACGACGCGCAGGGCCGCTACCGCGAGGCCGCCGACACGTGGCGCGCCGCCGGCCGACTGCTCGACCTCGTGGATCCGGCGCGCTACCCGCCGGAACTGCCGCCGAAGTACTTCTCGATGGAAGACCTCGGCGGCAAGCCGCAGCCCGCCTAGCTGGCGGCCTTCGCCGGTTCGGGCGCCGGCGCCGGCGGCGCCGAGGAACCGTCGCCCGAGGACACGGTCTGCAGCACCACGGCCGCGCCTTCCTTGGCGAACTCGATGCCCATGCCGGGCAGCGTGCTGAACATGCGCTTCACCGCCTCGCGCTGGATCGCCGCCGGGTTGCCCGGCCGCGCCGTGAACTTGAAGCGGATCAGCAGCGCGTTCTCGACGATGTCGGCCACGCCCTGCATCTTGAACGGGGCAAGGATCTCGTCCTTGAACTGCGGCAGCTCGGCGATCTCGGCGCCGATCTTCTTCGACGCCTTGCGCAGCTTCTCGATGTCGGTGTCGCGGGCGAAGCGCAGGTTGAACTTCACCGTGATCCAGTCGCGGCTGAAGTTGGTGATCTGGCCGAGCTGGCCGAACGGCACGGTGTGGACCTGGCCGTTCTGGTGGCGCAGCTTGATCGAGCGCAGCGTGAAGCCCTCGACCGTGCCCTTGGCCTTGCCGCAGTCGATGTACTCGCCGACCCGGAAGGCGTCGTCCGACAGGTAGAAGATGCCCGACACGATGTCCTTCACCAGCGTCTGGCTGCCGAACGAGATCGCGATGCCGAACACCGAGGCGCCGGCGATCAGCGGCGTGATGTTCACGCCGAAATCCTCCAGCGCGATCATCACCGCGACCAGGCCGATCAGCACGGCCACGGTCCGGCGCAGCAGCGGCATCATGGTGCTGATGCGCGAGGCCGGCGGCCCCGCGGCGTCGCCGTCGGCGATCGCGTCGGCCGCGTTCTTGTTCTTGTGCTCCATGTACGGCTCGGTCGCGTACTTGAAGAGCTCCCACGCCACGAAGCCGACGAACAGCGTGAAGGCCGCGGTGCGGGACGAACGCGTGAGCTGGTCCCACTCGCTCTCGTTGACCAGGCCAAGGACCTGGACCACCCAGCTCTCGGCGATCGCCACCGCGACGGCGATCAGCACGGCGACGCGCACGCAGCGCGCCACCACGTCGGGCAGCTTCGGGTAGGGACTGGCGGCCGTGGCGCCCTCGAGCTGCGAGTCGAGCCGCCGCACCACCGCCTGCATCAGGGTCTCGAACAGCAGGACCGCGACCACCAGGTTCAGCGTCAGCACCATCGCCTGCCCGACATGGAGCTTGCCCGAGACCGCGCCGAAGATGGTGGTGGCGACCAGCGCCGCGAGGAACAGCGGCGCCACCGGGATCCACGCCGGGCCGACCCAGCCGACCGCCGGCGCGATCTTGCCGAGACCGCCGAACCATTGCTGGGCGGCCGGGCGCGAGCCGTAGGCCATCCACAGGAAGGCCGCCAGGTAGAGCAGCGAGCCGCACACCTGGTAGGCGGCGACCGCGTCGGGCGGCGTGCCGATGTTGCGCAGCACGACGCCCAGCAGGGTGCCGAACGACATCAGCAGCATCACGACCGAGACCCGGCGGTACATCACCCGGGCCTCGTGATCGCCGGCGTCGCACAGCCGCGCCAGCGGGGCGTCGGGCTGCAGCACGACGCGGAACGCCAGTACCGCCAGGCGCCAGTGCCATATCGCCATCAACGCGGCGGCGGCCAGCCTGTCCTGCCCGTTGGCGCCGTTGAACCAGACGCCGGTCGCGCCCTCGCAGACGCCCCACACCGCCGCGACCCCGAGCGCGTCCAGCGCGATCAGGCCGCCCAGGCTGGCGAACGAGCGCGAGCCGAAGGAGGCCGGCGCGGCGGCCAGCAGCCGCCGGCGCAGCGGCGCCAGCAGGCCGCGCAGCGCGGCCTCGGCGGCAACCGCCACGACGATCACCGCACCGAGCAGCAGGAGGTAGGTCCCGGCGCCGCGGTTGCCCGGGCCGCCCTGGTCGAGCAGCGACGGGATCGAGCCGAGCTTGCCCAGCATCACCGGGACGGCGGCCAGCACCCGGCCGGCGTCCTCGATGAATACCGCGAAGGCGTTGGGTCCCTCCTTGGGCGCCGTGATGATGACCTTCGGCCCCGGCGGCGGCTTGCCGCCCTTCGAGGCGGACGGTGCCGGCTTGGGCTCTGACTTGGGCTCGGGCTTGGCGTCCGGCTTGGCCTCGGGCGCGACGACCGTGCCCTGTGCCTTCAGCTTCTCGGTGACCGAGTTGCTGATCGCGTCGACCAGCGAATTGAACTGCTCCTGCGACAGGCCGGCCGGCGGTGCGGCCGTGGTCTGGGCATGGAGGGCGGTAAGGGACGTCAGCCACACGAGCGCGGCGACGAGCAGGGTGCGGGACATGGTTATTGCTAGTGCCCACACGCGGCGAATGCAATAATGGAAGCCGTTGTAACCGTTCAAAATCGTATGCTTCGTCGTTGTTTTCTGGCCGGTGCCGGCCTGTTGCCCACGATTGCCAAGGCTTACGCGCAAGCAAGCACGACGGTGACGCGCCGGCTGGCCATCGTCAGCCCCGGCGAGCCCGCTTCCCTCATGTCGGAGACCGGCGGCAACGCCTATTACCGCGTTCTGTTCGAGGAACTGGGCAAGCTCGGCCATGTCGAGGGTCGCTCGCTGTCGGTCGGCCGTTACGGCCGCGAGAAGGCCCTGGAGGCCGGTCTGGAGCCGATGATCGCCGAGGCCGTTCGCACCCGCCCCGACGTCGTCTACGCGATCGGCGGCGGTGCACTGGTCAAGGCCGCGACATCGACGATCCCGATCGTCGCCCTTACCGGCGACCCGGTCGCGCTCGGCCTCGCCCAGAGCCTCGCGCGGCCGGGCGGCAACGTCACCGGCGTCAGCGTCGACACCGGGCCGGCGCTCTACGGCAAGCGTATCGAACTGCTGCGCGAGGTCCGCCCCGGCCTGTCGAAGATGGCCTACGTCACGTCCCAGCGCATCTGGGACACCCTGCAGGGCAAGCCGGTGCGCGCCGGCGCCGAGGCTGCGCGGGTCACGGTCGTACCGGCCCTGGTCGCCGGCACGCCGGCCAGCGCCGCCGACTATGCCAACGCCGTGCGGCGCGCCGCGGCCGAGGGCGCCGACGGCATCATGATCGGCGACGGTCCCGAAGCGCTGCAGTTCCGCGACGCCATCGTCGAGGCAGTGGCCGCGGTACGCCTGCCGGCGATGTACACCTTCCCCGAATCGGCGGTGGCCGGCGGGCTGGTCGCCTACTCGTTCGATCTCAAGGATCTCAACCGGCAGGCCGCGAAGCAGATCGACGCCATCCTGAAGGGCGCCAGCCCGGCGGAAATTCCCTTTTACCAGGTGACCCGGCTGCTGCTGACCGTGAACCTGCGCACCGCCCGCACGCTCGGCCTCGACCTGCCGCCGGCCCTGCTGGCGCGCGCCGACGACGTGATCGATTGACGTGATCGATTGACCGGGCTCAGCCCGATGTGGCGACCGTGAAGCGGTCGAGCGCCGCCCGGTCGACCTCGACCCCCAGCCCGGGGCCGGTCGGCACGTGGACGTGGCCGTTCCGGACCGGGAACGGCTCGGACAGGATGTCTTCCTTCAGGTAGTAGGTCGACATGTAGAACTCGCAGCCCAGCTCGAGGTCGGGGATCGCCGCCATCAGGTGGGTGCCGGCGGCGTGGGCGATGCCGGTCTCGAACATGCAGCCGCCGTAGACGCCGATCCCCGCGGCGCGGGCGATCGCGGCGACCTCGAGGGCCCGCCGGATGCCGCCGCTCTTCATGATCTTGAGGCTGAACAGGTCGGCCAGTTCCATCTGCACCGCGACCAGCGCCTCGCGCGGGTCGAACACCGATTCGTCGGCCAGCAGCGGCGTGTCGAGCGCGTGGGCGATCCGCGCCATGCCCTCGAGATTGTGCTTCGGCAGCGGCTGCTCGATGAAGGTCGGCCGGAACGTCTCGATGTCGCGCAGCTGGCGGATCGCGTCGTAGGCCGCCAGGCCCTGGTTGTAGTCGACGCGCAGGTCGAGGTCGTCGTAGTCGCGGCGCAGCCGCTCCAGCCGCATCAGGTCGAAGCGGTGGCCGGCGAAGCCGGTCTTCATCTTGAACAGGCGCACGCCGTCGGCATGCAGCGCCGCCACCGTCTCGAGGTCGGCGTCGAAGTCGGGGTTGGCGACCGAGAAGCTGAGCGGGATCGAGTCGCGGCAGCGGCCGCCCACCAGCTCGGCGACCGACAGGCCGCTCTTGCGGCCCACGATGTCGAGCAGCGCCGTCTCGAGCGCCGCCTTGGCCTCGCTGCAGTGCACGACGGTGCGCCCGAACAACGCCAGCAATCGCTCGACCTCCAGCGGGTTAGCGCCCACGAGGAGCGGCCGCATCATCTCGAGCGCGCCGACGTTGGCCTCGACCGTGCCGGTGAACACCGCCCACGGCGAGGCCTCGCCCCAGCCGGTGACGCCGCCCTCGGTCGTCACCTCGAGGATGATGGTGTTGACCGCCGAGACGTCGCCCGAGCCGTGGCTGTGGGTGGCGCGGGCGGGAATGCGGACCGTCCTGACGCGGACGGCAGCGATGGGATCGAAGGTCGGCATGCTGGACGGCATCCTTAGCACGGCGGCGGCGGCGCCACAGCAAAAGGGGCGCCGGTCACTCCCAAGGTGTGACCGACGCCCCTCCGGCGCGGGCAGGGAATCCCCCCGCGGCCTTGTCTGGTCTCTGTCCCGGTCGGGATCAGAGCGTGTTGAAGTCGCTCTGGGCGAGCGTCAGGTTCGGCACGCCCGAGAGCTTGACCTCGAACTCCACCGTCGCCGTGTTGCCGTCGGTGTCGGCGTAGATCATCACGTCGTTGCCCGAGTGCATCCACGTCACGCTGTTGGCGACGACCGACGCCGTGTTGACCTGGCCACCCCACGCGAAGGCCTGGTTGTTCGCCAGGTTGGTGTTCGCATCGATCGCCGACAGGTCGATCTTGTCCGACCCCTGGTTGAAGTCGGTGATCGTGTCGTTGGTGTCGAGGACGCTGAGGTAACGGAACGTGTCGTTGTTGCTATTGCCCGTCAGCGTGTCGGCCCCGTAGCCGCCGATCAGGACGTCATTGCCCGAGCCGCCGGAGAGGGTGTCGTTGCCCGAACCGCCGTACATCGTGTCGTTGCCCGAGCCACCGGTCATGGAGTCGTTGCCCGAGCCGCCGTACAGCGTGTCGTTGCCGCTGTTGCCCTGGACGGTGTCGTTGCCGGCGCCGCCGTAGGCCGTCGAGTTGTTCTCGTTGCTCGAGACCGACTGGCCCGACGCGTTCCCGAGGTTGTCGTAGTTGTTCGGGTCGTTGGTCGCCGTCGACGTGGTCGGTTCGGTGAACGTGACGTCGTTGACGCC
>JAIUOX010000087.1 GCA_020160955.1 Pseudomonadota bacterium
AGCAGGATGCCCAGGCCGAAGGGGAAGTAGCCAGGCCCTGGCCGCGCCGAAGTGCCAAAGTTGTAGTTGGTGGCGCCAGCCGCGAAGCCCAGGCCCGTGACCACGAACATCAACCCCGACCAGAAATCCTTCTGGCTCTTGATCTTCACCTTGTTGTCTCCTCGGCTGCCTGACGGTGCCGGATTCTAGGCAGCCCGCTGCGGCGGACCGGATGTGGTTTCCACGTAAGCCGGCGGGCGCGGATCTCAGCCGCGCACGTCCAGGCTGGGGGTACTGCGCAGCACCTCTTCGATAGTGGTCAGCCCTTCGGCGACCTTCATCGCGCCGGCCAGGCGCAGTGCGCGCATGCCGTCCTTGACGGCCTGGCGGCGCAGCGCGCCGGCATCCAGCGCGGCTTCCGCGCCCTCTGCCTCAACACCGATGTCGGCCTCCTGCGCGCCGCCCTCTCCGCCGAGATCACCACCGCCCGCGGCGCCTGAGCCGCGCGCCTACCCCTCGCCGAACGGATCGTCGATCGAGGGCGAAGGCGGCGTGAACCACGCCGGCCCCGCCTCGGTCATGTACACATGGTCCTCCAGCCGCACCCCGAATTCGCCATAGATGCAGATCATCGGCTCGATCGAGAAACACATCCCCGGCGCCAGCCGCGTCGCGTTGCCCCGCACGATATACGGCTCCTCGTGCACATCGAGCCCGATGCCATGCCCGGTCCGGTGCGGCAGCCCCGGCAGCGCATAGTCCCGCCCGAACCCCGCCGCCTCGATCACGTCCCGCGCCGCGCGGTCCACCTCCCCGCACGCCACCCCCAGCTGCGCCGCCGCGAACGCCGCCTCCGTCGCCCGCTTCTCCACCGCCCACACCTCCCGCTGCCGCGCGCTCGGCGTGCCGAACACATAGGTCCGCGTCAGGTCCGACTGATACCCATGCAGCGGCGCCCCGATGTCGATCAGCACCGTATCCCCCTCCCGCAGCACCTGCGGATACGGCACCCCATGCGGATACGCGGTCGGCTCGCCGAACAGCACGATGCCGACGACGAAGGCACCGACTGCCCCGATTCCGGTCCACACGCCGTAGGCGGTGCCCATCGGGATGGCGCGCTGCGCCAGCATGAGAAGCCCGCCGGAGGCGAGGATCGCGACCCCGGCCAGGACCAGCCACAGGGGCTGGATGCCCTTGTCGTTCCAGCCCAGTTTGAGCCCGAGCGGCCAACCGATCTCGCAAACGCCCGCCAACAGAAGATAAACCCATGCCATTCCGGTTTCTCCTTATGTATATGCTCCGGCGCCGTCGTTGACGACGGCTACGCGGCCTGTTCTGATTGAGACTTGCACGCATCTTGCAGGATAGCGAGAGCGTCGCAGGGAATGACTTGAGGGGTATGGGAGCCTGTCATGAACGAACGTGATTTGCGCCAGCTGATCGGCGCGGTGAAGCATGGGAAGCTGTCGCGACGCGGCTTCGTGGCGAAGATGGCGGCGGTCGGCCTGACCGCGCCGATGGCGACGCAGCTGCTGGCCCATTCCGGGGTCGCGATGGCCCAGGGCAAGTCGACCTACAAGCCGACCAAGCGCGGCGGCGGTGGCCTGCTGAAGGTGCTGTGGTGGCAGGGCCCGACGCTCCTGAATCCGCACTTCGCGGTCGGCACCAAGGACCAGGACGGCTCGCGCCTGTTCTACGAGCCGCTGGCTGGCTGGGACGCCGAGGGCAATCTCCGCCCGGTGCTGGCGGCCTCGATCCCCAACCGCGCGGACGGCACCCTGGCGGCCGACGGCAAGTCGGTGACCTGGAAGCTGAAGCAGGGCGTGAAGTGGCACGACGGCAAGCCGTTCACCGCCGACGACGTGGTGTTCAACTGGCAGTACGCCAAGAACCCGGCGACGGCGGCGACCACCAGCGGCTCCTACACCGACGTCACGGTCGACAAGATCGACGACTACACGGTCAAGGTGACCTTCCCCAAGCCGACGCCGTTCTGGGCCGACGCCTTCGTCGGCAACCGCGGCATGCTGATCCCCAAGCACCTGTTCGAGGCGTTTACCGGCGACAAGTCGCGCGATGCCCCGACCAACCTCAAGCCGGTCGGCACCGGTGCCTACAAGTTCAAGGACTTCAAGCCGGGCGACATGGTGTCGGGCACCATCAACACCGACTACCACATGGAGAACCGGCCTTACTTCGACGCCATCGAAATGAAGGGCGGCGGTGACGCGGTGTCGGCGGCGCGCGCGGTGCTGCAGACCGGCGAGTTCGACTTCGCCTGGAACCTGCAGGTCGAGGACGAGATCCTCCAGCGCCTCGAGAAGGGCGGCAAGGGCCGCGTCGCGATCTCGCCGGGCGGCAACATCGAGCACATCGGCGTCAACACCACCGACCCGTGGACCGAGGTCGACGGCGAGCGCTCGAGCCTCAAGACCAAGCACCCGAGCTTCTCCGACCCGGCGGTGCGCCAGGCGCTGGCCCTGCTGATCGACCGCGATTCGGTCGAGAAGCACATCTACGGCCGCACCGGCCAGGCGACCGCGAACTTCGTCAACAATCCCGAGCGCTTCCGCTCGAAGACGACGAAGTACGAGTTCAACGTCGACAAGGCCAACGAGATCCTCGACAAGGCCGGCTGGGCCAAGGGTCCGGACGGCATCCGCGCCAAGGACGGCAAGAAGCTCAAGTACGTCTTCCAGACCTCGATCAACCAGCCGCGCCAGAAGACGCAGGCGATCGTCAAGCAGGCCTGCCAGAAGGCCGGCATCGACATCGAGATCAAGGCGGTGACGGCGTCGGTGTTCTTCTCGTCGGACGTCGCCAACCCCGACACCTACCCGCACTTCTATACCGACCTGCAGATGTACACGACGACGATGACGCAGCCGGACCCGGAAGTGTTCCTCAACCAGTTCTGCTCGTGGGAAGCCGCGACGCGCGAGAACAAGTGGCAGGGCCGCAACATCACGCGCTGGCGGAACCAGGAGTACGATGACACCTACAAGGCCGCCCAGGTCGAGCTCGACCCGGTCAAGCGCGCCGCCATGCTGATCAAGTGCAACGAGCTGGCGGTCAACGACCAGGCGGTGATCCCGGTGGTCGCCCGCCCGGGCGTGCAGGCGATCAACAACAAGCTGGTCGCCGAGATGAGCGGTTGGGACAACAACACCTGGGACATCCAGAGCTGGTTCAAGGAAGCCTGATCGGCCTTCGATGAACCGCGCCTGGTTCCTCCGACGACTGCTCCTGCTGATCCCGGCGATGCTCGGGATCAGCCTGGTGCTCTACACCGTGCTGGCGCTGGCGCCGGGCGACCCGTTCGGCGAGCTGACGACCAACCCGTCGGTTCCGCCGGAGGTCGCCGCCGCGCTGCGCGCCAAGTTCGGCCTCGATGACCCCGTGATGGTCCGCTACCTGCGCTGGCTGCTGGCCATGCTGCAGGGCGACTGGGGCTTCTCCTTCGTCAGCCGCGTCAACGTCGACACGCTGATCCTGCAGCGCCTGCCGACCACGCTGGTCGTGATCGGCGCGGCGCAGGTGCTGGCCATCCTGGTGGCGCTGCCGGTCGGCGTGCTGGCCGGCACGCGGCCCTACTCGGTGTTCGACCAGGTCGCCAACACGCTGGCCTTCATCGGCTTCTCGCTGCCGACCTTCTTCACCGGCCTGCTGCTGATCCTGGTGTTCTCGATCCAGCTCGACTGGCTGCCCTTCGTCTACCGCGCCGACATCAACGCGACCGGCTGGCGCTTCTACTGGGAGCACGTCAGGCAGTCGATCATGCCGGTCATGGTGCTCGGCCTGTTCCAGGGCGCCTCGCTGGTGCGCTACGTGCGCTCCTCGGTGCTCGACGTGGTCCGGCTCGACTACGTCACGACGGCGCGCTCCAAAGGCATCGGCGAGCGCAAGGTGATCACCCGCCACGTCGTGCGCAACGCGCTGATCCCGGTGGTCACGCTGGTCGCGCTGCAGATGCCGATCGTGTTCGGCGGCGCCATCGTCACCGAGCAGATCTTCCGCGTGCCGGGCATCGGCTCGCTGCTGATCTCGGCGATGCTGGCCAACGACACGCCGGTCGTCATGGCGGTGACCTTCGTGTTCGCCTGCCTCGTCATCTTCTTCAACTTCCTGGCCGATATCCTCTATGCCTGGCTCGACCCCCGCATCGCTTTCCGCTGAGCCGGCCAAGGGCCCGGCAACGCCCGGCGCGGCGGCCGTCGTGCCGGCGCGCAAGGCGCAGCGCTTCTCGCCGTGGCAGGAAGCGTGGCGCCGCTTCCGCCGCCACAAGATGGCGCTGGTCAGCGTCGTCATCCTGGCGGCCATGGTGCTGGCGATCGTGGTCGGGCCGTTCCTGTGGCGCGTGCCGATCAACGAGATCGACTTCGCGGCCAAGCTGGAAGGACCGTCGTGGAGCCATCCGCTCGGCACCGACGACCTCGGCCAGGACGTGCTGGCGCGCGTGCTGTACGGCGGCCGGGTGTCGCTGGCGGTCGGGCTGGCGGCCATGATCGTGGCGATCTTCGTCGGCGTGCTGGTCGGCGCGCTGTCCGGCATGGCGAGCGGCCGGGTCGACGCCGTGCTGATGTGGCTGGCCGACCTGTTCCTGTCGCTGCCGCAGCTGCCGCTCCTGCTGCTGATCATCTACCTGTTCCGCGACGCGCTGAAATCGGTGCTGGGGCCGGAGGGCGGCGTCTTCGTGATGATCGTCATCGTGATCGGTGGCCTGCGCTGGATGCCGGCGGCGCGCCTGGTGCGCGCCCAGTTCCTGTCCTTGCGCGAAAAGGAGTTCGTCGAGGCGGCGCGGGCGCTCGGCGCCTCGCGCACCCGCCAGGTGATGCAGCACATCCTGCCCAACGCGCTGGGGCCGGTGATCGTCGCGGCGACCATCGACGTCGCCGCCGCGATCATCGCCGAATCGACCCTGTCGTTCCTCGGCCTCGGCTTCCCGCCGGACATCCCGACCTGGGGGCGCCTGCTGGCCGATGCCAAGGACTACCTCGACATGGCGACGCACTGGGCGCTGGCGCCCGGCATGGCGATCTTCCTGACCGTGCTGGCCATCAACTTCATCGGCGACGGGCTGCGCGACGCGCTCGACCCGCGCCGGGTCATCTGAGGCGGACGTGCCCGATACCCAGTCCAACACCCTGCTCGACATCCGGAACCTGAAAACCTGGTTCAAGACCGACGACGGCCTCGTGCAGGCGGTCGACGGCGTCGACCTGCACATCGACCGCGGCGAGACGCTGGGCGTGGTGGGCGAGTCCGGCTGCGGCAAGACCGTGACGGCCCGCTCGGTTCTGAAGCTGATCGACATGCCGCCCGGCCGCTTCGAGGACGGCCAGATCCTGTGGAAGGGCAGGGACCTGATCCCGCTCGACCAGGCCGAGATGAACAAGATCCGGGCGCGCGAGATCGCCATCGTCTTCCAGGAGCCGATGACCTCGCTCAACCCGGTCTACACGGTGGGCCAGCAGATCGCCGAGGTGATCGCGCTGCACCAGAAGCTGTCGCCGAAGCAGGCGATGGCCGGCGCGGCCGAGATGCTGCGGCTGGTCAACATTCCCAACCCGCAGCGCCGGGTGCACGACTACCCGCACCAGTTCTCCGGCGGCATGCGGCAGCGCGTGATGATCGCCATGGCGCTGTCGTGCCAGCCCCAGCTCCTGATCGCCGACGAGCCGACGACCGCGCTCGACGTCACCATCCAGGCCCAGATCCTGGAACTGATGCAGGAGATGAAGGAAAAGTTCGGCATGGCGATCATGCTGATCACCCATGCCATGGGCGTGGTCGCCGAGACCTGCCAGCGGGTGACCGTGATGTATGCCGGCAAGGTGGTCGAGGAGGCGACGGTCGAGGCGCTGTTCGCGACGCCGCGCCATCCCTACACCCAGGGCCTGATCCGCTCGATCCCGCGCATCGACCGGGCCAACGAAAAGAAGCGGCTTGAGGCGATCGCCGGAACCGTGCCCAGCCTGCTCAACCCGGCGCCGGGCTGCCGCTTCGCCCAGCGCTGCCGGTTCGCCACCGAGGCCTGCACGCGCGAGATGCCGCCGCTCAAGGAAGCCGCTCCCGGCCATTTCGTGAGGTGCATCCTGTGAGCGCCGCCAAGCCCGCGCCGGGCGACCAGCCGCTGCTGTCGGTCAAGGACCTGCGCAAGCACTTCGCGATCAAGGGCGGCCTGCTGGCCCGCGAGGTCGATCGCGTCCATGCCGTCGACGGCGTCAGCTTCGACATCAAGGCCGGCGAGACGCTGGGCCTGGTGGGCGAATCGGGCTGCGGCAAGTCGACGACCGGCCGCTGCATCCTGCGCCTGATCGAGCCGAGTTCGGGCGAGGTCCTGTTCCAGGGCGCCGACGTGCGCCAGATGAGCGGCGAGACGCTGCGCGCGCTGCGCCGCGACATGCAGATCATCTTCCAGGATCCCTACGCGTCGCTGAACCCGCGCCTCACGGTCGGGGCGATCATCGGCGAGGCGCTGGTCATCCACAAGCTGGCGCCCAACCGGCAGGCGCTGGAGGACCGCGTCGTCCAGCTGCTGGAGAAGGTCGGCCTGCAGGCCGACCACATGCGCCGCTTCCCGCACGAGTTCTCGGGCGGCCAGCGCCAGCGCATCGGCATCGCCCGCGCGCTGGCGGTCGAGCCCAAGCTGATCGTCTGCGACGAGCCGGTATCGGCGCTCGACGTCTCGATCCAGGCCCAGGTGATCAACCTGCTGGAGGACCTGCAGGAGGAGTTCGGCCTCACCTACCTGTTCATCGCCCACGATCTCAGCGTGGTCGAGCACATCTCGACCCGCGTCGCGGTGATGTATCTCGGCCGCGTGGTCGAGATCGCGCCGTCGCGCGACCTCTACGACACGCCGCTGCACCCCTACACCGAGGCCCTGCTGTCGGCCGTGCCGATCCCCGACCCGACGGTCAAGCGCAAGCGCATCATGCTGCAGGGCGACGTGCCCAACCCGATCCGCCCGCCGTCGGGCTGCCACTTCCACACCCGCTGCCCGATCGCCAAGCCCGACTGCGCGACGCGGGTGCCCGAGCTGCGCGAGGCGAGCCCGGGTCACTGGGTGAGCTGTCACTATCGAGGCTAAGGCCTGTCATCCCGAGCGCAGCGAGGGATCCTTCTTCAGTTGCCGCCCAGCTTCCAGCCGACCTGCTTGGCGAGGTCCTGGAAGAAGTCGATGTCGTAGGCCCGCTCGGGGTCGGCCCGCACCAGCCGGTCGATCTGCTCGGCGTCCTTGCCGACCAGGATGCGCCAGCGGTCGGCCTTGACGCCGTCGAGGATGACCTTGGCCGCCTCGGCCGCCGTCATCGGCGCCTCCTCGAGGAACTTGCGCGCCCGCTCGTGCGCCAGCCGGCCGATGTCGGCGTCGGAGAGCTTGCTCACGTCGACGCCCATCGAGGCGACGCGCGCCCGCATCTGCGCCAGCTCCTTCGCCGTGAACTCGGGCGACTCGGTGTTCGCCTGGATCTTGCGCGAGTTGGCCACGATCGAGGTGCCGATGTGGCCCGGCATCACCACCGAGCACCGGATGTGCGGCGCGTTGATGCGCAGGTCGGTCTGCAGCGCCTCGCTGAAGCCCTTCACGGCGAACTTGGCGGCGCTGTAGGCGGTGTGCGGCATCATCGGGCCGACCGAGGCCCACAGGCCGTTGATGCTCGACGTGTTGACGATGTGGCCGGCGTCGGCCTTCAGCATCATCGGCAGGAAGGCGCGCGTGTTGTAGTACACGCCGCCCCAGCAGATGTTGAAGGTGCGCTCCCACTCGGCGCGCTCGTGCACGATCATGCTGCCGCCGCCACCGATGCCGGCGTTGTTGAACAGCAGGTGGATGCGGTCGGTGTCGTGGTCGCGCGCCACCGCAGCGGCGAAGGCCTTGACCTGGGCCTCGTCGGAGACGTCGGCGACGAAGCTGGTGACGCGCAGGCCCTGCGGCAGGCCGTCGGCGACGCACAGCCGCCGGGTTTCCTCCATAGCCGCCGCCGAAACGTCGCACATCGCGACGTGGCAGCCCTCGGCCACCAGTTGCCGGGCGAGCTCGCGCCCCATGCCGGTGCCGCCGCCGGTGATGACGGCAATTCGCCCTGCGAGATCCTTCATGACGTTTCCTCGTTTCCGTGGCTGGCCGGAGCGTCCCAAGCGGCGGGCCCGATGACAAGCGCCGCGACGGCGACTAGCCTCGCCTCCATGCTGCTCGAAACACTCCTCCCGCTTGGCAAGGTCGATCCCGGCCTGCGCGCCCCCGAGATCCCGCTCGACCTGTCGAGCGTCGCCACCAATGCCCGCCTGCTCGACGAGATCGGCTACGACGGCATGGTGGTCGAGGAGACGAAGGACGATCCCTTCGTCATCATGGCGCTGGCCGCGCAGGCGACCGAGCGGCTGAAGATCGCGACCTCGGTGGCGATCGCCTTCCCGCGCAGCCCGACCGTGACGGCGATGAGCGCCTGGACGCTGCAGAAGCTGTCGAAGGGCCGCTTCACGCTGGGCCTCGGCACCCAGGTCAAGGCGCACATCGAACGCCGCTTCGGCATGCCGGCCTCGCCGGCCGGGCCGTGGATCCGCGAATACATCCAGGCGGTGCGCGCGGTCTGGGACTGCTGGCAGACCGGCGCCAAGCTCGACGTGCGCGGCCCGCACTACAACATCAACCTGATGGTGCCGCTGTTCAATCCCGGCCCGATCGAGCACCCGCGCATCCCGATCCAGCTGGCCGCCGTGAACCCGGTGATGAGCCAGGTGGTGGGCGAGGTCGCCGACGGGCTGCGCGCCCACCCGGTCTGCACGCCGTCCTACATCGAGAAGGTGATGCTGCCGGCGGTGCGCGCCGGCGCCGCCAAGGCCGGCCGCTCGCTCGATGGCTTCCAGGTCTGCATGAAGCCGCTGGTCGCCACGGCGGCCACCGAGGAGGAGCTGGTGCCCAAGGTGCGCGACACGAGGGCCCGCATCTCGTTCTACGCCTCGACGCCGCAGTACCGCGCCGCCTTCGACCACCTTGGCCTCGGCGCGCTGGCCGACGAGCTGAAGTTGCTGTCGCGGGCGCAGCGCTGGGAGGAGATGCCGCGCTTCATCGACGACAAGATCCTGGAGACGTTCGTGACCATCGGCACCTACGACCAGATCGCGAAGAAGCTGGTCGACCGCTACGCCGGCGTGGTGACGCACTGCGAGTTCTCGATCCCGGTGACCAAGCCCGCCGACAAGGAACGCCTGCGCGAGCTGGCGAAGACGATCCAGTCGGAAAGCCTCGCGAGGGCCCAGGCGGCCATCGCGGGATAGCGGAGCGCGGGCCTCCGGCCCGCCTCATGCGTCATGAGCGGGCCGGAGGCCCGCGCTCCGCTTACTCCGCCGCGGCCGCCGCCTTGCGCGTGTCGATGCCCTTCATCGTGCCGCCGTAGCGGTCGGTGAAGGCCGCGGTGTCGATCTCGTCGAGCACGATCTCGCGGTTCAGCACCTTCTCCTTCCACTTCAGCAGTTCCGGGTGCGCGCCCTGGAACTCGGGCATCACTTCCCTGGCGAACAGCTCGAGCGATTCGCAGATGTGCTCGTGGGTGTTCTTGCCGGCCTGGTTCAGCAGCACGACCTGGTCGATGTTCGAGGCCTGGAACTTGCGCAGCTTGCGCCGGATCGTCTCCGGCGAGCCGATCAGGCCGCCGCGCAGCGCTGCCTGGTGCGCCTCCGGGTTGGCCTTCTTCCACTTCTGGTATTCGTCCCACATGTTGACCGTGCCGGCCGGCGGGCGGCGGCGGTCGGCCGACTGGCCGTAGAAGCGCAGCGCGAACTGGAAGAAGGTGTCGCCGTCGGCCCGCTCGCGCGCCTCCTCGTCGGTCTTGGCGCACATGAAGAACGAGACCAGCGCGATGTTCGGGTTGGCCTTGTAGTCGCAGAGCTTCTTCTGCCGCTTGGTGAAGGCGTTGTAGTAGGCGTGCACCCAGGCGTGCGCGGCGTCGGCCGACACGAACTGGAAGCCGAGCGCGCCCATGCCCCACTCGCCGCAGGTCGCCAGCGTCTGCAGCTGCGAGCAGGCGACCCACAGCGGCGGGTGCGGCTTCTGCAGCGGCTTCGGCACCACCATGCGCAGCGGCATGTCGAAGTGCTTGCCGTGGTGCTCGCTGGGGCCGTCCTTGAACATCGGCATGATGGCCCGCACGGCTTCCTCGAAGATCTCGCGCTTGTTCTCCATCGTGACGCCGAACGGCTCGAGCTCGGTGATCGACGCGCTCTCGCCCATGCCGAACTCGGCGCGGCCGCTCGACAGCAGGTCGAGCGTCGCGACCCGCTCGGCGATGTGCGAGGGGTGGTTGGTGGTGAGCTGCAGGATGCCGTGGCCGAGCCGGATCTGCTTGGTGCGCTGGCTGGCCGCCGCGAGGAACGAGGCGGGCGAGGGCGAGTGCGAGTACTCCTCGAGGTAATGGTGCTCGACCTGCCACGCGTAGTCGTAGCCGAGGCGATCGGCCAGCTCGAGCTGCTCCAGCGCGTTCAGGTACAGGCGATGCTCGTCGCCTTCCTTCCAGGGGCGCGGCAGCTGCAATTCGTAGAAGATGCCGAACTTCATGCGCGTATCCTTCCCGGGGTCCTTCTTATGACCCCCATCCTGCGCGCAATCGGCGGGCTTGCAAACCCGTCCTGGGCGTCAGGCCCGGCGGCTGCGGAACAGCAGGGCGACGATCGAGCCGCCGACCACCGAGGCCAGCACCAGCAGGGCGAACAGCCCGGCGGCGCTCCACGCGAGGTAGGAGATCACCGACCGCCGGATCGAGGCGACCTCGTTGCTGAGCCGCTCCACCGTGCCCAGCTGCTGGCGCAGGTTGGACAGTTCCGGCGGCACCACCGCCCGCTGCAGCCGGTCGATCGCCGTGTTGGTCGCCCGCTCGACCGCGGCGTTCACCGCGATGGTGACGACGCGCTCCAGGGTGGCCGCGTCGATTCCGGGCACGCGGTTGGCCGATGGCGGGGCGGCGGCCGGCGGCGTCGCCTGCGCCAGCTGCGCGTCGCCGCGTGCGGGACCGACAGAGAGGCCGCCCGCGAAGCCGGCGGACAGGAGAACGAGAGCGGTGAACGCGGCGCGAAGGGAGAAGGTCATGGCGGGCCTCGCGATGGGCTGGGGCAGGGCTGGGCTGGTGCCCGCTGCTGGACTCGAACCAGCACGGCCTCGCGGCCTCGAGATTTTAAGTCTCGTATGTCTACCGTTCCATCAAGCGGGCCCGGCGCGACCTTAAATTGTCATCGAGGGCGATGAAAGGTCCCTCGCGGGGCTCGGGATGACAAGAATGCGCTGTCATCCCGAGCGCCGCGAGAGACCCTTCACTGGCTCCACGCAAACCCCGCGATCATCCCGCCCTCGATCCACGTGCGCAGCAGCGTCGCGGCGCGTGCCGCCGCGGCATCCTCGCCGGTGAACGGCGCGACGACCGCGCACAGGTCCGGGAACGACCGGCCTTCGACCAGCGCATCGAGCATCGCCGCCTCGTCGGGCTCCAGCGAGCGGTACTGCGTCTCGTCGTCCGGGCGCCAGATCGCCCAGGCGACCGGTGCGGGGGAGAGCGGGATCGCGAGCGTGCCGGGCTCGACCGCCTCGCGCTGCTGCCAGGCCTGCGGCACGTCGTGGGCCAGCGTGAGTCGCTGCAGCGTCGGCAGCGCGGTGAAGGCGAGCGTCTCCCAGGCTTCCTGCGGCAGGGCCATCAGCGCCTCGGCCCCGACCGGCGTCGCGTCGGGCCCGTCGAAGGCCAGCCCCAGCGCCCATTCGAAGCGCGCCATCTCGGCGGCGGCCGGGCTGTCGCGGAACGGCGGCGTCGCGGCCAGGAAGTCGGCCAGCCCCGCGCCGTACCAGCGGATCGAGCGGTGATGCGACGGCGTGGCGGCAATGTAGGCGCGCGCCACCGTGTCGAAATCTTCCGGGCCGGCGAAGGCGCGCAGGCCGGGATAGTCGACGCCCAGCGCCTCGACCAGGCGCAGCACGTAGCCGTCACGGTAGACCGCCAGCAGCGTGTCGCGGTCGGTGCGCCAGCCGTCGCGCACCGCCGTCCGGAAGCCGTCGTCGGTGCCGCGCACGAAGGCGAGGAAGGCGCGCTGCAGGTCGGCCAGCGAGCCGCGGTTGCTGCCGGCGGTCGTCATGGCCGCGCCGTCGCCGCCGCTGCCACGCGCCGCGCCTCGTCGAGCTCGGCCACCAGCGTGGCGTAGGGCGGGATGTCGGCGTCGCGCTCGATCATGGTCGGCACGCCGGGGAACAGCCGGACCGCCTCGGCGTAGAGTGACCAGACGTCGGCGACGACCGGACCGTCGTGCGTGTCGATGATGTGCGTGCCCTTGTCGGTATGGCCGGCGAGGTGGAATTGCCGGACGCGTGGGCGCGGCAGGGCCTCGAGGTAGGCGAGCGGGTCGAAGCCGTGGTTGAAGGCGCTGACATGGACGTTGTTGATGTCGAGCAGGATGTCGCAGTCGGCGCGTCGCGCGACGCCGGCCAGGAACTCCCATTCGCTGAGGTCGGAAGCCGCGTAGGTGACGTAGCTCGACACGTTCTCCAGCACGAGGCGGCGGCCGAGATGGTCCTGCACCGCCTTCACGCGGTCGACGACGTGGTCGAGCGCCTCCTCGGTGTAGGGCAGCGGCAGCAGGTCGTGCAGGTTGTGGCCGCCCAGCCCGGTGAAGCAGAGATGGTCGGACACCCACAGCGGCTGGACTCGAGCGGCCAGGGCCTTGAGGTCGTCGAGGTAGGCGCGGTCCAGCGGCTCGGCCGAGCCGATCGACAGCGACACGCCGTGCAGCGCCACCGGGTAGTCGCGGCGAATGCGGTCGAGCCACTGCAGCGGCCGCCCACCCGGCACCATGTAGTTCTCGGACAGCGCCTCGAACCAGTCGACCCGGCCGGGGGCGGCGACGATCTCCTCGTAGTGCTCGGGCCGGAGCCCGAGGCCGAATCCGATGGCGGCGCTCATGTCGATGGAACTCTACTCCCCGGGTCCTGCCGTTCAATTCGGCCGGGGCGGGCCGTTCGTTACGGTCCCAACGAAAAAGGGCGCCGCCTCGCGCGACGCCCCGTGCTCGGCCCGCAGGCCGGCGGCTACTGCTCGACCTTGCCGCCGCGCGTGGTGCAGCTGACGACATCGGTCGTGACGGTCCAGCCCTGGCCCTTGCACGAGTTCATGCCCTTGCAGGACGAGTTGGCCGACTTGCACGCGCTGGTGCCCTTGCACGAATTGACGCCGACGCACTTCACGCCGCCCGCCGTCTGGGCCTGCGCCGTCGTGACGAGGCCGGCCGCAAAGATCGCCGACGCCGTCGCCGCGAGGGTCTTCCTGTTCATCTCTCTCTCCCGTTGCCTTGCTGCCCACCGGGCGCCCGACCGGCGCCCCGACTGACATCCCCACCGCGCCAGAATGCGCCCGGGCGCGGCAAACGGGAAGTCAGGCCTTGGCGATGGGCCGTGATCGGACGATCAACGCTGCGTGAAGCGCAGCGGCGACAGGGCGCGCTCGCTGACCCCCAGCTCGACGATGTCGTCGGGCAGGCCGCGGCCCTGGGCCAGGCTGGCGGCCAGCCGGCCGGCCGCCGCGCCGGTCTGGATGCCGTAGCCGCCCTGGCCGGCCAGCCAGAAGAAGCCCTCGACGTCGCCGTCGTAGCCGACCACCAGGTTCTTGTCGGCGACGAAGCTGCGCAGGCCGGCCCATTTGTGCTTCACCCGGCGAATCTGCAGGGTGGTCGCATTTTCAATGCGATCGACCGCGGTGGCGACGTCGATGTCCTCGGGCTGGGCATCGCACGGCGGCGACGGGGTCTCGTCGGCCAGCGAGCCGAGGAACTGCCCGACCTCCGGCTTGAAGTACCAGCTCTCGTCGAAGTCGATGACCATCGGCAGGGCGGCGAGGTCGAGGCCGGCCGGCGCCTCGAAGGTGAAGGCGGTGCGCCGCTTGGGCACCAGCCCGACCGGCCCGGCCCCGGCCAGCCCGCCGACCACGTCGGCCCACGCCCCGGCGGCGTTCACGATGTTGGCCGCCCGCACCGGCTCGCCGGCGCGCAGCGAGACCGTCCACATGCCGTCCTCGCGGTCGAGCCCGATCACCTCGGAATCGAGCCGCAGCACGGCGCCGTTGGCCCGCGCGCCCTTGAGGAAGCCGCCATGGATCGCGGCGACGTCCATGTCGTCGGCCTCGGGCTCGAAGATCGCGCCGCCGGCGCACGCCTCCGGCCGCAGCACCGGCTGGCGGCGCCGCACCTCCTCGGGGTCGAGCCAGCGCACGCTCGGCACCAGCCGGGCGAAGTCGGCGGCGTTCTTCTGCAGGTCGGCCTGCTGGTCGACGCGGCCGGCGATGATCGCGCCGCGCGGGGTCAGCAGGGGATGGTCGGAGAAGCCGTGCGGCGGGTCGCGGTAGAACCGGCCCGAGGCCACGGTGATGGCCCGGATCTCGGCGCTGCCGTAGGTCTCCGAGTGCAGCGCCGCGGAGCGGCCGGTGGTGTGGTAGGCGGGCACGTGCTCGCCCTCGAGGATCACCACGCTGGCGTGCGGGGCGAGGTGGTAGGCGAGCGAGACGCCGGCGATGCCCGCGCCGATCACGGCGAAATCGAAATCCTGCATGGCCGGCACATTGCGCGGTCGTCCGGCGGCCTGCAATAGTCTGGCCTCATGATCCTCGAATCGCCATGAACATTGCGAACCTCCTGCTGGGATCGGCCCGCGAGTTCCGCGACCGGCCGGCCGTGGCGCGCGGCGGCGCGGTCCACCTCGACTATCGCGGCCTGTGGCGCCGCGTGTCGGTGATGAGCATGCACCTCGCCGTCCGGTTCGGGCTCCAGCGCGGCGACCGGGTGGCGCTGGCCATGACCAACGGCGTCGAGGCGATCGAGACGATGTACGCGATCTGGCACGCCGGGATGTGCGCCGTGCCGATGAACGCCAAGCTGCACGCCCGCGAGTTCGCCTTCATCCTCGCCAACTCCGGCGCCAAGCTGTGCATCGTCACGCCCGACCTCGCCACCACCATCGCGGAGGCGGCGCGCGAGGCGCCCGAGCTGCGCGAGATCGTCGATACCTCGACCCGCGCCTATGGCTTCATGGCGGTCGGCGACCCCGCCGGCGTGGCCGAGGTCGAGCCGACCGAGCCGGCCTGGCTGTTCTACACCTCGGGCACGACCGGCCGGCCGAAGGGCGCGACGCTCACCCATCGCAACATCCTGGCGATGACGCTCAACTACTTTGCCGATGTCGACCGGCCGCCGCCCGGCGGCTCGATCCTGCACGCCGCGCCGATCAGCCACGGCTCGGGCCTGTGGAACTTCCCGCTGCTGACCCGCGGCGCGGTGCAGGTCTTCCCCGAGAGCGGCAAGTACGAGGTGCCCGAGACGGTGGCACTGATGAACCGCTGGCCCGAGTGCAGCCTGTTCCTCGCACCGACCATGGTGAAGCGCCTGGTCGAGCACCCGGCGGCGGCGGAACTGCGGCCCGACGCGCTGCGGCTGGTCAGCTACGGCGGCGCGCCGATGTACGTCGCCGACCTCAAGCGCGCGCTCGACCTGCTGGGCCCGAAGCTGGCGCAGCTCTACGGCCAGGGCGAGAGCCCGATGACCATCACCCACCTGTCGCGCGAGATGCATGCCGACCGCGACCACCCGCGCTGGGAGCAGCGCCTCGCCTCGGCCGGCCGGCCGGACTCCTGCGTCGTGGTCAAGGTGGTCGACGAGGACGGGCGCGTGCTGCCGGTGGGCGAGGTCGGCGAGATCATCGTCAAGGGCGACACGGTGATGTCGGGCTACTGGAACGATCCCGAGGCCACGGCGCGGTCGCTGCGCGACGGCTGGCTGTGGACCGGCGACGTCGGCGCCTTCGACGAGGAGGGGCTGCTGACGCTCAAGGACCGCTCCAAGGACATGATCATCTCGGGTGGCTCCAACATCTACCCGCGCGAGATCGAGGACGTGCTGGCGCTGCACCCCGGGGTCGCCGAGGTCTCGGTGATCGGCCGGCCGCATCCCGAGTGGGGCGAGGAGGTCGTGGCCTTCGTGGTGGCGCGCGACGGCGCGGCGCCCAGCCCGGCCGACCTCGACCGGCTGTGCCTCGACAACATCGCGCGCTTCAAGCGGCCCAAGGACTACCGCTTCGTAGCGGCGTTGCCGAAGAACAACTACGGCAAGATCCTGAAGACCGAGCTGCGCCAGCAGCTGCACGAAAACACCAGCAGGGGAGACTGACCATGGGCAGCATGATCGACTTCAAGCGTCCCGACGGCTCGACGTGCCGCGGCTACCTGGCCGAGGCCGGGGCGGGCAAGCCCGGCCTCGTCGTGCTGCAGGAGTGGTGGGGGCTCAACGACCAGATCAAGGGCGTCGCCGACCGCTTCGCCGCCGCCGGCTACAACGCGCTGGCGCCCGACCTCTACAAGGGCCGCGTGACCCAGAAGCCGGACGAGGCCAACCACATGATGAGCGGCCTCGACTTCGTCGGCGCCTCCGACCAGGACATCGCCGGCGCGGTGAAGCACCTCGCCGCGACCAGCCGCAAGGTCGGCGTCATGGGCTTCTGCATGGGTGGCGCGCTGACCATCGCCGCTGCCGCGCGGGTGCCGGGCATCGCCTGCGGCGTGCCGTACTACGGCGTGCCGCCGGGCGCGCTGGCCGACCCGGCGAAGATCCGCATCCCGATCCAGGGTCACTTCGCCAACAAGGACGACTGGTGCACGCCCGAGGTGGTGAACGACTTCGAGAAGAAGATGGCGGCGGCCGGCAACCCGCCCGAGGTCTTCCGCTACGACGCCCAGCACGCCTTCGCCAACGAGACCAGCGCCGCCTACGACGCCGCCGCGGCCAAGGCTGCCTGGGACCGCACGATGGCGTTCCTCGGCAAGCATCTCTGAGAAGGGTCCCTCGGGCTACGCCCTCGGGATGACAGGAAAAGACGTGTCATCCCGAGCGGAGCGAGGGACCTTTCCATGACGACGATGGTGTCGCCAAGAGTGGGACTGCTCATCGTCGGACTGGGCGCCTCGCTGGCGCCGCTCGACATCGCGGTCAACGTCGCGCTGCCGGCGATCACCGGGCACTTCCGGCTGGCGCTGGCCGACGTGCAGTGGCTGGTCGTCTGCTACGTGCTGGTCTACGGCTCGCTGATGCTGGTCTGCGGCAAGCTGGGCGACCTGTTCGGCCACCGTCGCATCTTCCGCACCGGCCTCGTGCTCTCGGCCATCGGCTGCGCGTTGTGCGCGATGGCGCCGGACTGGCCGCTGTTCCTGTGGGCGCGCGCTGGCCAAGGCGTCGGCACGGCGCTGGCGCTGTCCTGCGCGCCGGCGCTCGCCACCGCGGTCTACCCGGCCCACCAGCGGCTCACGGCGCTGGCCGGCTTCTCGATGGCGATGTCGCTCGCGGCGGCCGCCGGGCCGTTGCTGGGCGGCGTGCTGGTCGAGCTGTGGGGCTGGCCCGCGGTCTACTGGGTGCGGGTGCCGATCGCGCTCGCGACGCTCGCTTTGTCCGGCCTGCTGCCGGCGCCGCCGCTGGCCCGCGACCGGCCGTTCGACACGCGCGGCGCGGTCCTGCTGGCCGCCGGCATGAGCGGGCTCCTGCTGTCGCTGGTGCTGTCGCAGCGCCGCGAGGTACCGGGCGCGTGGGCGGCCGGGCTGGCCGTCGTCGCGCTGGCCATCCTCGCCGCCTACGGGCTGGCCAGCCGCCGCGTCGCCGAGCCGATCCTGCGGCCCGGCCTGTTCGCCGACCCGGCCTTCGCGATCCCCAACCTGCTGAATGCGCTGGCCAACCTCGCGGGCTTCGCGATCCTGCTGCTGACGCCCTACTACCTCGCCCGCGTCCTCGGCCTGCCGCCGCTGCTGATCGGCGTCGTGCTGGGCGTCGCCTACCTCGGCAGCCTGGCCGGCGCGCCGCTCTCGGCGCGGCTCGCGCCGCGTCTCGGCCAGCGCACCACGGCCTTCGTCGGCGTGGTCGTGGTCGGCCTCGCGCTGGTGCCGCTGGGCTTCGCCGGCGCGGCGACGCCGCTGCCGGTGGTCGGCCTGCTGATGCTGCTGGAGGGGCTGGGGCAGGGACTTCTGACCGTCGCCTACACCGACTTCGTGATGGCCTCGCTGCCGGTGCGCGACCGGGGCGTCGCGGGCAGCCTCGCCCTGCTGACGCGCACCGTCGGCATCGTCAGCGGCGCGTCGGTGCTGACCGCGCTGCAGGCGATCGGCGCCGAGGGCGGCGATTTCCTCGCCGGCTACCGCTTCGCCTTCCTGGTGGCTGGCGGCGGCCTGCTCGCGGCGCTGGCGCTGTCCTGCCTGTGGCCGCGCGCCTGGTTCGAGCGCGCGCGGGTTACTGCACCTTGATGTTGCCCTTCTGGATGATCGTTCCGAACATCGCCGTCTCGGTCGCGATGCGCGCCTTGAAGTCGGCCGGGTTCAGGTAGGTCACGCGGCAGCCGCCGAGGTGCAGCTTCTGGATCGTCTCGGGCTCCTTCATCGCCTGGGCGATCGCCGCGTCCAGCCGGGCGATCGCCTGCGGCGAGGTCCCGGTCGGCGCCAGGATGCCGAACCACGAATCGCCACCTTCCTTGCCGTAGCCCTGTTCGCGCAGCGTCGGGATGTCCGGGAAGTCGGGATGGCGGCCGTCGGCCAGCGTCGCCAGCCCGATCACCTTGCCGGCCTTCACGTGCGGCAGCACCGTCTGGTCGAACTGGGCCTGGATCTCGCCGGCGACCAGCGCATTGGTGGCCGGCGCGCTGCCGCGATAGGGCACGTGGGTCATCCGGATCCCGGCCTCGAGCTGCAGCATCTCGCCGAACAGGTGGGTGATGGTGGCGAGCCCGGCCGAGCCGAAGTTGATCTTGCCCGGGTTGGCCTTCGCATAGGTCACGAACTCGGCGACCGTACGCGCCGGCACTGAGGGATGGATCGCGAACATGCCCCACGAGGTGGTCATGCGCGACACCGGCACGAAGTCCTTGTCGGGATCGTAGGGCATCGGCTGCAGGTGGCGCGTGATGCAGACCATCGCGGTCGTGGTCGTCACGAAGGTATGGTGGTCGACCGGCTGGTTCTTCACGAACTCCGCGCCGATCAGGCCGGACGCGCCGGCCTTGTTGTCGAACACCACCGGCTGGCCGAGGATCTGCGCGGCGCGGTCGATCACGATGCGGGTCGAGATGTCGGACGGGCCGCCTGGCGGGTAGGGCACCACCATGCGCAGGGGCTTGGTCGGCCAGTCCGTCGCCTGCGCGACGGACGGCGCGGCGATGGCCGGTGTGGCGAGCGCCGCCAGCGAGGCGGCGGTGAAGGTGCGCCGGCGCATGGTTTCCTCCCGTTCGTTCGTTGCCGGCAGCATTTCACGACGCGGCAAGGGCCGCCAGCCCCGCCGCGCAATCGCCGCCGGCCATGCTAGGCTGCCTTCAAAGGGAGAGACGAATGGCGGACAGGCTGAAGGACAAGGTGGCGATCGTGGTCGGCGCGGGCTCGAGCGGGCCGGGCTGGGGCAATGGCAAGTGCACCGCCGTCACCTTCGCCCGCGAGGGCGCCCGGGTGATGTGCGTCGATCGTCACCGCGCCGCCGCCGAGGAAACGGTGGCCCTGATCGAGAAGGAAGGCGGCCAGGCCTTCGGCTTCGCGGCCGACGCCTCGAAGAACGCCGACGTCAAGGCGATGGTCGATGCCTGCCTCGCCAAGTGGGGCCGCGTCGACATCCTCGACAACAACGTCGGCATCGGCTCGACCGGTGGGCCGGTGGAACTCAGCGAGGAAGAGTGGCACCTCGTGTTCGACGTCAACGTGAAGAGCTTCTACCTGACCGCCAAGCACGTGCTGCCGGTGATGGAGAAGCAGGGCAAGGGCACGATCATCAACGTCAGCTCGATCGCCTCGATCCGCTCGCCCAAGGGCGTCGCCTACGTCGCCTACAATGCCAGCAAGGGCGCGGTGAACGGGCTGACGCTCGCCATCGCCTCGCAGTACGCCGAGAAGGGCATCCGCTGCAACGCGATCCTGCCCGGCCTGATGCACACGCCGATGATCGACTTCCTCGCCGAGCAGTACGCCAAGCACGAGAAGGATCACAACCAGGCCTACGACAAGATGATCGCGATCCGGAACCGCGCCTCGCCGACCGGCAAGATGGGCACCGGCTGGGACACCGCGAATGCCGCGCTGTTCCTCGCCTCCGACGAGGCGGCCTACGTCAACGGCCACCTGCTGGTGGTCGACGGCGGCATCACCGTGCGCGCGTGACAAGCTTAAAGTCTTGACAATTGGGGCTTTTTCCCTTAAGGTAAAAAGATGCTCCACAACCTCACCACCTGTCGCGTCGACGTCGTCTTCGCAGGAGCCCGCTGTCGCGGGCCGGTGAGCTCGGCCGCATAACGTCGCCGAGTTGAGGTCGGCCGCCGATCCGTGGATCGGCCGCCGAACTTCGATCTTCCATTTCGATCGTCTTCCGCCAGCGGCTTCGCGTGCGCTGTCGGTCGCGTCATCCGTCCTGCTCCGGTTGCGGTCGCCCGATCGACATTGCAACCGGTGCGGGAAACGCCGTCGCCTTGCCCAAGCCCCGAAAGGAGAGAACCCATGTCCATCATCGAAACCCGCGATCCCGCCGCCGAAGCCAATCCTGTCCCGGCGCCGTCGCGCGACCGCCGTCTGTGCGACGCCGCGCTGACCGCCTTCCAGTCGCTGCCGCCGGCGCAGTGGCGCGGCCGGCTGCCGTTCCCGGGTGGCGAGATCGTCTTCGCCGATCCCGATCTCGCCCGGCAATACCGACTGGCGGCGCGCCACGCGCTGGTAGCGAACGAGGATCCCCGGGCGGCGATCCGGCTGTTTGACCAGGCGATCCGGCTCGACCAGCCGGCGGTGCTCGAGGATTCCGAACACGTCGTGCAGCGGGTCGAGGCGTGGAGCGCGCTGGGGGATGACCGGCCGGCACGCGCCATCCTGCTCTACAATCTCGGCGTCACGTTCAGCCGCTTGGGGCACTGGAAGCAGGCGGCCACGGTCTACCGGGCAGCCGACGAGATCGACCCGATGTTCGCGTGGTCTCTCAACAACTTCGCCTGGATGGCCGCGACCTACACCGACCCGCGGGCGCATGCCGGCGCCCTCGCGGTGGCGATCGCGGAGCACGCCTGCGCGACGACCGGCTTCGGCTGCTGGGCGTTCCTCGGTACGCTGGCGGCCTCCTATGCGCGGGCCGGGGACTTCGGGCGCGCGGTGGCGTGGCAGCGTATCGCCCGCACGCTCAGCCCGGCGTCCGAGCGCGCCTGCTCGGAGCAGAAGCTCGCGACCTACGAGGCCGGCGAACCGGTGGTCGACAGCGATCCCCGCCCGGTCGGCGGCTATGGCCCGCTCGACGAGGCCGTGGCGCGCGGCATGCCCACCCTGTGGCGCGAGGCCCAGGAGCTGATGGGCATCCGCCCAGAAGCCCTGCACTGAAGCGCGGCCCGCGAAGGTCCCGCGCTGCGCTCGGGATGACAATCACTGCTCGGGATGACAATCACTTGTCATCCCGCCAACCTTGCTTGTCATCCCGACCGCAGCGAGGGACCCTTCAGCGGCCGCGCGTCAGCACGAAGCGCGAGACGAACGGGCCGGTCAGGATCACCAGCACCAGCCTGAACAGGTGGTGGCACGCCACCATCGCCACCTCGACGCCCAGCGCGAGGCCGATCAGGCTCATCTCGGCGAAGCCACCGGGGGCGTAGCTCAGCACCGTGGCGTCGATGTCGAGACCGGTCAGCGCGTAGGTCAGCTC
>JAIUOX010000088.1 GCA_020160955.1 Pseudomonadota bacterium
ACGCCGGCCTGGTGCAGGTACCGGAAGGCCGCCGCGTGTTCCCCAACCTGTCGGTCCGCGAGAACCTCGAGCTCGGCAGCTACCGGCGCGGCCGCGCCCACCGCGCCCGCAACCTCGAGCACGTGCTGGAGGTCTTCCCGCGCCTGCGCGAGCGGCTGACGCAGCATGCCGGCACGCTGTCGGGTGGCGAGCAGCAGATGCTGGCGATCGGCCGCGGCATGATGAGCGAGCCCAAGCTGCTGATCCTCGACGAGCCGTCGCTCGGCCTGTCGCCGCTGCTGGTCGAGGAGATGTTCGCCCTGATCGGCCGCCTCAACCGCGACGGCCTGGCGATCCTGCTGGTCGAGCAGAACGTGGTGCAGTCGCTGGCCATCGCCCACCGCGCCTACGTGCTGGAGAACGGCCGCATCGCGCTGTCCGGCAACGCCGCGGAGCTGGCGAGCCATCCCGAACTGCGCAAGAGCTACCTCGGCCACTAAAAGGTCCCTCGCTGCGCTCGGGATGACAAGAAAGGGCTGTCATCCCGAGCGAAGCGAGGGACCCTTCATCAACCTCTTCCGTGGCTTGCCCTTCCACTTCCTCCCCCTGCGGCAGCAGGGGGAGGTGTCGCCGTCTTCGGCGACGGAGGGGTCATGGGCAGCCGTCGCGATGCCCATGACCCCTCCGTCCGCTGCGCGGACACCTCCCCGCGCTCGCGCGCAGGGAGGAAAATCGTTGCTAGGCCGCCTCCCCCGCCGCCCAACCGCTCGACCAGGCCCACTGGAAGTTGTAGCCGCCCAACCAGCCGGTGACGTCGACCGCTTCGCCGACCACGAACAGGCCGGGGACGTCGCGCGCTTCCATGGTGCGCGACGACAGCGCCGCGGTGTCGACGCCGCCGACCGTGACCTCGGCCTTGGCGAAGCCCTCGGTGCCGGTCGGCTCGACCCGCCATGCCTTCAGGCGTTGCGCCAGCGCCTCGAGGTCACGGTCGCGGCGCTCGGCCATCGGCGCGCCGCCACCGGTCTCGTCGGCGAGATGCTGCGCCAGCCGCTGCGGCAGACGATCGGCCAGCAGGGTGCGCAGCTCGGCACGGGGCCGCGTGCGCTTGCCGTCCTTCAGCCACGCCGCCGCGTCGAGGTCGGGCAACAGGTCGACCGTCACCGCCTGCCCCGGCGTCCAGTAGGACGAGACCTGCAGCACCGCCGGGCCCGACAGGCCACGATGGGTGAACAGCAGCGCCTCGCGGAAGCGAGCCGCGCCCAGCCGCGCCTCGACCTCGAGCGACACGCCGGCCAGCGGCGGCACCGCCAGGGTGAAGGGCACGAGGCCGGGCCGCGGCGTCACCATCTTCAGGCCGAAGCGCCGGGCCACATCGTGCGCGAAGCCGGTCGCGCCCATCTTCGGAATCGACAGGCCGCCGGTCGCCAGCACCAGCGACTCCGCCGTGAACGCGCCGTGGTCGGTCGCGATCTCGAAGCGCTCGCGCTTCTCGATGCCGGTGATCCGATGGCCGGTGCGGATCTCGACGCCGGCCGCGCTGGCCTCGGCGCGCAGCATCGCCACGACCTGGCGCGCCGAGCCGTCGCAGAACAGCTGGCCCAGCGTCTTCTCGTGCCAGGCGATGCCGTGGCGGTTCACCAGGGCGATGAAGTCGTGCTGGGTGTAGCGCGCCAGCGCCGACTTGCAGAAATGGGCATTGGCCGAGAGGAACGACTCGGGTCGCGCGTCGAGGTTGGTGAAGTTGCAGCGCCCGCCACCGGAGATCAGGATCTTGGCGCCGACCTTGTCGGTGTGCTCCAGCACCAGCACGCGCCGGCCACGCTGGCCGGCGCGGATCGCCGCCATCAGGCCGGCCGCGCCGGCCCCGGCGATGACGACGTCGTAGTCCTGGCCCGCAACGGCGCTCACCGCGTGCCCGGCCGGGAAGGAGCCGCACCACCGCGCTGCAGGGCGCTCGTGCCCCCCTGGCAATAGTTCGCGGCCGAGATCGTGAGGTTTGGCAGCTTGCCGGTGACGCTGCGGCGGGTCCGGGACACTTCCCCACTGGGCGAGACGAATCCGGAGACCGTTCCATCGGGGGAGACGCTGACCGCCACGGAAGCCGGAAGGTGCGAAACGCACTGGACCGTCAGGTTGCCGCTGCTCCCCGCCACCGTGAGGTCCACCAGGAAGTCTCCGACCTGTCCCGTCCATCTCCCGTCGAAGGACCCGGCCGGGGCAGCGCCGGGGGATGCAGTGGGAGGAACGACGACGACGGCCGGCCGGGCCGCGTCTTCGCCGGACTTCTTCTTCGCCTCTTCCGCGGCCTTCTTCTCGTCTTCCTGCTTCTTCTGGTCGTCGTCGAACTTCGCGACGGCGGACGCGGCCTCCTTCAGCAGCGCCTGTTGCTGCGCCGCGGTCAGGAATCCCGTCTCCGGCATCCGTCGCGCCTTCTGCCAGGCCGCGATCACTTCCCGCGAGCGCGGGCCGAACACGCCGTCGCGGCCGCGCGTGTCGAAGCCCAGCGACGAGAGCGCGACCTGTAGCCGTTGTCGATCCAGCTGGTTCAGCCGGAGGCCCGCTTCGGCGGCTTCCGCGGCCTTCCGGTCGGCATCGGCAGCGGCCTTCTTCTGCGCGTCCTCGTCAGCCTTCTGCCGGGCCGCCGCGTCGGCCTCCGCGGTCGTCCTCGCCGCCGCTTCCTGCTCGGCCTTGCGGCGTTCCTCCGCGTCGGCGTCGGCCTTCTGCCGCGCCGCCTGGGCCGCGGCCAGGGCGGCTTCCGACTGCCTCTTCGCCTCGGCCTCGGCGTCGGCCTTGCGCCTGGCGTCTTCCTCGGCCTGCTTGAGCGCCGCCAGTTGGGCCTCTGCCTGGCGCTGGGCCTCCTGCTCCGCGGCCCGTCGGGCGGCGGCATCCGCCTGCTGCTTCTCGGCGGCTTCCTGCTGCCGGCGCGCCTCCCGTTCGGCCGTCAGGCGATCGAGCTCGGCCTGCGCCTGCCTGATCTTCTCCTGGGCGGTGACGAGCTCCGCATCGGCCGCCCTCTTCGCGGCGGCGTCGGCGTCGGCCTGCTTGCGGGCCTCCTCCTCCAGCCGCTTCTTGTCCGCGGCCGCTTCGTCGGCCTTGCGACGCTCGTCGAGCAGCTTCTGCAGGTCCTCGACCTTCAGGTCCTGCACCGAGACGACCGGGCTGCCGGTCGGCTTCGTGCCGTAGAGCGCGTAGCCGATGCCACCAGCCGCCAGCAGCAGGGCGGCGGCCGCTCCGCCATAGAGCAGGCCCCGGCTGCGCCCGGGCGGAGACGACGCCGTCCCCGGCACCGCCGGGCCAGCGCCGGGCGACGGCACCGAGGGGGACCGCATCAGGGTCGTCGCCTCGCCGTCCGCGACGGTCCCGAGCAGGAGGAGCCGCCATCCCGCCATGCTCTGCGGCCGGTCGGAGGCCTTCACCGACAGGCCCGCATCGATGCCGCTCAACAGCGCCGTCGAGAAGCCGGCGGGCCTGAGCTTGCCAAGCGGGACGTGGGTATCGTCCAGCATGCGCTCCAACGCGTTCGCCGGCGGCTTGCCCGTGATCGCGTGGTAGAGGGTGGCCGAGAGGCTGTAGATGTCGGTCGAGGGTCCCTGCTTGGCCGAGGTGAACTGCTCCACGGCGGCGTAGCCCGGTGTGAAGATCGCCGTCATCGCCGACGTGCGCCCGGCAATCGCCGCGCGCGAGGCACCGAAGTCGATCAGCGTCGGACTGCCGTCCGCCTTCAGGATGATGTTGGCCGGCTTGATGTCACGGTGCAGGAAGCCAGCCTTGTGCACCTGTTCCAGGCTATCGAGCAGCGGCTCGAGCAGGCGCCGGACCTCGGCCTCGCCCAGCGGTCCGCGCTGTTCCAGCCGGTGCGCCAGGGTCTCGCCCCGCACCAGCGCCATGACCATGTAGGCGGTGCCGTTCTCCTCGACGAAGTCGTAGACGCGCACGACGGCGGACGCCTCGTCGAGGGTGGCGAGGATGCGCGCTTCCTCGACGAAGCGGTCGCGGCCCCAGTGGAACTCTTCCGCGACGGCGGTCGAGCGCGGCAACACCGTCGTGCCGTTCTCGCGCACCGCCAGGGCGGATGGCAGGTACTCCTTGATGGCGAGTTCGCGTCCCAGCGTGGTGTCGCGTGCGAGGTAGGTTACGCCGAAAGCGCCCTGTCCGAGGACCTGCAGGAGTTCATACTGGCGAAGGCGCGTCCCCGGTCGCAGCACACCTCGCACTTCCTTTTCTTCCGCACCCCGCAGCGGCGAGCCATCCAACGACATGTGCGAATGGTACACGCCGGCCGGGGCGTGGCGAAAGCGATCAATGCAACCGTCGCGGCAGTCTCCGGGCAACACGACAAGCGTGCAGATTCTCAAGCTACCGATGAAGAATGTGCACCGGCGTTCACGCCAGCGCCGTCCTCATGACCCACAGGCCGAGGCCGAGGCCGGCGATCGCGCAGGCCACCGAGCCGCCGACATAGAGCGCCGCCATCAGGTGCTCGTGGCGCTCCCACAGCAGGGCCGCGTCGAGCGAGAAGGCCGAGAAGGTGGTGAAGCCGCCGAGGATGCCGGTGGTCAGGAACAGCCGGACATGGCCGGACGGATCGGCGCGGAAGGTGAACCAGCCGGCAACAAGCCCCATCACCAGCGAGCCCACGATGTTGATCGTGAAGGTGTGCCACGGGAAGTGCGTGCCCATCAGGCGGCCGATGCCGATGTTCAGGCCGTGCCGGATGGCGCCGCCGATCCCCGCGCCCACGAACACCACGAGGTAGCCGATCATCGTCGCACACTCCCGAAACGCGTCTTCCAGTCCGGCACCGCGCCGGCGAAGGGCAACGCCGTCGCTTCGTACACGCCGCGCGCCACCGCGCGCGCCAGGCAATCGGCCGCCAGCGTGCCCAGCTCGGTCAGCAGCGGCGGATCGCCGGCCGGTCCGGCGCGGCCGGTCGACACCGCGAACACCGTGTCGCCGTCGTTGGGCGCGTGCACCGGCCGCAGCGCCTTGGACAGCCCGTCATTGGCCATGATCGCCAGCCGCTTGCACTCGGCCTTGGTGAGCGTCGCGTCGGTCGCGACCATCGCGATCGTCGTCGCGGTGGCCGGCATCGGTTGGCCCTTGAACCGCAGGGCCAGCGCCTCGGGGCCCATCTTCGCCGGCCAGCCCAGCCCGCCGAACTCGCCGTCGCGCTCGTAGGGCGCCGCCCAGAAGTGCGGCCCGTCGCCGACCAGCGCCGAGCCGACCGCGTTGACCGCGGCCAGCGCGCCGACCGTGAAGCCCTGGGCCGTGCGCGCGCTGGCCGAGCCCAGCCCGCCCTTGGCCGTCGAGGTCGTGCCGCCGTAGCCCGCGCCCACGGTGCCGAGGCGGAACTCCTTGCCCGCCGCCAGCACCGCGTCGCGGCCGAGATCCCAGTAGGGCGGCCTGTGCGCCAGCGGTTCCTTCAGCCAGTCCTTGGCGCCGCCGTTGGTCAGGTCGAACAGGATCGCCTGCACCGCCATCGGCAACACGACCCCGGCGAATGGCACGCCGCGTCCCTGTGACGCCAGCGCCGCCGACGCGCCGCCCGCGGCGTCGAGGCCCCACAGCGAGCCGCCCGACAGCACCACGGCATCGATCGCGCGGGCGGTCATTCCCGGCTCGAGCAGCGTCACCGCGCGCGAGCCCGGCGCGCCGCCCAGCGTCGCCACGCTGGCGACCGCGCTCTGCTCGAACACCGCGACCGTCACGCCGGTGGCGGCGCGCGCATCCTCGGCATTGCCGACGAGGACGCCGGGCACGTCGGTGAGCAGGTTCCTCACGTCAGGAACTCGCCCCCGTTCACGTGGATCGTCTGGCCGGTGATGAAAGTGCCCTCGGGACCGACCAGCAGGCGGACCATCGCGGCGATCTCGTCGACCGCGCCGAAGCGCTTGAGCGGGATCGGCCGGTTGACGCGGTTGGCCGGCGCGGGACCGGCGGCGGCACCGCGCGCCGTGTCGATCGCGCCGGGCGCGACCGCGTTGCAGGTGATGCGATGCGGCGCCAGCTCGACCGCCAGCGCGCGCATCAGCCCCTCGAGTCCCGACTTGGACGCCGAGACATGGCAGCGGTTGGGCGTGCCGACATGGGTCGAGATGCCGGACATCGCCACGAAGGCGCCGCCCTGGCCCTTGGCCACCATCTGCGGCACGAATGCCTTGCCCAGCAGGAAGGCGCCGTCGAGCGCCACCGCCATGATCTCGCGCCACTCGCCGAACGACATGTCGAGGAACGAGGTCTGGCGGCGCAGCCCGGCGTTGCTGACCAGGATGTCGACGCCGCCGAAGGCGCGCGCCGCCTGCTCGGCCAGCCGCGGCGCGACGGCCGGGTCCGAGACGTCGCCCATCGCGGCAGCGGCCTTGCCGCCGGCCGCCTCGATCTCGGCCACGACCGAATCGACCGCCGCGGCGTCGGCGCGGCCGTTGACCAGCACGGTGGCGCCGTCGCGCGCCAGCGTGAGCGCGATGGCGCGGCCGATGTTGCGGCCGGCGCCGGTCACGAGGGCGACGCGGCCCTGCAGGGGAAGTGAAGAGGAGGCCATGGCGAATCCCGGGCGGTTGCGAGCCCGCGCAACCTGCCAGCCTCCCCTAGGCCCTGTCGACCGGCTTCGACCCTCAGCCGGCGACGATGTAGGCCTTGAGCGCCTCGGTCTCGTGGCGGGTCTCGGCCAGCCGGGCCTTGACCACGTCGCCGATCGACACCAGTCCCAGCAGGTCGCCGTGGCGGACCACCGGAAGGTGCCGGAAACGGCCGCTGGTCATGGCCTGCATGACCTCCTCGATGCTGTCGTCGGGATCGCAGGTCACGACCTCGCGGGTCATGATTTGCGACACCTCCAGCGCCAGCGCGGCCGCGCCCTCGCTGGCCAGTGCCCGCACGACGTCGCGCTCGGACACGATGCCGAGCACCGTGCCGTGCCCGTCGATGACCAGCACCGAGCCGATGCGGCGCACGCTGAGTTGCTGGGAGACTTCGGCGACCGACGTGGTCGGTGCCACCGAGTGAACGCCAATGCCCTTCTGCGCAAGAATGTCGGAGACGAACATGGTTCCTCCTCCGTTCGAGTGATGGGATACGAAATCCGTACTCGGGCAAGCTTCAAACGCAGGCCGATTGCAGCACTTGGGCCGGCCCCGCGCCACTGTCCATTTGCGCATTTCAACCGGTCTTTTCGCGGCCGCCGCGGCCTGCTACGAGCGCCCCATGACGCGTTCCCTGACCCCGCCCCCGGCCCTCGTGACGCCCGGGCAGAAGCTCGCCGCGCTGGCCTACCTGCTGTCCTTCATGGCCTGCATCCCGCTGGCCAACTGGATGATCGGCAACCTCGGCACGGTCTGCCCGCCGCCGCACGGCCCCTGCCTGGTGCCGGTGTGGCCGTGGGGCCCCAAGGGCATGGCCCTGATGGCGCCGTCGGGCGTGCTGATGATCGGCCTCGCCCTGGTGCTGCGCGACATGGTCCAGCGCCGGCTGGGCCGCAGCGCCGCGCTGGCCGCCATCGTCGCCGGCGCGCTGCTGTCGGGCGCCGTCGCGCCGCCGCCGCTGGTCTACGCCTCGGCCATCGCCTTCCTGCTGTCCGAGCTGGCCGATTTCGCCGTCTACACGCCGCTGCAGGAGCGCGGCCTGGTGATGGCCGTGCTGGCCAGCAGCCTGGTCGGGCTGGTGATGGACAGCCTGCTGTTCCTCTACCTCGCGTTCGGCAGCCTCGACTTCCTGGCCGGCCAGATCGTCGGCAAGCTCTGGATGGTGCTGCTGGCGCTTCCCTTCATCCACTGGATCCGCCGCCGCGAACTGGCACGGCTCGCGGCGTGAAAGCTTTCGCAGTCTCGGCTTGCATGACGGCCGCGCGCGCCGCTTAATCGCGTCGTCTCAAGGGGGAATGTCGATGTTCAAGTCTATCCTGGCCGTTTCCGAGGGCGGACCGGACGCCGCGATGTCGTTCAAGCTGGCCACCCGCGTCGCCGGCATCTTCGACGGCACGGTCGATGCGCTGCACCTGCCGGTCGGCCCGGCCGGCGGCATGGCGGGCGGACTGGCGATGAGCGGCGAGGCGATGCCGCTGATAATGAACATCGACGACGAGCGCCTCGAGGCGCGCGCCAAGGAGAGCAAGGCGCAGTACGACGCGATCGTCGCGCCGGTGAAGGGCGCGACCTACAGCGCCGCCGAGACCGCGACGCTCGACACCATGGTGGCGATGGGCCGCTGCTCGGACGTGATCGTGCTGGGCCGTCCCGGCGCCGACCCGGAGAACGTCGCGCCGGCGACCGTCGAGGCCGCGATCTACGAGTGCGCCCGCCCGGTGATGATCGCGCCGCCGACCGCCGCCACCGGCGCCTTCGCCAACGTCATCGTGGCGTGGAACGGCAGCTTCCAGGCCGCCCGCGCCGTCGAGTACTCGCTGCCCTTCCTCGCCAAGGCGGCGCAGGTCACGATCCTGGTGGTCGGCAGCACGCCCGACGATGTCGGCGCCTCCTACCTCGCGCGCAACCTCGGCCGGCAGGGCATCAAGACGGTGGTCGACGCGATCGATCCCGGTGCCGTGTCGGGCCGCGCCCGCGGCCGCGCGCTGCTCGACTACACGCACGGCAAGGGCTCGGACCTGCTGGTGATGGGCGCCTACGGCCGCGGCCAGGTGCTGAGCTTCCTCGGCATGGGCGGCGCGACCGGCAAGGTCATCTCGTCCTGCCGCGTGCCGCTCCTGATGGCCCACTGAGCCACCGGCCCGCTACGGCGGGCAGGCGCCCGCCGACTGGGTGACGACCTGCGGATCGGCGCAGGCCGTGCAGGCATTGGGATAGGTCTGGCGCGTGTTGTCGCGGCGCAGCCCGCAGGCGGGGCGGTAGTCGCGCGTGCAGGCCTGCGGCCGCGGATCGGCGCATTGACCGCCCGCCACCGGCAGCGACTCCGGCGCCAGCTCGGCGCGCACCATCTTCAGCGTGAACGGCTGGCCGCCGTACTCGTTCACCGTGCCGATGATCGAGATGCGCGAGCCGACCGCGGGCAGCGGCGCCAGCGGACGCGCCATGGCGATGCGCAGTTCGGCGGTGTTGGCCGCCTGCGCCTCTTCGGAGATCGCGGCCTCCAGCACCTCCGGCGTCGCCGCCACGATCTTGACCGGGATCTTGAGCCGCGTGCCGCCCTGCTGCTTGTCCTGGATCGCCGCCCACAGCCGGTCGGCCGCGGCGCGGTTGGTCGGGTTGGCCTCGCGGTGGCGCAGGATCAGCACCCAGTCGGCGGCGCGCAGCGCGCCGGGCTCGTTGTCCTCCATCAGCTGCAACGCGCGCTCGGGCGGCGTCATGACCCGCGGGATCGCCTTCACGAAGCCGGCCGGCGGCGCCTTCTCGCCGGCGACGAGGCGCGCCACCAGCGGGTCCCAGCCTTCCTCGCTGCCGCGGTAGGCGCGGTAGCGCGAGCGCGCCCAGCGGTCGATGTCGGCCGCCGCCGCGTCGTTCTTCGCGGCGCGGGCCAGCGCGATGGCGCGCGCGGCATACCAGAAGCCCAGCCCGTCGATCGGCTGGCCCTCGAGCTGCGCCACCGCCAGCTGGTAGACGTCGGGCAGGCTGTCCGGCTCGGCCGCCACCGACTCGCGGTAGAAGCGGCGCGCCGTGTCGTAGTCCTTGTTCTGCAGCGCCGCGAAGCCCAGCGCGCCGCTGAACACCGCGCCGAGCTGGCGGCGCGTCTGCTCGAAGCCGGCGTCGTCGAGCGAGGCCGGCTTCTGCCACTTGGCCAGCGCCGCGGCGCCCTTCTCGGCGCCGGCGACCATCGGCGCCAGCGCGCTGGCGTCGCCGCCCATGGCGCGGGTGCGCGCGGCGTAGACCCGGCTGGCGATCGCGTGGACGTTGTCGGGATCGACCTGCAGCAGCTTGCCGGCGATCACGTCGGCCTTGGCCGGTTCGCGGGCCGCGCCCCAGGCCGCCATCGCGTGCTCCAGCGCCTCGTTGCGCAGCGTGCTGTTGGGATACCAGGCGACGAACACTTCCATCGCGGTGGCGCGCTTCGCCGGGTCGCGCTGGGCGAGCGCCGCCTTGAACGCGTCGTACTCCGCCGGGTTGGCGAAGCTGGCGCGATTCTGGGCAGCCGCGTCGAGACAAAACCCGGACAGCAGCAGGGACAAGACGAGGACGAAACGACGGACCACGCCGAGAGCAGCTCCCTTCACCGTGACGGTCCTGAATTACCGTGACCGTAAAACCGAATTAAGGCACTGTTTTCAGAGGTTACACCGGGCGGGGACGAAGACAATGAGTGAACGGCGCTTCACGATCGCGGCGCTTGGCTTGGCGTGCCTTCTTGCAGTGTCGGCCGCCCTGCCGGCCGGCGCCCAGCAGGCCGCCCCGCCGCCGGCCGTCCTCGTCGAACCGGCCGAGCTGACCCCGATCGCCGACCAGGCCGAGTTCATCGGCCGCGCCGCCGCCGTCGACAAGGTCGAACTGCGGGCCCGGGTGAAGGGCTTCCTCGGCCCGCGCAAGTTCAAGGACGGCGACCAGGTCAAGAAGGACGAGGTCGTGTTCACGATCGAGCCGGAAACTTACCAGGCCGCGGTCGACCAGAAGCGGGCACAGCGCGACTCCGCCCAGGCCGCGCTGACCAACGCCGACCTGCAGCTGACCCGCGCCGCCGAGCTGCTGAAGACCAACACCGGCACCAAGGCGACCTACGACCAGCGCCTCTCCGAGCAGCTGCAGGCCAAGGCCAACCTCGAGGACGCCAACGCCCAGCTGCGCGACGCCGAGATCCAGCTGTCCTACACCGAGATCAAGTCGCCGATCGCCGGCCGCATCGGCCGCGCCGCCTTCTCGCCCGGCAACCTGGTCGCTCCCGATTCCGGCGTGCTGGCCACCGTGGTCAGCGAGACGCCGATCCGCGTGCTGTTCCCGGTGACCCAGCGCGAGCTGCTCGAGGCCAAGAAGGACGCCTCGGCCGGCGACCCGCCGGTGGTGCGGCTGCGCCTGGCCGACGGCGAGCTCTACAAGGAGAAGGGCACGCTCGACTTCATCGACATCACGGTCGACCCCAAGACCGACGGCCAGATCGTGCGCGCCACCTTCGACAACAAGGACGGGCTGCTGACCGACGGCCAGACGGTGCGCGTGGTGCTCGAGGAGGCCAAGCCGAAGAGCGTCATCGTGGTGCCGCAGCAGGCGATCGCGCTCGACCAGACCGGCTCCTACCTGTTCATCGTCGACGACAAGAACGTCGTGCAGATGCGGCGGATCAAGACCGGCATCGTGCGCAACGGCAAGATCGTCGTGACCGAGGGCCTGCAGGCCGGCGACAAGGTCGTCGTGCAGGGCCAGCAGCGCATCCGCCAGGGCATGACCGTGGCGCCCAGCCTCGCCAGCGTCACGCCGGCGAAGAAGTAGACCATGACCATCTCGTCGCTGTTCATCCGCCGGCCGCGGCTGGCCTTCGTCGTCTCGACGGTGATCACCATCGCCGGCCTGCTGGCGCTGACCCGCCTGCCGGTGGCGCAGTTCCCCGACATCGTGCCGCCGCAGGTCCGCGTCACCGCCACCTACCCCGGCGCCTCGGCACAGGCGGTCGAGGAAAGCGTGGCCCAGGTCATCGAGGGCCAGGTCAACGGCGTCGAGCGCATGCTCTACATGAAGTCGACCTCGGGCGGCGACGGCAGCTACGCGCTGACCATCAGCTTCGAGGTCGGCTCCAACCCCGACCTCAACACCGTCAACGTCACCAACCGCGTCAACGCCGTGCTGGCCCTGCTGCCGCCCGAGGTGCAGCGGCTGGGCGTCTCGACCAAGAAGCAGTCCTCGGCGCTGCTGCAGGTCGTGGCGGTCTACTCGCCCAAGGGCACGCGCGACGGGCTGTTCCTGTCGAACTTCGCGACCATCACGCTGCTCGACACGCTGCGCCGCGTGCCCGGCGTCGGCGACGCCACGCTGTTCGGCGCGCTCGACTACTCGATGCGCGTCTGGCTGAACCTCGACCGCATGTCGAGCCTCGACATCACGGCCGACGAGGTCGTGAAGGCGGTGCAGGCCCAGAACGTGCAGGCCGCGGTCGGCCTGGTCGGCGCCGCGCCGCTGATGGACGACGTCGGCTTCCAGCTCAACATCACCACCCAGGGCCGCCTCGTCACGGTCGACCAGTTCGAGAACATCGTGGTGCGCGCCAAGTCGGACGGCGCGCTGGTCCGCATCAAGGACATCGCCCGCGTCGAGCTGGGCGCCAAGACCTCGGACTCGATGGGCCGCTACAACGGCCGCCCGGCCGCCGGCATCCAGATCTACCAGCTGCCCGGCGCCAACGCGCTGGCCACCGCGCAGGGCGTGCGCAAGGTGCTGAAGGACCTCGAGCCGCGCTTCCCCGACGACGTCGCCTTCAACGTCATGTACGACACCACGGTGTTCGTCGAGGCGACCATCGAGAGCGTGATCCACACGCTGATCGAGGCGTTCGTCCTCGTCGCCATCGTGGTCTTCGTCTTCCTCGGCAACTTCCGCGCCACGCTGATCCCGATCATCGCCGTGCCGGTGGCGCTGATCGGCACCTTCGCGGTCATGCTGGCGCTCGGCTTCTCGGCCAACACGATCTCGCTGCTGGCGCTGGTGCTGGCGATCGGCATCGTGGTCGACGACGCCATCGTCGTGGTCGAGGCGGTCGAGCACATCCTCGAGCACGAGCCCGACCTGACGCCCGCCCAGGCCACCGAGAAGGCGATGGGCCAGGTCACCGCGCCGATCATCGCCATCACCCTGGTGCTGCTGTCGGTGTTCGTGCCGACCGCCTTCATCCCGGGCATCACCGGCCAGCTCTACCAGCAGTTCGCCGTCGCCGTGTCGGTCTCGATGGTGCTGTCGGCGATCAACGCGCTGTCGCTGTCGCCGGCGCTGTGCTCGCTGATCCTGCGCCACCGCGGCAAGCCCAGGGGCGTGATGGCGTGGATGCAGAACGGCATCGACAAGAGCCGCGACGGCTACGTCCGGCTGGTCACGCCGATCGCCCGCCGCACCTTCCTGGCGCTGATCCTGGTCGGCGGCTTCATCGTCGCGACCGGCGGCATCGGCCGCCTCGTGCCGACCGGCTTCCTGCCCGACGAGGACCAGGGCGCCTTCATGGCCGAGGTCCAGCTGCCCGACGCCGCCTCGACCAACCGCACGCTGGCCTCGATCGAGCAGGTCGAGCAGACGATCATCGGCCGGCCGTGGATGCAGAGCATCTTCACGGTCAGCGGCTACAGCCTGCTCGACGGCCTCAACCTGCCGAACCGCGCCCTCGTGGTGGTCGAGCTGAAGCCGTTCGCCGAGCGCAAGGACCCGGCGCTCAGCGTGTTCTCGGCGCTGGAGGAGCTGAACAAGGCGTTCGCCCAGATCGCCTCGGCCAACGTCTTCGCCTTCAACCTGCCGCCGATCATGGGGCTGGGCAATTCGTCCGGCTTCGAGTTCGTGGTGCAGTCGCTGCAGGGCGCGCCGCCGGCCGACCTCGCCGCGGTGGCGCGCGGCATGATGGTCTCGGCGCAACAGGTGCCGCAGCTGTCCAACGTCTTCACGACCTACGCCGCGACGACGCCGCAGATCAACCTCAAGCTCGACCGCGAGCGGGCGCAGGCGCTGGGCGTGTCGATCTCCGACATCTTCACCGCCATGCAGACCACGCTGGGCGGCACCTACACCAACGACTTCAACCTGTTCGGCCGCACCTGGCAGGTCAAGGTCCAGGCCGATGCCGCCGACCGCAAGGGCGTCAACGACATCTACCGGGTGCGCGTGCGCTCCTCGAACGGCGAGCTGGTGCCGCTGCAGGCGGTGGCCAGCGTCGAGCTGGTGACCGCGCCGGCGTCGATCGTGCGCTACAACAACCTGCGCTCGGTGGTGCTGAACGGCGCGCCGGCGCCCGGCTTCTCGTCGGGCCAGGCGATCGACGCCATGGAGACGCTGGCCCGCACCACCCTGCCCGCCGGCTACGGCTTCGAGTGGACGGGCACGGCGCTGCAGGAAAAGGCGGCGAGCGGCCAGACCGGCTTCATCCTCGTGCTGGCCGTCGTGTTCGCCTACCTGTTCCTGGTCGGCCTCTACGAGAGCACGGCGATCCCGATCGCCGCCCTGCTGTCGGTCGCGGTCGGCCTGTTCGGCGCCATGCTGGCGCTGTTCCTGACCGGGCTGGACAACAACATCTTCGCCCAGATCGGCATCGTCGTGCTGATCGCGCTAGCCGCCAAGAACGCCATCCTGATCATCGAGTTCGCGATGGAGGAGCGCGCCCACGGCAAGGACATCGTCGAGGCCGCGACCACCGCGGCCAGCCTGCGCTTCCGCGCGGTGATGATGACGTCCTTCGCCTTCATCCTGGGCCTGGTGCCGCTGGTCGTCGCGGTCGGCGCCGGCGCGGCGACGCAGCGGGCGGTCGGCACGGCGGTGTTCGGCGGCATGATCGCCGCCTCCTGCCTCGGCATCTTCGTGATCCCGGGCCTCTACGTGGCGTTCCAGACGATCCGCGAGAAGCTCAAGGGGATAGGCAAGACCAAGGCGTAGCGAAAGGTCCCTCGCTGCGCTCGGGATGACAGCCGTTTCTTGTCATCCCGAGCGCAGCGAGGGACCCTTCTTCTTCAACCCTTCGCCAGCGACGGGTCGCGCAACGTCACGTCCTGGCCCGGCGGGACGTGCTTCAGGGCATCTTCCAGCGTCAGCGTCTGGCGCCACTCCTCGGGCGGGCGCAGCTTGCCGTCGAAGCCGATCTGGTCGACGCCCCAGTAGAGTTCGAGGTGGTGGCCGTCGGGGTCGAGGAACTCGACCGAGACCTGGCAGCCGGCGCGGCGGCGGCCCTGGTAGACGATCTTCACGCCGTGCTTCTGCAGGTGGTCGCGGGCGCGGAACACGTCGTCCAGCGTCGGCATCTCGAAGGCCAGGTGGTGCAGCGTGCGCTGCGCCTCGCCGCCCGGCTTCAGCGCGCCCACGAGGGCCAGGCAATGGTGGTCGCCGTTGCAGCGCAGGAACACCATGCCGCCCGGCATCATGCTGTCGGGGTAGAGGTCGGAGGTCTTGAAGCCCAGCACCTCGGTGTAGAAGCGCTTCGAGGCTTCGAGGTCGGAGACGTTGACGACGGCGTGGCCGAGCTTGGTGACGGCGAACGGCGGGCTCATGGACTACCTTTCCGGTCGAGACAGGGCCATCATGGCCCGAACGAGGAGCCCGGGGGAAGCATGGCGAACACATCCAACCGACTGTCGGCCGGCGAGGCCGTCCTGCGCATGGCCCGCAAGCGGCTGAAGGCCCGCGACCTCGTCGAGGCCTGCCTCGACCGCATCGAGAAGCGCGAGGGCCAGGTCCATGCCTGGGAGGCGATCGACGCCGAGGGCGCGCGCAAGCGGGCCGACCAGCTCGACAAGCGGGCGAAGCCGGTGGGCCCGCTGCACGGCATCCCGCTGGCGGTGAAGGACATCATCTGCACGAGGACGATGCCGACCACCTGCGGCTCGCCGATCTACCGCGACTTCGTGGCCGGCCGCGACGCCGCCTGCGTCAGCCAGCTGGTCAAGGCCGGCGCCATCGTGCTCGGCAAGTCGGTGACCACCGAGTTCGCCGGCGCCCATGCCGGCAAGACCCACAACCCGCACAACCTCCGCCACACGCCGGCCGGCTCGTCGTCGGGCTCGGCCGCCGCGGTCGCCGACTTCATGGCGCCGATCGGCTACGGCACGCAGACCGCCGGCTCGGTGATCCGGCCGGGCGCCTTCAATGGCGTGGTCGCCTACAAGGGCAGCTTCGGCTGGGCCGACATGACCGGCATCAAGGCCTACGCGCCCAGCCTCGACACGCTGGGCTTCTTCGCCCGCGAAGCCAACGACCTCGCGCTGGTCCGCGCTGCCTACGGGCACGCGCCGGAGGACACGCTGAAGGCGCCGCCGCGCATCGGCCTCGTCCAGCTGCCGTGGTCCGATCTCTCCGAGCCCTACAACACGCGCAACCTGCAGGAGGCCGCCCGCGCGCTGCGCGCCGCCGGCGCGAAGGTGCGGGCGTGGGAAGCGCCGGAGAGCTGGAGCGGCCTGCTGCAGGCGCAGCACCGCATCATGACGCGGGAAGCGACCCGCTCGTTCCGCGGCGAACGCGAGCGCTTCGCTCCCCTGTTCTCGCCGTCGCTGCAGGGCGTGATGGCCGAGGGCGACGCGGTCAGCGCCAAACAGTACGCCGACGCGAAGAAGCGCAAGCGCGCCGCGCTGGCCCAACTCGAGGAGGCATGGCAGCGCTTCGACCTCCTGCTGGCGCCGGCCGCGAAGGGCGAGGCGCCGGCCGGCCTCGGCAACACCGGCGACCCGGTGTTCAACCGCGCGTGGACGCTGCTCGGCACGCCGTGCATCGCGCTTCCCTTCAACACCGGTCCGTTCGGCCTGCCGCTGTCGGTCCAGCTGGTCGGCCGACCCGGCAGCGACGACCGGCTGATCGCCGCGGCGCGCTGGATCGAGCAGGTCCTGTCTTGAGCCTGCGCCTCGGCCCTCTTCGACTCGGCCTGATCGGCTACGGCGCGATCGGCAAGCACGTCGAGGCGGCGCTGCGCTCCGGCGCGATCGAGAACCTCGACCTGGTGGCCGCGCTGGTGAAACGGCCGCGGCCGGGCGATGGCCTGCTGACCCACGATCCGGAGCGCTTCTTCGCCCAGCGCTTCGACGCGGTCGCCGAGTGCGCCGGCCACGAGGCGGTGCGCAGCCACGGCCAGCGCGTGCTGGAGAGCGGCGCCGACCTGCTGGTGACCTCGGTCGGTGCCTTCACCGACACCGCGCTGTTCGACCGGCTGCTGGCCGCCGCCAAGGCCAACGGCAAGCGGCTGATCCTGCCCTCGGCCGGGATCGGCGCGCTCGACATCCTGAGCAGCGCCGCGGTCGGCGGGCTGGACCGCGTCACCGTGACGGTGCGCAAGGACCCGTCGGCCTGGAAGGGCACGGTGGCCGAGACGCTGGTCGACCTCGACGCGCTGACCGCCGCGCACACCGTGTTCGACGGCCCGGTGCGCGAGGGCGCGCGGCTCTACCCGCAGAACGTCAACATCTCGGCGGCGGCGGCGATCGCCGGGCTGGGCCTCGACCGCACCCGGGTCGTGATCGTGGCCGACCCGGCGCTCGACACCCATGTCGTCGAGCTGGAAGCCGAGGGCGCGTTCGGTCGCTTCTTCTTCCGCGAGGACGTCGCGGTCAGCGAGGAGAACCGCAAGACCGGCAAGCTGGTGGCCATGGCGATGGTGAAGTCGGTGCGCCAGCTGGCCTCGACGCTGGTCGTGGCGGCCTAGCGGAGCGCGGGCCTCCGGACCGCATCATGTCTTCCTCCCTGCGCGTGAGCGCGGGGAGGTGTCCGCGTAGCGGACGGAGGGGTCATGGGCCTCTCGATCGCAGCTTCCGACCCCTCCGTCGCCGAAGACGGCGACACCTCCCCCTGCTCACGCAGGGGGAGGAAAAGGTCTCTCGACGCCTCAAGGTCATGTTCCTCTCCCCCGCCAGGGGGAGAGGTTAGGTGAGGGGGAAGTGACAACTGTAGCCCCCTCACCCGGCCTCTCCCCCTCGCGGGGGAGAGGAGAAAGGCGAGACTAGTGCCGCGGCACCAGGGTCCAGACGGGATCGAGGACGCGCAGGCGGCGGCCCTGCAGCAGGGTCAGGCGCTCGCGGTAGCCCAGCACCTGGAGCTGGACGACCTCCTCGAACTCCGGCGGCAGGTCGTCGGGCTCGAGCACCGGCAGCAGCCGCACCGGGTCCGCATTGTGCAGCTCGGCGGCCGCGTTGACCTCGTTGAGGCGACGGCGCAGCAGGTTCGCCAGCATCGCGTTCGCGTTCATGAAGCCCCTCCACACGTTGAACCGTGCGCTAGGTAGAGCTTCCCCTCACCCCGCTCTGTGCGTTCTGCCACCTTGCACCAAAACGCCCCATTCCGGGGCGTTCGGGACGCTATCAGACGTAACCGGGTCCCTCGATCACCGGGTGGGCCTCGAGGAACTTCTCGTCGATCTCGACGCCGATGCCGGGCCGATCGAGCGGCCGCACGCAGCCGTCGGGGCCGATTCGCCACGGCTCGCTGCCCAGCTCGTCGCGGAACTTGTTGGCCAGCGACAGGTCGGCCTCGAAGTAGCCGCCGTTGTCGATCGAGGCCAGGAAGGCGATCGACACCGCGTGGTTCACGCCGGTCATCGAGCTGTGCGGATGGACCGGCAGCTTCCACATCGAGGCCGCCGCGGCGATGCGCTGGACCTCGGTGATGCCGCCGCTCTTCGACAGGTCGGGCTGCAGGATGGTGATGTTGCCGTCCTCGATCACGCGGTGGAACTCGAAGCGCGTGTAGTGGTTCTCGCCGGCCGCCAGCGGCGTGCGACCGAACGTGCGGGCGAGCGCGTAGGAGCGATGATCGTGCGCCGGGAACGGCTCCTCCAGCCAGCCGATGCCGAGCTCGTCCATCGCCGGCATGACGGCGCGCGCGTCGGCCACGCTGTAGCCGGTGTTGGCGTCGGTCAGAATGGCGATGGAGTCGCCGAAACGCCGGCGCACCGCGGTCATGCGCGCGATGTCGTTGGCCACCGTGTCGCCGATCCGGAGCTTCAGCGCGCGGTAGCCCATCTCGACCATCGGCTCGGCCTCGGCGACCAGCGCCTCGGGCGGCTGGTAGCCCAGCGAGATGCCGCCGGCATAGGCCGGCACCGGCTTGTTCGAGCCGCCCAGCAGCTTGTAGAGCGGCCAGCCCGTCGCCTTGCCCTTGATGTCCCACAGCGCCTGGTCGAGACCGCTCATCGCCATCGCGGTGGCGGCGCCCATGCCGTGGCTGCCGAGCTGGAACTTGTAGATCTTCGCCCAGATGCCGGTCGTGTCGCTGGCATCCATGCCGAGCACAAAGCCCTTGAGCGTCGTGTTGATCAGGTGGCCGATCGAGCCGGGCGAGCGCGCGTGGTGGCTCTCGCCCCAGCCGACCAGCCCGTCCTCGGTCGTCACCTTGACCATGACGCAGTCGCGCTTGGTCATGGTGCCGATGCCGAGCGACACCTGGCGCTCCTTCGGGACCCGGAAGCTGGTGGGATAGGCGCGGACGTCGACGATTTTCATGGGGCCAGACTAGCACGCCCGGGACAGTGCGAGTCTCGCACGCGGCGCGCGCGATCAGCCGCCGCCCGACTTGCCCTTGCGCCGACGCGCCGCAAGCTGCTCCGACAGGATCAGCAGGGAATACTTGATGACGGCCATAGTGAACATCGCCATCAGAGGACCATTGCTTCGACCTCGGTAGGCAATGACCCCGCGTTCGAGCGCGGCCGCCATCGTCCCTTCGGGAAACGACCCCGCCCCCAGATCCAGTTCGGGTGGTGCTTCGTCCGGTTCGTCCGGTTCCTCCGGTTCACTGGCGGGTCGGCGGTCGTTCATCCGCTTCAGCGTGGCCAGGAGCTTCCGCGATTCAGAAATCAGCTTGGCCCAGTCGACGGTCGCGACCGCCACCTTCGAATACTCGTCGTCGAGCATGTCTGCCATCAGCCATCTGCGCATGGATTCGAGCGTCAATGGCAGGATCAGCCAGTCCGTCGGATTTAGTCGATGCAGTTCGGGGAACTCCGCCAGAGACGCGCGTCCGTCGCGCAGGGCGTACGAGAATCCCTCGATATAGCCCTCTTCCACGGCAATATGACCATATGAACTGTACAGGTTGCAGGGACTGGAGCCAAAAAGCGCAAACGACTGCGAGGTAGCGGCGACATGCGATTCCAGAGGGTCGTCGTGCCAAAGCCCGAAGTATTCCCAGTCGTCGTCTTCCTCCTTGCCCTTCTCCACGCCGACAAACGTGAGCCCAATCGAAGAGACAAAGATGGTGGGCTTCACCATCAGAACGAGACGGGGCAGAGAGTCCTCGTGAAAGGGAAAGATCGCCAGCGCGACTTCCGCGCAGACGTTAATCTTTGCCGGCAACTCTCTCTGGGCGCCGGGTGCCAGTGATTCGCCGTCGACGACGTGCACCGTGATCCTTGACGGATCGAATGCCGCGGCACGGACCGCGATAGTCCCGTCGACTTCGGCCAGCCAGCTGGTTCCGATCGGCATGAAAGGAATGCTCTTCTTCACCGAAAGCGGAACTGAAATGGCGCCATCCTGCGCAGGCCAAATGCTTCGCCAGACATGAGCGTTCGGTTCCGTCCACCCCTTGTCGGAATCGCCATCGAGATTCACAGTGACCCGAAGCTGCCGAAGCTTCCTGTAGTATGTGGCAACCGTGTCCAGCACCGGCCGCCCGGCGGCGCTTTCGAAGTCTCTCTCGAATTCGACCAGGAGATCGGCAAGGGCTTCGTCGAACGGTTCCGCCTGCTGAGGAGGTGCCCTTCGTTCGTACTCGGACCGGCTGAACAGCTGGACAAGAGTGCGGTCGGCGTTCAGCCCGGCTTCCCGCGCCGCTGTCATGGCGATGTGCACGTAGCGATCGACGTGGCGTCGAAGGTTCTTGGCCTTCTGCAGCCGCTTTTCGATTGGCAACGACGGATCTACCGCGAAGTAGACGAGGCGCTTGGTCGAGTCTTCCTTCTGCCCCTGTCCGGCTTTTCGCAGGATCTCGGCAATCGACAGTCCGGACTTTCGAACGGTCGCTGAATGAAGGATTTCCCAAAGATTCTCCGCTAGCGACAGCCGGTCGCGCTCTCCATGGACAAGCGGCCGTTCGAGAATCTGCCTGCGTATCTGATCCGCGATCACGACCGATGACGCATGGATGCTGGCCTGTCGGTCAGCCCGCCCGGAGTGCTCGGACCTAGATCGTCGGCGCTCATGCATTGAGATGATCTCCCCCATGGTCAGCCACCTACCGGGCGTTCCGATGGCCACGAGCGTGCAGGGCGGCCCGCATCGCGCGTTGCCGTGAACTGTACCTCCGCCGGTTGGAGCGGCGCTTGAACTGGTCGTTCTTGAGGAGAGTCACGACCCGTCCCTCTGGAGAGAGCACCAGGCGCAGTTGGTGAAGCTTCTCGGCCTCCGTTCGCGAAACACCGAAGGCGACGAGATCCTCCAGTTGCTCCCTCTTCAAGGCGACTTCGACGCATTGCCCTCCGACATCCCGGATGAGCTCCCCAAATTCGAAGACGATGCGCACACCCGCGTAGGTTGCGCCTCGTTGCTGCAGCCGTGTCCGAGCGTGGTCGGTCAATTCGAAATCCATCTGCGCCTCCATCGGTGTCGACGGAGAGGCTATGGCTCAAGGCACCAACCGACATTCCATTTTATGCTATTTCCTATATTTTTTCATGGTAATTCTTTCAGTGATTTATGGAATAATTTTAACTGTTTTATGGAATATTTATCTTGGAATCGTATTGCCGCCTCAGGCCTTTTCAGCGCCCTAGCAGTGCTTCCGGTCAAACCCTCGGAAGGAAACCCTGAAGAAGGTCGGGATTGCGGCAGCTACCACGTCATCCTGAGGCCGGCCGTGAAGGCGTGCGCGCTGTCCTGGCCGGCGATCGTGCCCTCGTAGCGCAGGTAGACCGTGGTCGCGTCGGCGATCCCGGTGGTCGCGCCGAAGCCCAGCAGCGCGCCGTCGCGGGTC
>JAIUOX010000209.1 GCA_020160955.1 Pseudomonadota bacterium
TCGCGCCGAGCTGGCGCGCCGCGCGGGGGATCGACTGGTCGGCGTCGCCCAGGAACAGCCGGTCGTCGGCCGGGATGCAGTCGGGATGGGCCGCCACCTTGCGTTCGAAGACGTAGATGTCGCGCCCGGGAAAGAGGTCGCGCAGGTGGTCGTAGGTGCGGCCGTTGCCCAGCCCGACCTCGAGGATCGGGCCCGGCAGCGCGTCGATCGCCGGCTTGAGGAAATTGAGGCAGTCGCGCTGCGCCTGCATGCGCGCGATGAAGCTGTCGAGCCGGCTCATGGTTGGATCGTCATGCCGCCTTGTTGCGCGCCGTCGCCTCGCGCAGCTTCTTGTTGGTGTCCTCCACGCGGTGGGCCAGTTCGCGCATGATCTCGATCGCCATCTGCGGGAACTCGCCGACCATGCGGTAGAACGTGTCCTTCGAGATCTTGAGCGTCGCCAGCGGCTCGCGCGCCTTGATGGTCGCGGTACGGGGCACGTCGCACAGGATCGCGATCTCGCCGAGGAAGTCGTTGCGCTTCATCTCGGCGACCTGGATCTGACCGCTCGGCGTGTCGATCAGCACGTCGGCGACACCACCCAGGATGACGTACATCGCGTCGCCCGGGTCGCCCTGGTGGCAGAGCTCCTGGCCCTCGGCGTAGTTCACGCGCTCGCTGGTGAAGGCGAGCAGCTTGAGTTTCGCCGGCTCGATCTTCGACAGGATGGGTACACCCTTCAACAGTTCGACTTCCTCGTTGAGGTTCATCTTCTCCTCCTGAAGTCCCTAGGCCTGCGCCATGAGGTCGGCGTAGACCCCGCCCTTTGCCGCCAGCTCGGACGGCGATCCATGGGCGACCACGCGGCCGCCCTGCATGACGACGATGTTCTCGAACGGCTCGGCCTGCGCCGGCCGGTTGGCGATCCAGATGACGCCGCGCGCGCCGTCGCGGCACGACGCCAGCACGTTGTCGCGGATGCGGTCCTGGGTGCGTCCGTCGAACGAGGCCACCGCCTCGTTGACGATCAGCAGCTGCGGCCGCTTGATCAGCGCCCGGGCGATGCCCAGCTTCTGGCGCTGCGACGCCGTCAGGCGCTTGCCGCCGACGCCGACATTGTACTCCAGCCCGACCTCGATCACCGAATCGCGCAGCCCGAGCTCGTTCAGCACGTCGGAGATCAGCGTGCCGATGCGCTGCTCGCTCTGGGCCTGGCCGTAGACCAGGCGGCCGAACAGGATGTTGTCCTGCAGGGTGGCGGCGCTGTTGTAGCGCTGGAAGTCGTAGAACTCGACGGTGCCGCGCATCGCCTCGGGCAGGCCCTCGGCGAAGGCGTGGCGGGCGGCCAGCAGCCGCTCCTCCATCGCCGCGTCGATCAGGCCGAGGCGATGGCGCGCCTCGATGTAGCGGAACGGCAGCGTCATCAGGCGCGGCCGGTCGGCCTCGGGCACCGCCTCGATGCCCTTGCCGCCGAGGCGTTGCAGCAGCAGGCGGACGTTGGGCAGCTCGTCGGCCGAGATGAAGCTGTACTGCTCGAACAACGGGTTGTCGGGCGACAGGCCCGAGAACAGCTCGACCATGGTCTCGGCGATCGAGAGACCCATGCGCTGCAGCTCTTCCTCGAGCCCGGTCGCCTTCAGCACCGACAGCATGTACGGGTCGACCGCGATGTTGTCGCCGGAGAAGTCCTTGCCGACCGGGGTGCCGAACAGGATGTTCTCGGCGACTGACAGGTTGCGGTTGTAGCGGTCGGCGTTGAAGGTCTCGACCAGCCCGGCGTAGGTCGGGTCCTGCAGCCGGCCGTGCAACGCGTGGCGGGCGCGGAGGATGCGCTCGGCGAGGTCGGGCCGCGCCGCGACGTCGACCGTGCCGCGCAGGCCCAGCCCGTAGGTGTCCTCGTCGAGCTCGACGAGGTGCAGCGCGGCGACCATGCGGGGCAGCAGGTCGGCCGGGCCGGTCGCGCCGGCCATCTCGTAGTCGATCCAGTCGGCGCGCGGGTCGAGCACCGGGTTGCCGGCGCGCGCGGTCTCTTCCCAGAATGCCTCGCGCTCGGCGCGGGTGGCGTCGTCGTAGACCGCCGGCGCCACCGGGCGGATCTTGAGGCCGAACAGCAGGTTGTCGCGCACCGACAGCGGGAACAGGTAGGTCTCCTGGCCGACATAGGCGGCGTGCGCGCCCAGCACGTACTCGGGCAGCTGGAAGAAGTCCTGGCCGTCGATCTTGATCGTGCCGCCGCTCGGCAGCACCAGCCGCGCCAGCACCTGGCCCAGCACGTCCTTGCCCGAGCTCGGCGCGCCGATCACCGCCGTGCGGCTGTCCGTCGGCAGCACCAGCGACACGCCGTCGAGCTGCTTGACCCGGCCGTCCTCCGACACCGTCACGCCGGTCAGCGCCAGCTCGTGGCCGAGCGGCGGCGGCGGACCCTCGGGCAGGGCCTGCAGTTCCGGCGGCATCATGCCCTCGGGCTGGAACTGGTCGATCACCTGCTCGTACTTGATCTGGACGTCCTGGCGCTGCTGGTCCCAGTCGATCAGCTCCTTGATCGGCGACGGCA